>NZ_CP119810.1:0-300000 GCF_029338395.1 Halorussus caseinilyticus
GGAGCGTTCGACCGCCTCGAACATCTCGAGGTACGCGGTCACGCGGTCGTCGCCCCAGTAGCGGACCGCCTTCGTCCGCGGGTCGTAGTCGATGACGGCGGCGTCGTCCAGTTTCGGGAGGTGGTTGTGGTGAAGCGCCACCGCCACGCGCTGGCGATGTCGGTCCGCGTCGTCGGACCGGTGGGTGTCGGAGTCGTCGTCTTCGGACGCCGCTTCGCATTCCACAACGTGGTCCACGAGAGTATCGAGTTCGACCACGTTCACCGAGACCGATTCGAGATACGAGAGGACGCGTCGGGCGCGCGGGTCCGCCACCGCCTCGAAGAGTTCGTCGGTTCGCCCGGACCCGTCCAATACCTCGGAGTCGAACGGCGGAGTTCTGTCGTCGCCTCCGCCGTCGGAGGTTTCGTCAGACACGATAACTAGTGACAGATGGACGATTGTCTTAGGTCTGTCGGGCAAACACGCCGACAGAGATAAAATCAAATCTCGGCATCGAAAGCGTTTGCGTTTACGTAAACGTTCACGAAACGCTCCCGAACGGTCCGCGGACAGGTCCGTCGGTCAGTGTCCAGATTCGGAACGCGACAACCGCAGGCGACCACTTCCGCCCAAAGATGTCTCGCAAGCAATACGTTCCGCGGGGTCGTCGTCCCGGACATGCGAGCGTACAAATCGAAAGTGGTCTCGCCGATTCGACTTCCGGAGCGCGACGAACGCGAGGCGAATCTGGAGACGGCGGGGTACAACGTGTTCAATCTCGACTCCGACGGGGTGTTCGTGGACCTGCTGACCGACAGCGGAACCGGGACGATGAGCGAGTCCCAGTGGGCCGCGATGATGGTCGGCGACGAGGCCTACGCCGGGAGCGGGAGTTTCGACCGACTGCAAGAGGCAATCTCGGACGTGATGGGGTTCGAGCGCATCATCCCCGCCCATCAGGGACGCGGGGCCGAGAACGTTCTCTACGGCGCGCTGGTCGAAGAAGGCGACTACGTGCCGAACAACACCCACTTCGACACGACGCGGGCGCACATCGCCAACAACGGGGCCGAACCGGTCGATTGCCCCCGCGAGGGTGCGCTGGACGGCGACCGGCCGTTCGCGGGGGACCTCGACGTGGAGAAAGTCCGGGAGTTGGCCGACGAGGTGGGCGCGGAGAACGTCCCCGCGGTCCTCGTCACCATCACGAACAACTCGCTGGCGGGCCAACCAGTCAGCGTCGAGAACGTCCGAGAGGCCCGCGCGGTGGCCGACGAGTTGGACGCGACGTTCGTCGTAGACGCCTGCCGGTTCGCCGAGAACGCCTACTTCGTCCGGGAGCGCGAAGACGAGTTCGCAGACTGGTCTGTCGCGGACATCGCCCGCGAACAACTCTCGTACGCCGACGCAATCGTGATGAGCGGCAAGAAAGACGGACTGGTCAACGTCGGCGGGTTCGTCGGAATTCGGGACGACCCGGAACTCGACGACCTCTACGCGAAGACCCGTGAGCGAGGCATCCTCTACGAGGGGTTCACGACCTACGGCGGGATGGCCGGTCGGGACTTGGAGGCGATGGCGGTCGGTCTCCGCGAAGCGGTCGAAGAGTCCTACGTCGCCGACCGCGTGGGGCAGGTCCAGCGACTCGGCGACCTGCTGGCCGACCGCGACGTGCCGGTCGAGCGACCCACGGGCGGCCACGCGGTGTACGTGAACGCCGCCGAGTTCCTGCCCGAGATTCCGACCGAGCAGTTCCCCGGTCAGGCGTTGGTCTGCGAACTCTACCGCGAGGGCGCGGTCCGCGGCGTCGAGTTGGGGAGTTTCGCGTTCCCCGAGACCGACCGGCCGGAACTCGTCCGCCTGTCGCTCCCCCGCCGGACCTACGGCGCGGACCACCTCGAACACGTCGCCGAGACGTTCGAGCGAGTCGCCGAGCGCCGCGACGCGGGCGAGATTTCGGGTCTCGAAATCGTGGACGAACCCGAGATGGCCGAACTCCGCCACTTCAGCGCGGAGTTGCGGCCGGTTCGGGAGCGCGAGGCGACGACGGCCGACGACTGACGGCGACCGACGACGGAACGCCTCGGGACGACTTTCGACTCGGCACTCCGGCACGATTTTCGACCCCGGCGCGCGCGGGCGCGGCCCGCAAGTGGCCGCGCCCATCCGCGCGAGGGCCGAGGACCGCAACGAAGTGAGGACCGCAGGCGGTTGGGGAGGACGTGGCCGTCGCGGTGCTGTGCGGTGCGGTCGCGGTCTGATTGGTTCGAGCCTGTCGCGCTACTCCGTCACCGACTTTTCTCCGTAGTCCCCTCTCACCGACTTTCCTCTCCGTCGGTCCTCGTCACCGTCCAACCCGGCAAAAAACACAAAGTCCTGTGCGATACGCCAGCGAGCCGACGCGAGACGCCCTCTCAGACGCCTTCGACGGTTGAGCGATACGCTTGGGCGTGTTCGAGCGCGGACTTCACGGCCTCGGTCGCGTCGGCGTCGAGGTCCGACTGTACGTCGTGAAGGTTGTGTTCGAGGCGCGCGAGTCGGCCGTGGTCCGGTCCGCGGTCGGCGTCAGCCATCGTCTCGACCTGTTCGGCGTAGGTTTCGAGGCGCTCGGCGGCGTCGGCGTGGTCGGTGCCCTCGCGGGCCTCGTGGAGTTTCTCTGCGGCGGTCCGGAGTTCGCTTCGGTCGTCGCTCATGGCCGGGCCTACGCCCGAGCGCGGGAAATAGTTTCTGTCGAGATAGGTTTCTGCCGGAATCGGTGACGCGCGACCGGACCGTATCGAAGACGCCCCGCGGTCGGCGAGGACCGGAGACCTCTTGTCGGACTGCTCCCTACCGTCGCCCATGACTTCCAAACTCAAACGCGGTGCGTTCGCACTGGTCGGACTGCTCGCCGTCGCGTTCGCGGTCCACTACGCGCTGTTCGGGTCGCTTCCGCTCGGCAAACCCGAGTTGCTGAAAGACGACGACGGCGAGTCCGAGTGGAAAGAAGTGGACGCCTGAGTCGAGACACGTCGCTCGTGGTTTCGGACGTATTTTCGTTTCTTTCGGACAGGTATATATTCGTTAGGGAATGGTTTAGTTATCCGTAGTGGCGAGGGCCGAACAGCACCGCGAACGGGAATCGGCGACGGGAAGTTACGTCGGGCTTGAACCCAGAAATCACAGTAGGGTCGAGTCCGAGACGCCCGCGACGGCGACGAAGAGTTACGTCAGGCTTGAACCAATCACGACCGCACAGCACCGCAACCGCCACCGCGGGCCACACCCTCCCCAACCGATTCCTTCGTTCGCTCCCTCCGGTCGCTTACTCAGTCATCCCTCGCGCGGTCGGACGCGACACGCAAGCGGTCGCGTCCGCGCGCGCCGGGTTGGATGTTTCACGAGCGCGCAGAAAGAGACAGTTGGCCGGAGACCAAAAATCTCCGACGACCGCCGAAAATCCGCCCGGAACCTAGTTCCCGCCGAGGACTCGCTTGAACAGCGTGAACGTGAGCAGAGTGAAGAACAACCCGTTCAACATCCCCTGACTCGCCGCCAGAATCTTCGCGGCCCACCCGACCGGGCCGATGTCGCCGTAGCCGATGGTACTGAAACTGATGTAACTGTAGTAAAGCCCCTCGAACAGCGTCGTGGAGGGTTGGGCGGCGTCCCAGATGACGCCCGCTTGGGTCTGTAGCGGACCGCCGAGGACGTAGAGAACGCCGAACAGCGCGGGCAACAGGAACGTCAACACCGCGATTCGGGGCAGTCGGTTGCCGTACCCGCAGGTGAACTGCATGAAGAAGTTGAGACCTACGCTCGCGCCCTTCCGGAGTCGGCCCCACACGTCAAGCGAGTACTCGTGGAGAACGATGTCCACGTTCTTCTTGCGGTTGTAGAAGTACCGCTTGAACTCGAACTCCCGCATCGCGGGCGTGTCGCCCACCGCGTTGGCGCTGTCTTGAGCCTTCCGGTAGGTCTCTTCGATGACTTCGTTGGTCATCTCCACGTCGTAGCGACCCGACGACTCGTCGCCGAGGAAGTCGTGGACGTTCCAGTCGTTGCGTTCGAGGTAGGCGTGGTGGTTGCTGAAGTCGAAGTGGTCGAAGTCCGTAAGGCAGAACCGGAAGTGGTCCAGCAGTTGGTGTTGGTTGCCCTCGCTCTCCAGATTCAGGTCGCCGAGGGTCGCCTTCGTCAGGTCGTAGAGGACCACGCTGTCGGCGGTTATCACGACGCTTCCGCCACAGAGCGTGGCCTCGGTCAAATCGACGTACGTGTCGCCGCTCCCGCCCGCGACTATCCGGAACTCGACGCCCTTGTGGAACTCGGCGGTCCGGAAGTTCCCCTCGTCGTGGAACGTCACGTCCCGGAACGACCCGTTGGTGAAACTCGCGGCCTCGAAGTCCGCGGTCGCCTCGAACGTCACCTCGTCGAACGACGCGTTCTCTTCGAGATGTTTGGCCTCGCCCTCGAAGACGACGCCGCGGAAGATGGCCGCGTCGTGAAACGCCGCCTCCCTGAAACTCGCGTCCTCGCGGAACCGGGCTTCCGTGAACCGGACGCGCGACCGGAACGTCGCCCCCACGAAATCGGCGTCGCCGTAGAACTGGGCTTCGACCGCCTCCACGTCGCCAGCGAACGTACTCCCGTCGAACGTCACGCCCTCGCGGAACTCCGAGCGCTCGAGGTTGGCGAGACCCGAGATTTCGATGCGGTGGCAGTCGGCCCGCGCGTCGAACACCGCCCGGTCGAGGTTGAACTCGCCTTCGAAGGTAGCGTCCTTGAAGTCGGCGAACCGGAAGCGCGCGAGTTTGAAGTCGGCCTCGCCCTCGAAGCGCGCGCCCTCGAAGGTCACGTCGTCGTTGGTCGTCCGACTGCCGCCGTTGAACTCGACGCCGCGGAACTCCGCCAGCGCCTTGAACCGGGCGTCCTCGAAGCAGGCGTCGTCGTGGAAGCGGGCCTCGTCGAAGTCGGCCATCCGGTCGAAGACGACGCCGCCGAAGCGGGTGTCGCCCTCGAACTCGACGTGTTCGAAGTCCGACGCCGCGTGGAACGTCGTGTCCTCGAAGGTGACGTACTGGAACGTCGCCTGCCGGAAACTCGCGTCGTCGCGGAACTCCACCCCGGCGAACGAGATGTGGTCGTCCAAGACGTGGCTGGTGCCTGTCGTCTCGACGTTCCGGAAGTGGGCCACGTCGTGGAACGTCGCGCCCTCGAAACTCGTGTCGTCGGTGAACGTCGTCTCGTCGCAGTTCACTTCTCCGTGGAAACTCGCGCCGACGAACGACACGTCCTCGCGGAAGGTGGTCTCGTAGGCCGAGAGGGTTCCTTCGACCGACAACTGGTCGCCGTCGAGGACGCCGCCGATGGTCGCGCCCTCGAACTTGAGTGTGCCGACGGTGGCACCCCGGAGGTTCAGACCCTGTTCGAGGCGGCCATGAGTGATGTCGAGTCCGTCGATGTCGGCGTACTGGAAGTTGAGGACGTGGTTGGTCCCGCCGTTGATGTCCTGATAGGTCAGCGAGAGATGCGGGAGGTTCGCGCCGACGTACTCGTTGGCGCGAACGTCGTCGGATTCGAGGTTCCGCTTGAGTCGCGCTACGATGTCCTCGGCGGTCACGTCGTTGCTGGCCCGTTCGTCGCGGGACATGTGGAACCGGCAGTAGTCGCTGTCGCCGTGGGCCTCGTGGGGGCACTCCCACGTCGTCTGGAGGCGCGCGTCGGTGTGCCTCGCCGGGTCGAACGTGTACTGACAGGTCGTCGTCGCGTCGGCGGCCGAGCGTTCTTCAGTTCGTGCCATGGGTGGAGTCGGGTGGCCGAGCGGCCGGGGGTCGGTTGGCGGGCGATTCGAGGGGGGTTGTCACACGTACCGTCATTGCTCACCCCTCCGATATATAGATTCGGTCTCTTCCGGCCGGAATCCAACCGCGAAGCGTCGTCACTTCAACACGTCCTTTCGCTCGCGCTCGGTGAGACTCGCGTCGAAGGCGCTCCGCGAGCAGTGTTCGCACTCCTTGGCGGGGTTGGTGCTTCGGTCGTAGGTCTTGACCGGGCGGCCGAACACGAACAGGGCTTCCATCTGGTGGCGTTCCACGATGGCGTCGGCGGGTTCGCCGCAGTTGGGACACCAGTCGTCGCCCTCCGCGGGAACCTGATACGTGACCTTCCGGCGGCCGAACCCGGCGCGGTCGAACGCCTCGTCTTTCGATGTCTCGATGAGGTCCTCAACGGGATAGGGTTCGGAAATCACCTCGTTGTCGAACCCGGTGTCGGCGACTACCTCGCTGTCGAGGTACGCCCCGACCCTGACGGTGTTGTCGTACCCCAGCAGGTAAACCGAGACGCTGGCGCTCCGGCCCGTAATCTCGATTTCGTGGTCGCGGCCCACGACGTACACGTCGAGGTCGGTCCGAGCCTTCTCGACGCTGACCTCGTGGTCTGCGCCCGCGACCCGGACGCCCGCGTCCGGGTCGCTGGCACTGCCCGACTGCTTCCACCCGGTGAGCGACACGTCGTAGTCGTCGGGGTCGCGGGGCAGTGCCACGTCGTCGGCGTAGACGTTTTCGGGGCCGACCACCGAGAGGTCGCCGCCCGAAGTTTCGGCCGAGACGAACACGTCTTCGGCGTCCGCCACGATTGCGTCGCCGGTCACGCCGCCGGGTTCGGCGTACCCGTCTTCGAGGTTTCCCCGGACGACCGTCTCGGGGTCGCCCACGTCGGCGTCGCCGGTGGGTTGGTGAGTGAAGACGTATTCGGGGTTCCGGAGTTCGAGGTCGCCCTCGACGCTTCCGGTCCGGAGGTACACGTCCTCGGGGTCCCGGACTTCGACCGGGGCGTCTTCGTGGCCGGTGAGCGTTACGTCGCCGTCGTAGGTCTCTGCGGTGTGGTCGGTCATGATGAATCGGTGGTGTGTCAGTCGTCTGTCGGTCGGAGAGCGGTCGAAGTCGGTTCGTCCGTTCGCGTCGGTTCGTCCGTTCGCTCGTCTTTCGCGCGCTCGCGTGCGGGAGACAATATGGTATACGTGTAAACCGCAATCCCGTGTTCGGGGTAGGTGTGGTAGGTCTCGTAGGTCGCCTCATCGCCCGCGGGCGACCCGGCGGACGGGACCGACGCGTCGGTCCCGTCCGCCTCGCCGAGTTCGATGGTCGTCCACGCGTCCGGGCCGAACCGGAAGGCGGCGTCGGCCCCCTCGGGACCGGGGAACGCCTCGATTGGCCGGACCTCGGCGCTGGTCTCGACCCGGAGGCGGTCGTTCTCGAACGCGAAGTTGCGCTCGACGCCGCGCCGGAGCGGTGTTTCGGCGGTCGAGTCGCCCGAAATCGGCTTGCACGAACAGACCTCGTGGAATCCCAGCGCCGGGACGCCGACGTAGTGGGACTCGCCGATAATCGTCAGCGCCGCGGGCGCGCCGAGCAGTTCGCTCGGGACCACGCGCTTCACGTCGAACACCTCCAGATTCGGCTCGCTGGCGGCGTACGCGAAGTAGAGTCGGGATGCGTGTTGCGATGACATTGGTGTTGGTGGTCGGTCGTCAGGTATCTACGATGATGTCGTAGTTCGGGTCGAACAGCGAGTTGACTTCGACGCCGCGGTAGCCCGGAATCGCGCGCCACCGCAGGTCGCGGTAGCGGTCGGCGTAGCGCCGGACGTACTCGGTGGCGCGGGCCGAATCGGGGTCGGGGAACGGCGCTCGCTCGCCGGGCGCGAGGACGTAGAACTGCTCTACGCGCTCTACGTCGCCGTCGCGGTCCACGTCCTCCCACGCCCAGTAGGGCGCGTAGCGGTCGAACCCGGCCGCTCGGACCGTGTTCAGGTACGCCTTGTGGTGCTGGGGGTAGCCGTACTGGGAGTAGGCCCACGCGACCACCGCGCCGTCTGGTTCGAGGTGCCGCCGGAGCGACCCGTAGAACTCCTTGGAGTAGAGCTTGAGCAGGTCGTCGTCCGTCGCGCCGGGGATGTCGAGCAACACGAGGTCGTAGGTCTCGTCGGTGTTCTTGAGGTAGGCGTAGCCGTCGCCGACCGTGGTGTTCAGTCGGTCGTACTCGTAGGCGTCGTCGTGCCAGCGCGCGAAGAACGAGTCGTTTCGCGCGTGGGCCATGAACTCGGCGTCCAAGTCCACGTGGTCCACGCTCACGTCGTACTTCCGGAGGTGGTCGATGGCTATCCAGTCGCCGCCGCCGACGACGAGGACGTTCGTCTCCGGTCCGCGGTCGTACATCGACATCGGCACGTCCACGAGTCCCCGGTGGTAGGAGTCGGCCCAGCTCTCGCAGAGTTGGACCGCGGTGCCGAGTCGGAGGCACTGCTCGGTCTCGCCGGGGAAGTAAGGGTTCGCTCCGCTTCCGGTCCACGTCCGGTCGTAGCGGACGACGTGCTGGTACTGGGTGGTCCACTGGCTGGTGATTTCGGCGTCCATCGCGCCCTTCGCGTACTCGGACTCTATCTGCTGTTCGAGGTAGAGTTCGGTCACGCCGCGGTCAACCTGCCGGTGGTTGGCGACCGCGCCCGCGTACCCGGCGGTCAGGACGAGACACGCCGCGAGGAGCGCGGCCGACTCCCGACTCGCCAGCACGCGGCGCTCGCCCGCGAACAGGCCCCACGAGCGCTCGCTGAACCGGGCGACGAACACCAGCGCGGCCACGCAGTTCAGCAGGGCCAGCACGAAGATGGTCGGCACGAGTCCGAGCGCGGGGTAGAGAACCTTCGCGTAGACGACGGCCCCAAACAGGCCGCCCACGTAGTCCATCGCCAGCACGACCGAGAGACCGCTCCGGTCGCCCGGCGTGCGCTCGACGCTCCAGAACCGTCCGAGGACGCCCAGCGCGGCCCCGTAGAGGCGGCCGAACCCGCGCGTGACCGCGGTCGGGAGGACGCGCCCCGACTCGTCGGTCCGTTCGACCATCCGGGTCAGCAAGGGGAGTTCAGAAGCCCGAGAGGAACCCGACCGCGATGGCGGGGAGTCGCGCGGCGACCCACACGGCTTCTGCAGGCACGGCCTTCGGAATCGTCACGCTGTTGAGACCGACGACGAGCATGAACCCCGCGGGCGCGACTGCGGCCAGATACACCTCGGTCCGGAAGAAGTTCGAGGGCGCGTCGGCCTGCAAGTCGTCGGACATCGCCGACCCGACGCCGAGACTGAAGAAGTACAGACCGACCGTGATGACGTACTGGGTGACGGTGCCGCCGTACATCACGGTCAGCAACTCCGAGTAGACGAACTCGTAGGCGAAGCTACAGAACGACACGACGTACGTGATTGCCAGCAGGGTCAGCGTCTTGGTCCGCGTGGAGACGTTCGGCATAGGTCAGGGAGTCGGGGAAGGCGGCGGAGTCTTCGCGTCGGAAACACCCGCGAACTGGACGGAGTTAAATCCGTGGGGAAACTTTCCACTGCTTCTCGACTTCGTACCCGGCGTCGGTCCCGAGACCCTCGTCCACTTTCAGGTCCACGCACTCCCACTCGAAGTCGTGGTTGTTCGGCCCGCCGACGAGTTCCGCGCCGACGCGGTACCAGCCGTCCCGTCGAATCTCGCAGGTCTCGGTCCCGTCGGGGTCGCTCACGCGGCAGTCCCACGGCACCGGTCCCGCGCCGGGCGCGTCGTCCTCCATCTCGAAGTCACTCCCGAGGTAAGCCACCCCGAGCGTCGCGGCGGTGACGCTGTACCTCGACACGTCGTCGTCGTGGTCGTCGTACCAGTCGTCGGCGTACGCGCCGCCGTGCCACCACGCGCGTCCGTGGCCGGTCTTGGGGGCGCTACTGTAGCCACCGTCCGCGCGGCCGGTGGCACCGCGGCCGCCGCTCCCGCCTTTGCCCTTCGCGCGGGCGCTCCCGACGGGGCTGAAGCCGCCGACTTCGTTGGGGTCGGCGAGCGCGCTCTGGCCGTCGGAGTCGTACCGGGACACGACCCACGTGTTCTCTTCGAGGTCGATTTGGAGTTTTCCGTTCTCGGTCTCGATGTTCCGGAAGACGTTCGACTTTCGCGGCGGTGGGGAGCTACTGCCGCTGGAACAGCCTGCGAGCGCGGAGGCGGCCACGAGGCCGGTACCAGCGATAAATTCGCGGCGTCGCATGGCCACATTCTTCGTATGAATCCTATAAATGCTTATTGAAAAATTCTCGGCGAGCGACCGAAACGCGAGGGATTTCCGAAGAGGAGGACTCGACTCGACAGAACGGTTCGTCGGTCGCACGGCCACCGCGCAGTCGTCGCGGTCGCCACAATCACGCGGCCGTCGCCGACGAGTCGGCGACGGCCGCGACCGATTAGAGACTGATATACAATTCTATAAAATGGATATAGATACTGTAGAGAAAGAAGAACACGTCTCCACCGAAGGTAAATCGTTCTCTGACGCCGCGTCTACGTCATCGCGTCCGCGGACACGTCGGGGTTCTCGCGGAAGAACCGAACCAGCGCGTCGGCGTACTCCTCGAACGCCGGGCACGCGACCCCGCTCCCGTGCAGGTCCCGAATCGCGTTCGCGCAGGTGTAACTCGTCGGGTGGACGAAGTAGTCCAGAACCGCCGGTTCGACCCCGAGCGCGTCGGCTGTCCCGGAATCGCGTCGAGCGAGCGCCGGGCGAGACTCGCGCCGCCCGGCACGGGCACCCGGAGAATCCGGGTGCCCGTCGCCGCCGCGAACGTCCGGACCATCCCCGCGACGGTGGGCGGGTTCGGGTCACAGAGCTGATACACCTCGCCCGCGGAGTCGTCGCGGGCGCTCAGGTTGGCTATCGCCTCGACTACGAAGTCGCGGGGCACGACGTTGACTTCGTAGTCGCGGGGGTCCCCGAACGTTGGCACCGCGGCGACGTTCGCGCCCGGCAGGAGCGCCGACTGCCGCCCGAGCAGTTCCAGCAGGTAGTACGGCCCGTCGTACTTCTGAGTCTCGCCCGTCTCGCTGTCGCCGACGGTGATTGCTGGCCGGTAAATCGTCGCCGGGAGACCGTCGTCCATCCGGCGCTGGACCTCGACCTCCGCGAGAAACTTGGTCTCCTCGTAGTGGTTGTTGAAGGTCTGTCCCACGTCGAGGTCACGGTGGGTAAACACGCCGTCGTGCCGCCCGCTGACGTAGCAGGTGCTGACGTACTGGAACCGCCGGAGGGCCGGACACCCCGCCGCGAAGTCCAGCACGTTGCGGGTCCCCTCGACGTTGACCGCCATCCCCACCTCGCGGGCGACTCCGAGGTCGTACACCGCCGCGAGGTGGTACACCTCCACCGCGTCGGCCTGCAAGTCCGCGTAGTCGTCGCCCAAGCCGAGGTCCGACTCCGTAACGTCGCCCTCGTACAGTTCGACGCGCGACGGCGCGGACTCGTCCGCGCCGTCGCGCGGGTCGCGCTCCCGGTTTCGCTCCCCGTCGCGCTTTCGTCCCTCGATTTCGGCGGCGCGTCGCTCGGCGAGGTCCCGGTACTTCGACTGAACCAGACACCGAACCGGCACGTCCTCGGGGTACCGGTCGAGCAAGCGCGCGACCAGTTCGGACCCCAGAAAGCCGGGGAACCCGGTCAGGAACACCGATTCCGCCATCACCGCACCCCCGGAATCCGGTCCATCGCTCGGAGCGCGAGCGCCATCCCCGTCGCGTACCACGAGTCGGGCACCCCGCGCGGCGCGCCAATCGGCGCGCCGCGCTGTTCGGCGACGGTCTGTGCCTCGGTGTACTTCAGGAACCCTTCGTCGCCGTGCCGTCGCCCGAGTCCCGAGTCCTTCATCCCGCCCATCGGCGCGTCGATGGAGGCCCACGCCGCGGCGTAGGCGTCGTTGACGTTGACCGTCCCGCAGTCGATACGCCGGGCGATGTCCCGGCCGCGCTCGCCGTCCTCGGTCCAGACGCTCGCGTTCAGACCGTAGTCGGAGTCGTTCGCCATCCGAATCGCCTCCGACTCGGCGTCGAAGGGTTCGACCGACACCACCGGGCCGAAGGTCTCTTCGCACCCGGCCGCCATCTCGTCGGTCACGCCCGACAGAACCGTCGGTTCGTAGAAGTACGGCCCGATGTCGGGCCGCGCTCGGCCGCCGGTCAACACGTCTGCGCCCTTCGCCACGGCGTCCTCGACGTGTCGCTCGACGGTTTCGAGTTGGTCCGGACCGACCAGCGACCCCACGTCCGGCCCGTAGTCGTAGGCCGGTCGGAGGTCAAGCGCGCGGGTCCGCCGGACGAACCTGTCTAAGAACGCGTCGTAGACCTCGCTGGCGACGTAGAGGCGCTCGAACGAGATGCAGAGTTGGCCCGCGTTGGTGAAACACCCCTGAATCGCGCCCTCCACCGCCGTTTCGATGTCGGCGTCCGCGAGAACCACCATCGGGTTCTTGCCGCCGAGTTCGAGCGAGCAGTCGGTCAGATTCGCGCCCGCGCGCCGGGCCACCTCCCGGCCGGTCTCGGTGCTTCCGGTGAAACAGACGTAATCGGCCTCCTCGACGACTGCGCCGCCCGCCTCGCTCCCGTGGCCCGTCACGACCTGAAACACGTCGTCGGGCGTCCCGGCCTCCCGGAGGAGGTCCCGGAGCGCCAGCGCCGTAAACGGCGTCTCGCTCGCTGGCTTGCACACCACGGCGTTGCCCGCGAGCAGGGCCGGAATCGCGTCCGACACCGAGAGCGTCATCGGGTAGTTCCACGGTGAGACGACGCCGACGACGCCGACGGGTCGCCGGTTGACGGTGGTCTTCGTGAGCAACGGAAGCGCCCCCTTCCGGCGCGAGGGCGCGAGGTAGTCGGCGGCGCGGTGGGCGTAGTGGCGCGCGGTGGTCGCCACGTCCAGCACCTCCTCGAAGGCGTCGATGCGCGCTTTCCCGCTTTCGAGTTGGGTCACGTCGAGCAGTTCGGCCCGCCGGTCCAACGCGAGGTCGTGAAACCGCCGGACGACGGCCGCGCGCTCGGACGCCTCACGGTCGGCCCACGCAGGTTGGGCCTCCCGCGCGCGCTCGAACGCCGCGAGTACGTCCGCGGACGTACTCGCGGGAATCGTTTGTATGGTACTTCCAGAGTACGGCGCTTCGACCGGAATTTCGGGGCGGTCGTCCTCGGTCCGGACCGACGCGGCGAGACGAGAGAGCGCGTCGGCAGTTGTTCGCTCCGGGAGTCGGTCCGAAGTCGTGGTCATGTCGTTCGGTTCGCTCTTCGCTTCCATTAGGGTTCTGCCGGGCGTCGGACTCCTTCGTCGCTCAAAAAGTATAAGAAAATAAACCTGTAATCGCAACCTATAAATCGGTCCCTTTAGGGGTTGTTTCCATGGGGTCGTATCAGACGTATTTACGAGTCGCGTTCGCGTTTCTCGTCGTCGTGCCCACCGGCGGCGTCTTTCTGACGCACACCGGGAGCGTCTTGGCCGCGGTGGATGGCGACGAGTCCGCCGCCGAGAATCCGGTCGTCCACGAACCGGACGAACTCCGGGCCGCCGAGAACCTCACAATCGTCACCGCCCACTACAACGACGAGAAGAACGGCAGTCTCACCGCGTTCGCAGGCGACGGCGACGTGGTGTACGAGACCAGAGCCTACCAGCGAATCTTCGACGTTGACCCCGTTCCCGGCGAGGCCTACACCGTGACGTACGTCGGAAGTTCCGTCCGCCCGAACTCGAAGTGTAAACTCGGGCCGGGTTCGAGTCTGAACTGCGTCCGGAACGTGGTCGAACGCCTCAACCTGAGTACCGGCGAGTCCGAGCGAGTCTACACCTACGAGGTGGTCACGCGCCACTCCCACGACAGCGTCCACGACGTGGACCGCATCGACGACAGCCACTATCTGGTCGCCGACATCTTCCACAACCGGGTGTTCGTCGTCAACACCTCGTCGAACGTGATTACGTGGGAGTGGCGCGCCCGGAGCGAGTTCCCCTACTCGACCGGCGGTCCCATCCGAGACTGGACCCACCTCAACGACGTGGAGTACCTCGAAGACCAGAACGTCGTGATGGCCGACCCCCGGAACCACGACCAAGTGTGGTTCATCCACCGCGAGCGCGGACTGCTCGAAAACCGGACGCTCGGCGCGGACGACGACCACGACACGCTCTACGAACAGCACAACCCCGACTACATCCCCGAGGAACGCGGCGGCCCGGCGGCCGTGATTGCGGACTCCGAGAACAACCGCATCGTGGAGTACCAGCGCGAGAACGAGTCGTGGACTCGGACGTGGACGTGGCGGGACGCCAAGATGGAGTGGCCCCGGGACGCCGACCGTCTGCCCAACGGCCGGACCCTGATTACCGACACCCACAGCAACCGCGTCTTCGAGGTGAACCGGCAGGGCGAAATCGTCTGGCAGGTGTCGATGGCGAAACCCTACGAGGCCGAACGCCTCGGCACGGGCGACGAGAGCGCGGGCGGCGCGAGCGCGACGGCCCTCGACTACGAGTCGCGGACGCCGGGCATTACGACCGACGACTCCGGAGACGCCAACCGCGGACTCGGCGCGCAGGTCTACGGCGCGGTCCGGTCGCTGGTTCCCTCGAAACTCTACCACGGACTCAAGTGGGTCATTCCGGCGTGGATGGGCCTGTTCGACGTACTCCTGACCGCTCTCTCGGGCGTCTCGCTGGCGGCTTGGGCGCTGGCCGAACTCTACTGGACCGACCGCGTGTCGGTCCGGAGTCCGGTCCGACTGCGGTTGTGAACCGCTTCTAATTTCTGTCGTGAAACGCGGTCACGAGGTCGTAGAGCGCCCGCCGCCGGTCGCCGTGCATCGCGTAGTGGTCGGCCCCGGCGAGTTCGGCGTACTCCTTTCGGTCGTCGGCCGCGCCCAGTTCGTCGTAGAGGGTCAGGGCGTCCGACCGGCGGGCGGTGTCGTCGTCGGTCCCCCGGACGACGAGCGTCGGCGCGTCGATGGCGGCGGGGTCGTAGGGCGGACTCCCGGCACAGCAGTCGCGCACGTCGGCCAGCGCGCCGGTCTGGGCGACGTAGGCGTCCTCGCGGTCGGCGGCCGCTCCCTGCCCGGACTCGACCATCGCGCGCCAGACGCCCTCGAAGAGCGCGAGATTCTCGTCGGCGTCCTTCCGTTCGGCGACCGTCTCGCGGTCCTCGACGTAGTACGCGCCGAGGTCCGCGTCGAGACCGAACGCCGAGACGAGTTCCGAGAAGTCGTAGGGCGGGTCGTACACCGGCGCGCACTGGACGTAGGAGGCCACGTCGGTCGCGTTCGCTCCCGAGTCGCGGTCGGCGAGGAATCGGCCGGTCGTCATGGTGCCCCACGAGACGCCGACGAGGTGGACTCGCCCGTGGCGCGCGGTTGCGAAGTCGAACGCGGCGGCAACGTCGTCCGCGGCGTCTCCGGCCCGGACCGGCGGGTCGTTCGCCTCGGGCGGGTCGGCCATCGCTGGCGGGAACTCGCTGTCGCCGTAGCCCCGCACGTCGAGCGCGTAGGCGGTTCTGCCCGCGTCTGCGGTCGCGCGGAGCCACGAGTAGGAGGCGTCGAGACGCGAGTCGCCGGACGGCGACTCGCGTCCCTCGACCGGCGGGGCGAACAGCGCCCGCGAGTGGGTGATGGCCCCGTGGACGAACAGGACCGCCTCGGCGGGCGCGGCGGACGAGTCCGCCGCGCCCGCGTCGTCGGAGGCGGGTGAATCGCCCGCCGCGCCCGCGTCCTCCCCGCTCTCGGGCGCGTCCTCCCACACCCGGAGTCGGGTGCCGTCGTCGGCCCGCACGTCGTGTGCTGTCAGGTTCATGGTCGGACTCGCCGTCAGTCGTGGCCCGAGACTTCCACGGGTTCGTAGGGTTCTTCGAGGTACGCGATGTCGCTGGCCGAGAGGTCGATTTCCAGCGCCTCCACCGCGTCTTCTAAGTGTTCGACGCTGGTGGTGCCGACGATGGGCGCGTCCACCCAGTCTTTGTGCAGGAGCCACGCCAGTGAGATTTGGGCCATCGTCACACCCTTCTGGGCGGCGAGTTCCTGCACGCGCTCGTTTATCTCCTTCCCGCCGCCCTCGCGGTAGGGGTGGTCGTACATGTGTTCTTCCGTCTCGCCGCGGGTCGTCGCGTCGATGTCCTCGTGGGGCCGGGTCAGGTATCCCCGCGCGAGGGGACTCCACGGCATCACGCCGACGCCCTCCTGCTCGCAGAGGGGAAGCATCTCGCGCTCTTCCTCCCGGTAGACGAGGTTGTAGTGGTTCTGCATCGTCTGGAACCGCTCCAGTCCGAGACTGTCGCTGGCGTGGAGGGCGTCGGCGAACTGGTAGGCCCACATCGAGGAGGCCCCGACGTGGCGGACCTTCCCGCGGCGCACCGCGTCGTCGAGTGCGCGCAGGGTCTGCTCGATGGGGGTGTCGTCGTCCCACCGGTGAATCTGGTAGAGGTCGATGGTGTCCATCCCGAGGCGGTCCAGCGAGTTTTCGAGTTCCTGCTCGATTGCCTTCCGCGAGAGACCCCCGGAGTTGGGGTCGTCGTCGTCCATCTGGAAGTAGCACTTGGTGGCGACGACGCTCTCGTCGCGCCGACCCTCCAGCGCATCGCCGAGTACGCGCTCGCTCTCGCCGTTCGAATACATGTTCGCGGTGTCGAAGAAGTTGATACCGAGGTCGATTGCGCGCTCGAGTATCTCCTCGCCCTCCTCGGGGTCCAACACCCACGGCCGCCAGTCGCTCGACCCGAAACTCATACATCCGAGACAGATTCGACTGACCTCCGTGCCCGTGTCGCCGAGCGTGGTGTACTCCATGCCCCTACGTCGCCCGGCGGGAGTAAAAGGTGCGTCAGGCGGCAGGGGAGTCGGCGGCGCGAACGACGGCCCCGAATACCCCAAATCCATTATCCCCCACGCGGAAATCACGCCCGATGGACAAGTGGAAGCGCAGGACGCTCTACTACCTCTCGACGCTCGTGGTCGTCTTCTTCGGCTACGCGCTGGTCTACGACTACGGGATGACCGTCTACGAGGGCCACAATCAGCCGTTTTACCACTCCCTACAGGTCGTGATAGAGACGTTCACGACGACCGGATACGGCTCCGACGCGCCGTGGGAGACCCCCGAGATGAACGTGCTGTGATGATTATGGACCTCACCGGGGTCGTCCTCATCTTCATGGCCCTGCCGGTGTTCGTCGTTCCGCTGTTCGAAGACGCCCTCTCGACCACGCTCCCGACGGCGGTCGAGGACCTCGAAGACCACGTGGTCATCTGCACCCACTCGCCGCGGGCCGAGACGCTCATCTCCGAGTTGGAGTCGTGGGACGTGAAGTACGTCATCGTGGAACCCGACCGCGAGCGAGCGATGGACCTCTACGAGTCGGGCCACCATGTCATCCACGGCGACCCCGAGTCGGTCGAGACGCTGGCGGGCGCGAATCTCGACGCCGCGAAAGCGCTGGTCGCCGACGCCAGCGACGAGGTGGACGTGAGCATCGTACTGACGGCGCGGGAAGTCGCCGAGGACGTGCGCATCGTCAGCGTCGTGGAGGAACCCGACCAAGAGACCTACCACGAACTCGCTGGCGTGGACGAAGTTCTCTCGCCGCGGCGACTCGTCGGCGAGAGTCTGGCCGACAAGGTGACGACGGCAGTCTCGGCGGAACTCGGCGAGGCGGTCGAAATCGGGTCGGACTTCGAAATCGCCGAGTTGCCGGTCCAGCGCGGGAGCGAAATCGCGGGCAACACCCTCGCCGAGAGCGGCATCCGCGAACGGTCGGGCGCGAACGTCATCGGCGCGTGGATTCGCGGCGAGTTCGAGACGCCGCCCTCGCCCGACTTGGAACTCGACAGCGGGACGGTCCTGCTGGTGGCGGGCCGACAGTCGCAACTCGAACGACTCAAGGAACTCACGAGTTCCCAGACCCACCGGCCCCGCCGGGGGACGGTCCTCGTCGCCGGGCACGGCGAAGTGGGTTCGACCGTCACCGACGCCCTCGCCGCGGCGAACATCTCCTACACGGTGGTAGACGTGGCGGAGAAACCCGGCGTGGACGTGTCGGGTGACGCGACGGACCCCGAGACGCTGGAGAAGGCGGGCATCCAACAGGCCCGGACGGTGGTGTTCACCATCGCCGACGACACCCTCACCGGGTTCGGGACGCTGGTCGCGCGCGACCTCAACCCGGACATCGAAGTGCTGGCGCGGGCCGAGGACCGAGAACGTCCAGAAACTCTACCGGGCGGGGGCCGACTACGTGCTGGCGCTGGCTACCGTCTCGGGGCGGATGCTCGCGTCCACGATTCTCGAACGCGAGGAGGTCATCTCGATGGGCAAGCAGGTCGAAATCGTCCGGACCACCGCCACCGAGTTCGTCGGCCAGAGCCTCGCGGAGGCCGACGTTCGGGCGCGGACCGGATGCACCGTCGTCGCAGTCGAGCGCGACGGCGAAGTCGTCACCGAGGTCGGTCCCCAGTTCCGGTTCCAGCACGGCGACGACGTAATCGTCGCCGGGACCGACGAGGGGTCAACCGGTTCACGACGCTGGCGAACTGAGAGTCGGCGGAACTCGGCGGCGTACTGCCGGGATGTCCGCGCTCGGGCGGGCTACCGGCGTTTAATGGAACGTTTACGTTCGGGGGTTTTTGTCGCTCGCCGTCGTACCCGTCGCGTGAGAACCCACACGGGGGACCGGGGAACACGATGAACGTCATCGAAGGGGCACGAATCAGTTGGCGCAACATCCGCGAACACAAACTCCGCTCGACGCTGACGACGCTCGGGGTCATCATCGGAGTCGCGGCGGTCATCACGTTCGTCACGCTGGGGGCGAGCCTTCAGCAGGACATCATCAGCACCGTGGCGGGCGGCAACGCCGCCACGATGTACGTCACGTCCCAGTCGCCGGGCGACAGCAGGGTGCCGTCGCTCGGGGGCGGCGGCGGGTCGGTCGTCTTCACGCAGTACGACGTAGAGCAGATACGACGACTCGAAGGCGTCCAACTCGCCGCTCCCGAGAGTGGCATCGCCGCCTCGTCGATGACCTACAACAACTCGTCGGTGGGCAGACAGTGGATTACGGTGTCCTCGCCCGGCTACTTCCGAGTCCGAAACATCTCGTTCGTCGCCGGGCGGCCGTATCAGGTGGGCGAACGCGAGGTGGTCTTGAACCAACCCGCGGCGCAGATGTTCGGCGAGAACGTCACCGTCGGCGAGAACGTCACGTTCACGCGCGCGGCCAACGGCGAGACGCTGAACGCGACGGTGGTCGGTATCGTGGAACCGAAAGGCGGCGGCGACGTTCTCGGGTTCAGTCAGGGCGGCGCGCAACCGCGGGTCTACGCGCCGACCGAACCGTACTACCAGCGGACGGTGGTGAGTCCGAACCTCCGCGCCCGCCAGTCGGTCTACGGCCGCGTCCTCGTGAAGGCCGAGACGCCGGGACAGGTGGATGCGGTGCAGGGCCGAGTGTACAACTACCTCGGCGAGCGTTCTGACGCCCGTCAACTCAAGTCCCAGTCCTACCAGTTCGAGGTGACGACCCAAGACCAAATCATCGGGCAGGTCAAGCAGTTGACCAGCACGTTCACCGCCTACATCACGGGCATCGCGGTCATCTCGCTCATCGTCGGGTCCATCGGCATCGCCAACATCATGCTGGTGAGCGTGACCGAGCGGACCCGCGAAATCGGCATCATGAAGGCCGTCGGCGCGCAGAACCGCGACGTGCTTCAGTTGTTCCTCGTGGAGGCGGTGATGCTCGGCGTCCTCGGGTCGGCGCTCGGGGCGGTCGTCGGAGTCGCTGGCGGGTACGCCGGAGCGCAGGCCATCGGCCTGCCGCTGGCGTTCCAACCGATTTGGTTCGTGGCGTCGGTCCTCGTCGGCGTGGTGGTGGGCGTCCTCGCGGGACTCTACCCGGCGTGGGACGCCGCCCACACCGACCCCATCGACGCGCTCCGGTACGAGTGAAGCGCGAACGACGCGCCGCGTCGTTCGCGCCGAGCGAGGACGACCCGACGCCACGCGCGAGCGTCGGCGAAGCGCGTGGCGGCCGGACCGCTCCAGTGGACGTGAACCGTTGTCGTGCCTGAAGATGTGTTTAGAATGCTGAAACAAATATATGGGCGTTTTAAAGAATCAAATGTATTGCCCGACCGGGCGTCGTCGTCCGCGAGCGGACGCGCTGGCCGCGCCTCGCGCGCGAGGCGCGGCCGAAAGACGTATCAGTCGTTTCTGAACCGTTTTCGCCGAAATTCGGTCTTAAACGAGAGCTTCCGCGAAGTAACGACGCCGAGTCCGAACGGAACGGAGGTGACGCCGCGAATAGCCACTGGATAACAAAGGACCCCCGACGCGAAGGGACGACGAGACCGAGCGCGCTCGTTTCGAGCGCAGGGAACCTCTATGACGGAACAGAACCTCGCACAGAACTCGACGGTACACGAGCAGGGTTACAAACGGGAGTTCCTCTGGCTCGCGCCCGCACTCCTCGCGTCAGTCCTCATCTTCTACTTCTACCTGCGCTCGCACCCCTACCCCTCGTTCGGGGCGGGTCTCTACCTCCTCATCGCCGAGCGCATCTCCGAGGCGGGTTACGCCCTCCCGAAGACGATTCCCCACTACACGGAAGGTGGCGTGCCGTTCTCGTACCCGCCGCTGATGTTCTACGCCGTGGCGGTGATTCGGGACCTGACGGGACTCGACCCCATCGCTGTCTCCCGGTTCCTGCCGGGCGTCGTGACTATCCTCTACCTCGTGCCCCTCTACCTGCTGGCGCGGGACCTGCTGGACTCGCGGCCCCAAGCCGCACTGACCAGCCTCGTCGTCGCGGTGAGTCCGCCCATCATCCAGTGGCACGTCTCGGCGGGCGGCATCGTCCGAGCGCCCGCGTTTCTGTTCGCGCTGTCGGGCATCTACGCCGGACTCCGCCTCTACCGGGACCGCGACCAGCGGTGGGTCGTCCCGTCGCTGGCGCTGTTCACGCTGACGGTCCTCACCCACCCCGTCTACACCGTCTTCTTCGCGCTGTCGTACTTCCTGCTGTTCCTCGAATTCGACCGGACGCTCTGGGGACTCACCCGCGGTGCAGTCGTCGGGTTCGGCGGCATCCTGCTGGCCGCGCCGTGGTGGACGCAGGTGATGGCGATGCACGGCGTGGACGTGTTCACCGCCGCCGCGGGCACCCACGGCGGTATCGGCGGGGGCATCCCCTCGGTGTCGGCGCTCCTCCACGTCAAGCTACGGAGCCTCTTCGTCGGGACCGTCTGGTCGCTCGTCCCGGTCCTCGGGACCGCCTACCTCCTGAAGGAACGTCGGTTCTTCCTCCCGGTGTGGTTCGTCGCCGTCACCGTCGCCATCGGGAAGGCCCGGTTCTCGATGCTGGTCGGGGCGTTCATCATCGCCGTCTTCCTGCTGGAGGCGGTGGGAGCGTGGCTGAAACGCGAATCGCCGTTCGGCGTCGGACGCCGAGAGATCGTCACCGCCTCGCTCGTGGTGATAGCGACCGTCGGACTCGCGAGCGGCGCGATGTACGCGACCAGCGACGTTGACGCCCACGCAGGGAGTCCGTCGCTCCCGCAGTTCATCACCCACGACGACGTGCAGGCGATGGAGTGGGCCGAGAAGAACACCAAGCCGAGCGCCACGTTCGTCGTGCAGGGAGACGCCGCCGAGTGGTTCCCACAGCAGACCCACCGGACGATGCTCGTCGGGCCGTGGGGCGTCGAGTGGAAGGGCCATCAACCGTACAACCGCCAGTTGAACCTCTTCCGGGACATCTCGTCGTGTAACTCCGCCCACTGCATGTCCCAGACCCTCTCGAAGGCGGGCGTCAACCCCAACTACGTCTACCTGCCGAAAGGGAAGTTCACGGTCCGCGGGATGCAGTACCAGCGGACGAGTCAACTGGCGATGTCGATGCACCTCTCGCCGAAGTACCGCACCGTCTACGAGAACGACGGCGTTATCGTCTTCGAGGTGATGGGCGGGAAAGGACCCGGAGAGTGACTCAGAACAGCGGGTCCAACTCGCCGTCGTTGTCCTCGATGAGGTCGGTCGTCTTCTGCTCGCTCTCGGCCTCCATCCGGTCGATGTTGTCTTGGGTCTCGACCGCCACGTCCTGCAACTCCTCGACGCGGGGCACCTCCGAAACGCCCGAGAGCAGGACGACGCCCGACACGCGGTCGGCGTCGGCCACGGGGTAGTCGCCCCCTCGGACCTCCATCGAGGCGGTCTGGTTCTCCAACCACTTGCGACCCTTCTCTACGCCCTTCCGATTGAGGTACTCGGGCGGACCGCTGGCGACGAGCAGGGAACGCTCGGCGCTGTCGATTTCGCAGGGCAGGGTGAGTCGGCCGAGCGCCGCCTTCCGGACCAGACTCGTGATACGGTTGGTCGCGTGGGTCGAGTCCATCTCGTCGGTGCCGTCGCTCGTGAACCGCGAGAGCAGGCCGCCCGAGGGGTTGTCTACCTTCTCGGCGGCGTAGCCCACGGTAGAGACCCCGCCGGTGTCGAGCGTGTTGATGATTTCGCTGGAGTCCACGACGCTCTCGCCAACCTCGTCGCCGTGGGAGACTTCGCCCGCGCCGAAGAGAACGCCGAACCGCCGGACGATTTCCTCGTTGATGCGGTCGTACCCGGACCCGACGCTCTCGCCCGACTCGCGCCACGCGTCGTTGTCGAACACGAGCAAGTTGTCAACCTCGCGGACGAACGTCTGGAACGACCGCGCGGCGTTCAGCGTGTAGATGCCGCCCTCGTCTCTGCCCGGCAGGATGCCGAGACCGTATACCGGTTCGGTGTAGACGCGCTTGAGGTACTTTGCGAGGACCGGCGCGCCACCGGACCCGGTTCCACCGCCCATCCCCGCGACGACGAGGAAGGCGTCGATGTCGTGGATGGGCACGTTGTCCACCGCGCCCTGCACCTCGTCGATGTCCTCCTCGGCGATTTCCGCGCCGAGTTCGTTGTCCGCGCCGACCCCGTGGCCCTTGACTCTGGACTGGCCGACGAGGACTTGGTTCTGTTCGGGCACGTAGTCGAGACCCACGAGGTCGGCCTTCGCGGTGTTGACCGCGACTGCCGACCTGACGGCCTGACTGCCGGTGCGCCGGTCGTACTCGAGGAACTTGTCCACGATTTTGCCGCCCGCCTGACCGAACCCAATCATCGCTAGCTTCATACCGACACCTCCGTACCCTCCGTCGCGGCGTTCAATCGGTGCCTGACTTCGGCGGCGGCACCCATCGCTTCGAGACGCTCCCCGTGTTGGTTATGAGACATTCCGTAACCCCCGACGGGAAGACCACGAGGACCCTGATAAATCCTCAGTACGGTTTGATTTCTCCGGCGATAGCTGCTCGGGCAGGACCGGCGTAACGTGGATAGTGGGCGTCTACCGCGGTGTCAGCGGTCAGCAGTCACCAGTTCGTCCGACGACCGAGGACGAACACGAGGTAGGCCATCAGTAGCGCGCCGAGGAACGATTCGACGGTGGCGAGGGCTTGGGCGAATCCGGTGGCCGGTTGCAGGTCGCCGTAGCCGAGCGTAGTGAACGTGACGACGGAGAAGTAGACACTGGTAGCGATTTCGGCGACGGGGGACGGGAGCGAGAGCGAGGGAAACAGTCCGAGACCGATAGCGTCGGTGCCGGAGGTGTCCGTCGGGACGCGGATTTTACCGAGGAGGAGGTAGAGGACCGACCAGATGGCGATGACGACCGTCGAGACGCCGACCACGCGCCACGGACTCTCGCCGTGTTCCGACGCGACACCGTTGACGGCGTGGATGGCATACTGGAGGTAGTTGCCCTCTTCTCGGTTGTGGCGCTTCTGAGACTCCTTCTTTTTGACGTGGTAGTGGCGTGCGCGCTCGGTGAGGGCGTACTTCTCGTGGAGGTCTTGGAGGCGGCGGTAGGTCCAGACTGCCGCCTCGGTCGGCGTGGCGTCCCAGTCGTCCAGTTCGTCGAGGTCCTCGTACACGCAGGAGTCGCCGAACTCGGTGTCGCTGTCGATTCGCACGTCCGAGAAGTAGGTCTGGTAGAGTCGGGCGTCTTCGAGGGTGGTCTCTCTGAGGTCGGTACGGACGAGCGAGGCGTCTTCGAGGTTCGCGCCACCCAGTTTTGCCTTCCGGAGGTTCGCGTCTTCGAGGTCCGCGTCCCTGAGGTCGGCGTCCGCTGCTTCGCGTCTTCGAGGTTCGCGTCCGCGAGGTTGGCCTCCTTCAACCTCGCGTCCGGGGCGTCGATACCCCGGAGGTTCGCACCCCGAAGGTCGGCGTCCCTGAAATTCGCGTCCTCTAGGTCACCGGAACGGAGGTTGGCCTCCCGGAGGTCGGCCAACTCGAAGGCCGCGCGGTCGAGGGTGGCGTCTCGGAGGTCTGCATCCCGGAAGTCGGCCCCAGCGAAGTCCCCTCTCGTGAGGTCGGCCCAGCGAAGGTTCGCCCCCGAGAAGTTACTCCGGGGGAACGACCCCCTCTTCAGATTTCCGCCGAGGAGCGAACAGTCGGCGAACGAAGTCCCTTGCGTGACGGACACGAAAGCGAGATTCGACCCGTCCAAGTATTCGCCTCGGTCGGCAGGAACCGCCCGACCCAGTTCCTCGACTTGCGGTTCAGGGACGGGTCGGCCGCCGGGAGTTCCACGTCGGCGTGCCAGATACACCGTCCCGTCTGGTTCCACGTCTCTCGCCAGCAACAGTTCACTCCTCTGGTCACGTACCAGTTCTCGACGCCGAGAGTAACGTCCAATCCGACATCTTCGGGTCGAAGTACGAACCCGCACCTTCCTTCGGGGGTCGCCTCGAAAGCCACGCCTGACCCGTCACGACCCACCCTAATTAAACTACCACTTGCGACGAAAATTCGGGCGGCCGACTCACGCCAGCGCCGAAACCGTCTCGCCGACCGACTCGACGATGGCGTCCACGTCGAACTCGTCTTCCTCCTTGTCGAAGACCCGTTCGCCGTCGGCACGAACCTCGAAGACGCCGTTATCCCCAGTCACCAGCGCCACCGAATCCAGTCGCTCTCCGTACTCGCTGAGAAGCGCGTGCTGTACGTCCTGTGCCCGGTCGAGCATCCCGCAGGGGACGCAGTACTCGATTTCGACTTCCGTCATGGTCGTTCGGGGATAAGTACCGGAGTGACTTAAAAGGGGGTTGGTCGGCGGTGGCGACGCGCATCGTGTTCGAGACGCCCCCCGACCGACTCGCTCACTCCGTTCGCTCGTCGGCCGTCGGAAGCGAGCGCCGCCGACCCCGCGCGGATGGGGCCCGCAGTGCCGGGTGGCCGAACCGAGCGATTCGGAGCAACCGTCTCAAATACGAAAGCCAACTAGAAGTGTCTAAAGGAAACTAAAATACGGTCGAAAGAACTCTACTCCTACTTGTCGGGTCACACTCGACTCGCGCTCACGCCGACGCCTCCAGTCGGTAAGCGTCCACGTCCGCGCCGGTGTCGGTGTCCCGGTCCGCGGCGGCGGCGATGGCTTCCCGAGCGAGTTCCGCGGCGGCGTCCACGTCGAGACCCTCCTCGCGGCCTTCCAAGACACCGAGCGCCAACTGCGCGCCGGACCCGAACGCGACTGCTTCGTCGGTGAGGACCCCGCCGTCGCCGCCGACGCCCCGGACGCACGGCCCGTCATCGTCCCGACCGGCGACGATGGCCTCGACGCCCTCGTCGGCGGCGATGTCGCTGGCGACGGCGGCGAGGCGGTCGATGCCCATCGGTTCGTCGGCCTCGGTCTCGTGGGACCGGATTTCGGCGTCGAGTCGGCGCCGAAACTCGTCGATTGCGCCGGAGTCGCCGACCGCGGCCGCGCCGACCGCGCCGAAGTCGAAGACGTGGCGCTTGCGCTCGCTCGAGACGGTGCCGCCCTGCGTGAGGCGTCGGTCGCCCGCGAGTACGGCCCCGCCGTCCGCCTCGATTCCGACGATGGTTGCCATGTTCGTGTGGAGGGTGGCCGCGGGGAAGTGCGTTGTTGCCGACGACCGAAGGGCGCGGGTTCGAGAACCCGCCCGCGCTTCGAAATCGCCCACACGACTTTCTCGCCGAAGGACGAAGCGAACGCATGGAGTACGAGACGGTCGGCGGAGAGCGAGTACCGAAAATCGGTCTCGGGACGTGGCGGATGCAAGGCGAGACCTGCCGACGGGCGGTCCGGACCGCACTGGACGTGGGCTACCGCCACGTCGATACCGCCCAAGCCTACGACAACGAGCGACAGGTCGGGCGCGCGATAGCCGAGTCGTCGGTGGACCGCGAAGACGTGTTCCTGACCACGAAAGTCTGGCCCGGCCACACCGACCGCGAGTCCATCCGGCGCTCGACCGCGTCGAGTCTCGCGCAACTCGGCGTCGAGTACGTGGACCTCCTACTGGTTCACTGGCCGAACCCGCTGGCTTCGACGGCCGAGGTGATGACGGGTCTGAACGACTGTCGCCGGGAGGGGTTCACCCGACACGTCGGCGTGAGCAACTTCGGCGTGGACCAACTCCGGACCGCGCGGGCCGCCTCCGACGCGCCCGTCTTCACGAATCAGGTCCAGTTTCATCCCTACAAGCCACAGCGCGACCTCCGGGCGTACTGTCAAGCTCACGACGTGCTGTTGACCGCCTACAGTCCGCTGGCCCACGGCGGCATCCTCCACGACGACGTACTCCGGGAACTCGCGGTGGTCTACGACAAGTCGCCCGCCCAAATCGCGCTCCGGTGGGCCGTCCAGCAGGAGGGCGTCGTCGCCATCCCGAAGTCCACCAGCGAGCGCCACCTCCGGGAGAATCTGGACGTGTTCGACTTCCGACTCACCGACGAGGAGATGGTCCGAATCGAACGACCCTCGCGGTTGCGCTCGGGTGCTTCGTTCCTTCGGGGTCGCCTCGGGTGAACGGGACCGACTCGTTCGGGAGAACTAACAGCAGTCGTAACGTTCGCGGCCAGCGTCGCCAGAGAGAACCTATCGACGACTCGGACGTTCGACCTGCGTGAAGGGCGATAAAAAGGGGACGCGGGACTACGCGGTAATCGAGGACCGCTCTCCGAGGTGGTCGATTTCCCACTGGCGGCGGGCCTCGATTTCGCGGCTACCGCGGTCGGTGAGCGCGTAGTAGTTGGTCCGGCGGTCACGCTGTCCCTTGTCGACCAGACCTTTGTCCACGAGCGTGTCGAGATTCGGGTAGAGTCGGCCGTGGTGAATCTCCTTCTCGTAGTACGATTCGAGTTCTTCCTTGATTGCGAGGCCGTGCGGCTCGTCCTTTCCCGCGATGACGTACAGCAAGTCCCGCTGGAAACCAGTCAGGTCGTGCATGAGTTACGAAAGTAGATACTTTCTCTGTAATTATAAGCTTGGTGGCCGTTAAATTCAGTTTTGGCCCCGAAGCGGGGCTTAGAGTGTGTGAGCGCGTATCGAAGTCTCTGGGGCAGTGTTGACCTATCTAACATCTTCTGGGTCGCCGCGCGACGAAGCGGTTTCAGGCCCCGTATAACAATGGCCGTTCGAGCGGAACGTCGCCGTACTGACCGCCGGAGTCGCGCGCAGACTCCGCCGGACGAGATTACCATGAAGTATCTGTTCTTCACCAACACACCGGCGCAAGTCCACCAGTACAGGCGCGCAGTCGCGGCGTTACGAAACCGAGGGCACCGGGCGCTCGTCCTCGCGCGAGACTACGGTTGCACCGAGGCGCTGTTAGAGTACTACGACCTGCCCTACGAACTGTACGGTCGGTGCGAGACGGCGAAGTTCTCGCTCGCCCGCGAACTGCCGAAGCACGCCGCCAGAATCGTCTGGCGGACCCGACAGTACGACCCCGACTGCGTTTTCGGACGCGGGGCCTACGCCGCACTCGCGGGCACCGTCGCTCGGGTTCCGGTCGTTCTCGTGGACGACTCGGGCAACACCGACTTGGACCACGCGATTTCGGTTCCGCTGGTCGACGCGGTGTTGACTCCCCACACCTTCGAGAAGGACCTCGGCGAGAAACACTACGAGTTCCGCGGGTTCAAGGAACTCGCCTACCTCCATCCCGACGAGTGGGAGTTCCAGACGGACGTGCGCGAGGAGTTGGGCGTCGGTGCCGAGGAGGACTACGCCATCGTCCGCCTCAACGCCTTCGGGTCGCACCACGACGTGGGGAAAGCCGGGTTTACCCCCGAGAAGCGCCGGGAACTGGTCGAAGCACTCGCGCGGGACGCGACGGTGTTCGTCTCCGACGAGGGCGGCGACATGGACTTAGACCGGGTGCCCGCCCGCGAGTTCGACCTGCATCCGGCGCTCCTCCACGACGCGCTTGCGGAGGCGTCACTGCTGGTCGCCGACACTCAGACGATGGTGACGGAGGCGGCGCTGTTGGGTACGCCCGCGATTCGGTCGAACTCCTTCGTCGGCGACGACGACATGGGTAACTTCGTGGAACTCGAACGCGAGGGACTCATCTACAACCTCGAATCGTTCGACGCGGTTCTGGACGCCGCGACGGACATCCTCGCCGACGACGGGGCCGACCAGCGATGGCGAAATCTGCGCGACGACTACCTCGCAGACAAGGTGAATCTCACCGAAGTCGTCGTGGCGGTGGCCGAGAGCGTCTCGGCGACGGGCGAGGTGTCTCTGGCCGGTATCGACCGAGTGAGCGGCGTCTCGCCGCGCGGACGCGACCGGACGAGGGCGCGCGCGTTCGACCCCGAGACGGTCCGGAGCGACGGGGGCCGAGGAGACGCGGGGCGGACCGAGGGAGGGCGACGGTGAACGTCCTGAATCTGGTCTCGAACGAGGACGCCCGCTTCTTCGAGCAACAGCAGAAGGTGCTGGAGCGCCGGGGGGTGGACTGCGCGACGATGAAACCGCCGGGCGACCACGTGGCCCGCGAAGACGTGACCGAGCGGTCGGCCGGGGACTACCTCCGGTTCGTCCCGCAGGTCGTCAGCGAGTCGCTTGAGGGCTACGACGTGGTTCACGCCAACTACGGCTTGACCGCTCCGGCGGCGCTGGCGCAGGTCCGACTGCCGGTGGTCCTCTCGCTGTGGGGGACCGACCTGATGGGCGAGTACGGGTGGCTCTCGAAGCAGTGTGCGCGCTACTGTGATGCGGTTATCGTGATGTCCGAAGAGATGGCGCGCGAACTCGGCGAACCCTGCCACGTCATCCCCCACGGCATCGACATGGACCGGTTCGCGCCGCGGCCGAAATCCGAGGCCCGCCCAGAGGTCGGGTGGGACCCGGACGCTCGCCACGTCCTGTTTCCCTACCCGCCGTCCCAAGAGGTGAAAAACCACCCGCGCGCGAGACGCGTGGTCGAGCGCGCGAGCGAAGAAGTCGAGGCCGACGTGGAGTTGCAGGTGGTCTACGGCGTCCCCCACGCGGAGGTGGCGACGTACATGAACGCCGCAGACGCGCTCCTGTTGACCTCCGAGCGCGAAGGGTCGCCCAACTCGGTCAAGGAGGCCCTGAGCTGTAACCTCCCGGTGGTTTCGACCGACGTGGGCGACGTGGCCGACCGACTCGACGGGGTGTCGCCCGCCTGCGTCTCGGACGACGACGACGAACTCGTCGCGGGACTCGTGGACGTGCTGGACGACCCACGGCCTTCGGACGGCCGGGACGCGGTTCGGGACATCAGTCTCGGACGGATGGCCGAGCGCATCGAATGCATCTACGAGTCGGTCGTCTGACGGCGGTCCGAACACTTCTGGCGTTTGCTAAGCAATATCCCCACACTTCTAGGAATTATTTATATTTCTGAAGAAATTCTACTTCTGTTCGATAACCGCCCGGCGACGAGCGTCCCGACGGGACGCTCGTCGCCTCGCTTCGGTAGGGTTATCGCCGCGCCGCGTCCGGTCCGAGTTCGACCGGTCCGGTCCGAAGTCGCCGCGTCCGACTCACCGACTTGTCGCCGCGGCGGTTCTCCGCCGCGGCGACTCGTCTCCCTCGTTTGAGACCCCGCCGTCGGGCGTCAGGCGGTCCACGTGGCTTCGTTGCACGTTCGTTTCCCGTCGCCGGTGGGCTAATCCGACCCTGATTGTGCGTAAGCCAGCCAACCTACCGCCGGGAAACCATCGCTTGCCGGAGCGCTAGTCAACGAGTACCAAGCCGTAATCGTCGCAACTGTCGTACGGCCGACCTATACCAGTCCAAACTCGCGCTATCCCGGTATAAGCGCTGGAGAACAAAGTGCGAAGAAACGGATGGATACCTCGAAGGAACCATGAGTTTACAGGTTGCGGAGGGCGAGCGAACCGACGAGTCGGCCGAGCGACTACTCGGCAACGCCCACGTCGTGGTCGGCATCCCCGCGTACAACGAGGAGAACGCCGTCGGGAGTACCGTCCTCGGCGTCCAGCGATGGGCCGACGCCGTGGTTGTCGTAGACGACGGAAGCACCGACCGCACGTCGGCAATCGCGGAGCAGGCCGACGTGACCGTCTTGCGCCACGAGCGAAACCGGGGGAAAGGGGCGGCGGTCCGCACCCTCTTCGCCCACGCCCGGCGCACGGACTGCGACGCGCTCGTCCTGCTCGACGCCGACGGTCAGCACGACCCCGCCGACATCCCCACGCTGGCCGCGCCGGTGGTCGAGGGCGAGGCAGATATGGTCATCGGCAGTCGCTACCTCGCCGACGACGCGGGCGACGAGACGCCCGCCTACCGCCGACTCGGGCAGGTCGTCCTCGACTACTGCACCTCGCGCGTGACCGGTTCCGACCTCACGGACACCCAAAGCGGCTTCCGGGCGTTCTCGCCCGAGTCGCTCGAACGCCTCTCGCTGACGACCGACGGGATGGGCGTCGAGTCCGAGATGATAGACTCGGCGACCAGCGAGGGGTTGACCATCACCGAGCGAGCAATCGACGCCCGGTACGACGACCTCGAAGGCCAGACCTACAACCCCGTCAAACACGGGCTTGCGGTCATGCTCTTCCTCGCTCGCCTGCTCAAGCGCCGCCGACCAGTCTCCGAGGAGCGATAACATGTCTACGATACAGCTACCCACCGACCTCAGCGACCGCTACGCATCGCTCGCCGACCGACTCGACGGCTTCGACGAACCCGAGGACCTCGCGGCCTACGTCCTCGAATCCACCGCCGCCGAAATCGAACGCGGGAGCGGGACCGACGCCGGGGGCGACAGCGCCGACGACGACGTGGTAGAGGACCGCCTCGAACAACTGGGGTACCTCGAAAAGTGACCATGAGCGACGGCTCGGTCTACGTCTTCGGGTTGGACGGCGTGCCGCCCGAACTGGTCGATAGGGGCATCGACGCGGGACGACTCCCCAACTTCGAGCGGATGCGCGCGGAGGGAACCGACGGCACGACCCGCTCTACGGTGCCCCCGCTGTCGATGATTGCGTGGAGTTCGTTCGCCACCGGGCGCAACCCCGGCAACCACGGCGTCTACAACTTCATGCTCAAAGACGAGGGCGAGTACGGCACCGACTTCGTGAACGCCGACACCCTCCGCGAGCAGTCCGTGCCGGTGTGGGAGTACCTCGACGCAGAGGGCCACCGCTCGGGCGTGATGAACGTCATGCCGGGCTACCCGCCCTCCAGAACGTCGGGCTTCCACGTCTCGGACAACATCACGACGCCCTCCTCGGGGTCCTACGCCTTCCCCGACGAACTCCAGCAGGACATAGAGGAACGCGTCGGCGAGTACGACGTGGACCCCTACGAGGGCTACGACGACGGTACCGACGAGGGGAACCTGAAGGGCCTGCTCGACAACTTCTTCGAAATCGAAAAGAATCGCATCGAAGTCGCCAAACTGCTCGTCGAGGAGTACCCCTGCGACTTCTACTCGCTGGTCTTCTCAGGCCCGGACAACGTTCTGCACGTCCTCGGCCACGTCTTGGACGAGACCCACCCCAAGCACGACCCGCAGGTCGCGGCCCGATACGAGGACAAACCCCTCCAACTGCTCGAACTCTACGACGACTTCCTCGGGTGGGTGATGGACCGGATGAGCGACGACGACTCGATGCTGGTCCTCTCGGACCACGGCCACGGTCCGGTCTACCAGACCATCAACCTCAACTCGTGGCTCTACGACGCTGGCTACCTCGAACTCCAGTCCCGGCCGTGGACCCGACTCAAGCAGTTCGGCTACAACCACGTATACGACGCCGTGGAGACGGTGATGAGCGAACTCAATCTCTTCTCGAAACTCAAGATGGGCGTGGCCCGGACCAGCGGCGGCGGGTCGGGTCCGGACCTCGCGGAACTGCTCACCATCTCCCGGAAGGACATCGACTGGAGCGAGACCGCGGCGTTCACGGTCGCCAGCGGCGGCCAAATCTACCTCAACACCGACGACCACCGCGAGGGCGCGATTCCCGAACGGAAGTACGACGCGGTGCGCGAGCGCCTGCGCGAGGAACTGCTCGCCATCGAACATCCCGAGCGCGGCGAGTCGGTCATCGACTCGGTTCTCTACGGCGAGGACGTGTACGGCGACGAGTACGAAGACACCCGCCCGGACCTCGTTTGCATGCCCGCGCCGGGCTACCAGATTCAGTACCCCCAGACGATGAAGACCAAGCGCGTCTTCGCCGACCCGCCGAAAACCGGGTCGCACACCTCGATGAACGAGATGCACGGTATCTTCTACGCGTGGGGCGGTCCCGTCGAGAACGAGACCGGCGTGACGGTGGACCTGACCGACTTCGCGCCCACCGCGTGTTCGCTGTTGGACGTGCCGGTGCCCGCGGAGATGGACGGCGACGTGCGCGACGACGTGGTGGACGTGTCGGCCGAGCGTGACAGCTACGACGGGAAGGTGGAGGCGAAGCGGGCGGTGCGGGAGGTTGTTGGGGAACTTCAGGAGTAAAAGAGGCGGTTTCAGTTTTTATTTTTAGTTTTTCTTATCCTCGGTCTCTTATCAGGGGGTCCATTTTTAAACTCGCGTTCCTTTACATCCTGTGGTTTCCCATAAAAATGCTCAGAAGCCCAAAATCCAATGGTCGTTATCGTGAAGATGGCTATCGCCATAACAAGTGTGTGTAAATACCCACCACCATCTAACATAGTCACCGCAAAACCGCCGTTAGTCCCAGCGATGAGTGATTTTAAGGCTTCACGGTGTATTCTGGACATAACTGGCAATATTCCAGTACTTTAAGAATAAACGTTTCTGATTAGTCCAACTCCACGCTCACCCGCTCCCCACTCCTTGCCGCCTCGTAAGCCGCTTCCGTCAAAGCCGTCACCGCCAGCGCGTCCCGAGCAGTAGCAGGTGGCTCCTCCCCGGACTCGATGCAGTCCACGAAGGCTTCGGCCTTGTTGCGCTGTTTGCTCCGGTCGATGAAGGGGATGACCGTCGTGGAGTCGGCGTCGATGCGCTCCAGTTCGCGTTCCTCCCACTGGCGGCCTTCGAGGTAGACCGCGCCTTCCTCGTCCCAGACGTGGACGTGTTCGCGCACGCACGGGGCGTCGCTGTGGACCGCGATGGTGCCGTGCGCGCCGTCGGCGAACTCGACGGTGAGGATGGCGCGCTGGTCCACCCGACCCTCGTCGTCGGCGAAGACCATCTCGGCGCTGACCTCCTCCGGGACGAGACCCGTGGTCCACAGCACCGCGTCGATGAGATGGCTCCCGGTGTCGTAGAGGTTGCCGCCGCCCGAGAGGTCCGGGTCGGTCCGCCACGTGTCCTCGAACCGCGAAATCCAGTCCTGCGTGATTTCGGCGCTGAGGTAGTCCGGCGAAAGCGTCTCGCCCTCGCCCTGCCACCGCTGGCGGGCGGTCTTGAACGCCGGGTTCAGGTGGCGCTGGTAGCCCACCATGAGGACCTGCTCGCTGGCCTCGGCGCGTTCTGCGAGGTCACGGGCCTCGTCCAAGTCGGTCGTGAGCGGTTTGTCGCAGAAGGCGTGGAGATTTCGGTCGAGCGCCGCCGTCACCATCTCGTGGTGGAGGGTGTGGGGCGTCCCGACCAGCACGGCGTCTAACGACTCCGCGTCGAGCATCTCGCGGTAGTCCTCGTACTGGGAGCCGTCGCCGACGTAGAGCGTCTCGCCCGCCGCTTGCCGGGTGTCGGCGCTCACGTCCGCCAGCGCCGTCACCGTCGAGCGCGGTTCCGTGTTGAACTGCCGTCCGACCGTGGTTCCGATGTAGCCGCCGCCGATGACGCCGACTCTGAGTTTCTCGGCCTGAGACATCCGTGTTCGTTCCACCACGAGCGGTCCCTTGATTCGTCCGGCCGCGAGTGTCAGTCGGCCAACTGGCACCCCGGGGAGTTCCCCGAGCGCTCACTCGTCGTCAGCGAGGACCACCGCAATCTCCTCGCCGTGTTCTAAGTCCGCGTCGCCGAGCAATCGGAGCATGGTCACGTCGTCGCCGCCGTCCACGACTCGGGCGCGCAAGCGCGTCCCCGTGACCGACGATTCGAGGTCGGCGAGTCGGTCGAGAACCTCGGTCCGGAACGTCTCGGTCTCGTTGACCGCGGCCTCCGGCACGGCCGCCCCGCCCGCCTCGGACTCGTCCGAGGCGGGCGTTTCAGAGGCTGACGGGGCCGTTTCGGACGCGTCCGGTGAGGACGCGTCGGCGCTCGCGGACCCGGAGGCGGGTGCGTCACGGTCGGGCGAAACTGCCACGTCGTCCGTCGAAACTGCCGCTCTCTCTCCCGGAACCGCCGCGTCCGCACCGCCCGATTCGGCGCGCGCGCCGAATTGGGCGTCGAATCGCTCGACGGCGACGCCTTCCGCTTCGAGGTCGGCGTCGGCGAATCGGGCCACCGCGGGAAGCGCGTCCTCGCCGTCTTCGAGGAGTTCGCCGAACCGCGCGCCGTTGGACTGCCAGTCTTGGGCGCGGATGGACTGGACCGCGGTCTCGCTCAACCACGGCGGCGGCGACCACCGGCCGTCGGCGTAGAGGGTCTGCTCGCGGTCGTCGTCGCTGGCCCAGACGAATCGCTCGTCGTACCGGCCCCGGAAGTCCCGAAGCGCGCGCCGGGGACCGTGGCCCGCGACGACGTGGATGGGGTCGAGTTCGGACACGAGGTCGTCGATGACCGACAGCGACGTGTGGTTGACCACCTCGAAGTCGTAGACGGTGCAGGCGGCCGTCTCGACCGGTTCGGTCGCGCCACCGGTCAGTTGGACCAGCGTGGCCGACGAGTCGTCCCTGATGGCTCCGAACAGGCGGTGTGCGCTCCCTTCCGAGGGAACTTCCGGCCCGGCGAAGGTGACGGCACCGCGTTCGAGCAGGTCGTTCGCCGAGTCGAACACCGGAACCGTCTCGACGTTGGGCACGTCGTAGTCGAAGTCGGCGTAGAGTTTGGCGGCTTGTCCCGCCAGCGTAATCGGAGTCGATTGGTTCAGACGCTCGCCGAGGTGTCCGAGCAGGTAGGCGTAGTGGACCGCGGTCAGTGCGCTGGCGGTCACGAGGACCGACGACCCGGCCCGAGCGCGCTCGATGATGGTGAAAAGCGACTCGGTGAGCGTCTCCTCGAAGTCGTCGGTCGTGGAGACGTTGACGAACAGGGCGTCCACGTCCACCGGCAGGTCGGTCCGGAATCCCGGATAGCCTGCAACTCGACGGGTGGTGAAGTCACCGGTGAACAGAAGGTGGTTGGCCCGCGACCCGTCGTGGAACCGGACGACGAATCCGGCCGCGCCCGGCGCGTGACCCGCCGGAACCGGCGCGGCCTCCACGTCCGGGACGAGCGTCTGCCACCCGTCGAGCGGTCGGATGGCGTCGGTGACTGATTCCGTCGTGCCGATTTCGTAGTTCTTCTCGCCCTCGGTCAACACGTCTTCAAGGACCTTCGCAGTGGGTTCGGCGGCGTAGACCGGCGCGCCGTCCCGAAGCGAGTCCGCGAGCGTGGCGTAGTGGTCGAGGTGCGCGTGGGTCAGCAGGACGGCCGCGAGGTACTCGTCGTCGCCTAACAGCGCGTCTAAATCGACGCCGACGCCCGAGTCTACGAGGACGCAGGCCGTCCGGTCGCGGGTCACGTCTCGGAACCGAAGGAGGTACGAACCGCCTCCTTTCGATGGGTTCGCGTGCTGATAGCTCAGATTCATCTGTGACGGAACCCACCTTCACATCTCTCTGTTCCGACACGGTGCATATCCTCGAAAACGCACCGGGGGAACCTAAACGCTTTGCTACACGGTGTCTAGTGTCACTACATGATAATGTAAACCCAGACATTTTCGGCCAGAGAGAGACGGAGCGTCGGTTACTCCGGGTCGAACGAGGTGATTCGGCCCCACGAACTCTTCTTGCCCCAGAGACCCGAGCGCATGCACTCCAGTTCCACGATTTGGGAGTTGTCCACGAAGAGGTTGACCTCCGGCCCGAAGTTCTTGATGTACCACTCGAACACCTCGGGGTCGGCCGCCTCGAACACGCAGTTCTCGACGCCGACTTCGTTGGCGATTTCGAAGGCCACGTCCGTCCGCCACTCCCGGACGCGTTCGGTGATGCCCTCCGACTCGACCATGATTTTGTACGCCCCGGCGTCGAGGTGGCGCTGTGCCTCACGAATCGCGCTCGCCGGGTCGATTGCGGCCTCGCTCTCCAACTCCTCGACCGACGACGCGCCGCCAGCGCCGAACTGGACGTTGATTTCGGGCTTGGCCTTCAGTCCCTTCTGTTGGACCATCTCGGTCAGCGCCACGAGGTCGTCGGTGTCGATGGCGACGAACCCCGAGGAAATTTCCACGATGTCGAATCCCAGATTCCCGGCCTCCTCGACGTACTGCTCTACTTTGTCGTGGTCCCTGACGAGGACGTTCTCCACGAACCCGCCGGTCGAGACCTGTACGTCGTACTCGTGGCACACCGCGATTAGTTCCTCGACGGCCTCCTCGGGCATCAGTGCGAACGACCCGCCCGAAAACTTGTAAATGTCCACGTACTCGCCCATCGTGTCGAGGATGTCGCGCAACTCGCGCGGTCCCATCGGGTCGTAGTACGGCCCCCGAATCTCGGTGATACCCTTCTCCCGCGGTTTCGATTCACGCTCGTTGACGTGCAGAAAGTCGAATGCTCGGTCCATCGGAAACCCCGACAGGGGTACGACGAACCGCCACTTTACTGTTGGGCAGGCCCGCGGACCTACCGCTCGCGAGACAGAACGTAGTACGCCACCCCGAACCCGACGAGACCCGCCAGCGCGCCCGCCGGGAGACCGACTATCGCCGAGGGCCAGATTCGCGTGGCGAGCAGTTCCGTCACCGATACCGCGACGACGAGAAACGAGACGACCCCGGCCGCGAGCGCGACGGCGAGATTTCGGACGTTCACGGGCGGGTCTCTCGCCGCGGCGTCCTAAGCGTATCGACCGGGCGACTCCGTGAGAAATCCCGACGTGGACGTACGGACATCCGAATACGGACTTAAATACGAATACGGACTTAAATATAGTGTGCGGCACGCGAGCGCGCAACGAGGTCGCTCGCTCACCGCCCACGAGACATAACCGTCCCCGCGCCGTAGGTCCCCCGTGACCTACCGAACCACGATGGGTTGGTCGCTCGTCTCGTCGGGTATCGTCACGCTCCTGCTCGCGTTCCTCCCCGGAGACTCGCTGTGGTGGGGCGTCCTGCTCCTCGCGGCGGGTATCGGGACGCTGTACGTCAGACAGTAGTCGGTCCGGGTCGCTACTCTACGTGAACCCGCGTGACGTGGCCGCCACAGCCACACTGCTCGACGTACTCCCGCCGCACGTCATCGCCGAAGGCGTCGTCGAGCGCGTCGAAGAGGTACGTCTCCGGGTGGCCGTGGTCGCCGTGAGTCACGAGGTTGACGTGGTTCCCGGCCGCGGTGTGTTCGACCGCAGTCCGGGCCTGCGCGACCACGAGGTCCCGACTGTCGGCGTGATGGGGCTTTTCGAGGTTGGCCGACCACGAGTTGTCGTGAACGCGGTCGGTGATGGGACTTACGTCGCTATCGAGGTTCACGTCGTGGTCGCGGTCCGGGTCGCCGTCGCCGCTGGTCGCTCTCATGTTCGAAACGAGGCCGCGCCAGCGCGAAGGGGTTGTGCCGAATTTGTTCGGGTGAGCGTTCGGATGACGGGTCCGGTCGCCAAAGTGAACTCTCTGTGACTGTGTAGCAAAATTTATCATCGGCATGTGTGAGAAACGGATATGCAGAACTCGCCGACCCGCAGAGGTTTTCTCAGGGCGAGCGCCGCCGGAACGGTCGTGTCGGGGGCGCTCGTCGGTGGTTCCCGGTCAGTCGCCGCCGAGACGGTGACGCTGTCCGGGACCGTGACCGCCGAGAGCGGGGCCGACCTTCGGCGCGACGAAATCGACGCGTCGGGCCGGGACGCGTTCAAGGAGACCCGCATCGACGCCGACGGGAACTTCGAGGTGGAGGTTCCCGCGAGCGGTGAGTACAAACTCGGGTACTACAACGACGCCTCGAACATCGAATCGGGCGACACCCGGAACGGGTCGCCGCACATCTTCAACCTCGGCAAACAGTACGTCGGGACCGACCCGGTAGACATCGGGGTGGTGACGCTCCCGCGGGCGTACCCCGTGGACCTGCGCGTCCTCAAACCGAGCGGCGAACCGCTGATGGGCGCGCGAACCGACTACCGACACAGCGGATGGGGCGCGAGCGGGCGTCTCCTCGCGCTGAACACCGAAGGATACACCGTCATCGACGGCGCGACCCACACGGGACTCGAATTCGCCGAACACGTCACCGCCGAGGTGAAACCGCCCGCGGGCGACGAGTACGACGACGGCACCTACAAGCACACCGTGACCGTGGACCGACCCACCGAACTCACGGTGACGATAGGTGCCGACGGCGCGAAGTGGCAGGTCGAACGCGGCGAGAGGGGAACGACGGAGACGACCACCGACTCGGGGACGACAGCGACCACGACCCGCGAGCGGACGACCCGCGAGACCACGAGTCGCAGGACGACGCCGCCCGGGACCGCCCAGACGACGCGGGAAGTCCCGGTGAACGCCACGACCCGGCGCGGGACCCGAGAAGGCAACGAGTCGTCCGCGAAGTCCGAGCGGGGATTCTTCTCGAACGGGACCGGAACCAGCGACTTGGAGATGCTGAACGACCCGTTCGTGCTGACGGTCGGCGGGTTCGTCCTCTCGGCGGCGGGAATCGCCCACCAACTCGTGCGGGGGTACTGACCGTGGCCCGAGGCGCACCTGCGGTCTGGAGTACGGTCCTCGGTCTCCCGTTCGTCCTCGCCGGGGGATGGCTCTACGTCGGCCAGTCCGCCTACCCCGGGGTCGTCGGCCTGCCGTTCGCCTTCTTCGGCCTGTTCGTCGTCGGCATCGGCGCGTACGTCCACGCAGTCTCGCCGAGCGAACCACGGTTGGGCGACGACGAGGAACTGCTGGAGAAGCGCCACCCGACCCAGCGCGTGGCCCGGGTGAAAATCGCGGTGGGGCTTCCCCTGCTGGTAGCGACCGTCTATCTGCTGTTCTTCACCAGAGTCCCGTACGTCTACCCGACGGCGACGTTCGTCGTGGGTCTCTACGCCTTCTCGTCGGGGTTGTACACCTACTGGACCAACTCGCTGACGACCTACTACGTGACCTCCCGGCGCATCATCAAGGAGTATCGGTTCCTCTCGCTGGTCCGTCGGGAGATTCCCCGCGAAAAGGTCCGGGGCGTCCAAGAGCGCAAGTCGGCAATCGAGGCGCTGGTCGGACTCGGAAACGTCCTCGTCGCCAGCGGCGGCGGGCGCTCGCTGGAGATTCGGATGCGAAACATGGAGCAGTCCGAGTCGTTCGCCGACAGCATCCGGACGCTGATTTCGGAGTCCTAACCGAGTAGCGCGACCAAATCGGTAACGTCGCGGTCCTCCAACTGAAGCACGGTCTCGATTATCTCGTCGCGCTTGGCTTCGTCGTAGCGCATTCCGGCGGTTTCGTGGAATTTTCTCTCTATCTCGTCCCACGACATCGGGTCGTTGGGGTGGCCCTCGAAGTGGTCTTTCTCCACGAGGTAGGTGGTCCCGTCGGCCGTCTCGACGGCGACGACGGCGGGCATCTCGCCGTTCTCGAACCGGGCGGTGAGGTCCGAGTCCGCCGAGACTTCCACCTTCCGGAGGAGTTCCTGCACGTCGTCCCGGCGGATGCGCTCGGGGTCGTACTGGTCGTTGCCCATCTCGCGGTCCACCAGCGCCGCCGCGAGCATGTACGGCAGGGAGTGGTCTGCCTGCGCTTTGGTCTCGACTTCGTAGCGACTCCCCTCGCCGCCGCCGATGATGAGTTTCGCCCCGGCGAAGGTGTCGAGGCGAATCTTCTCCACCTCGTCGGGGTCGATGTCCTCGCGTTCGGCGAGTTCGATGACGCCCTCGACGGCGGACTGGGCGTACGTCTCGGCGACGTACTTTTTGGTCATCACGTCGTGGACGCGCTCCGCGGGCGTGAACTCGGCCTCGAAGTCGCCCGAAATCGTCTGTTTCCACCCCTTCTGGCCCTCGAAGAGGTTCTTCGGGCCGTCCATCCCGTGCTTGGCGAGGAACGCAGAGTAGACCGCGTTCCGGGCGGCGTTGGCCGACGCGATGCCCTTCCACTCCGAGATGCCCTCGGTTCGAGTGACGCGGAGGGCGTTGTGCCCGGTGCCCGCGATACCGATTGCCGACCGGAGGGGTTCGCGGTCCAAGCCCAGAATCGTCCCGGCACCGCAAGCAGCGGAAATCACGGTGTGGGTAACGTGGTCCCACCCGCGGTCACGGACCGGCGCGTTCCACGCGAGCGCGCCCTGCACCTCGTAGGCCACGCCGACGGCGGTCAGGAGGTCCTCCCCGGAAGCGTCGGCGTACTCCCCGCAGGCGAGTATTCCGGCGACGTTGTCGCTCGGGTGGGGCGTCTCGCCGGGCGCGAGAAACGAGTCCATGTAGTCGAGATAGCGCACGAGCGCCGTGTTGTACATCGTCGCGTCGGGCGGCGAGGCGACTGCCTCGCCGCCCGCGTCCGACCCCACACCCCAGAGCGTACACCCCTCGCCGCCGAACTCGGTCACGGTGTCGCGGACGACGCCGACGGGTTCTTCCTCCATCGCGGCGACGGCGATGCCCAGCGAGTCGGCGACCCGTTTTTTGAGTTCGTCTACGGTGTCGTCGGTCATGTCCTCGAATTCGAGACTCAGCGCGAAGTCGGCGATGTCGGCGGTGGTGGTCATGGTGGCCGTGCGACGGTCGCCGGGAAAAAACGGGCCGTGCGTTCAGTCGGAAACACGGGTTGAAGCGGCGGTAAGGTCGGATTACGAAAGTGCGAGGAGAAAGCCTCGCTCTTCAGGTCGGGGATGAATCCGACAGTTGGTGAAACAAACCACGACAGCAGCATGGCCGGATATTCCAATAGATGCTTGGGAAAGTAGATTAAATTACCTATATAATGGTCGCGGTGACTGTCACCGCGAAGTTCCACAACCCATCCCTCTCACGGCGCAAAGAGTGGCAACACGCCTCTCGACTCTACCGTGACACCAAACAGTTCTGTATCAACGGATGGGAAAACGGAGACTTCGGCAAATCCGTGACCACCGCCAGCATCGACAACGGACTCTACTCGGCTATCCAGAACCAAGCCATTCGAGGGGCGAAATCCGACCACAACAAGGACGGAGCGGTTCGATACCGAGAGAGTCAACCGTTCGCCGTCAACAACCAGAACTGGGAACTCGACATGACCGAGAACGGAACGGTCGTCGTCGGCTTCCCATGCGTCTCCCAATGGTGGTACACACCCATCGAGGTGTACGACGAGATTGCCGACCCCGTAGACCGACTGGTCGAGGGTGACGCAAAGAAGACGCGCCTGCAAGTGTACCGTCGCGGAGACGACTGGTATTGTACGTTCAACGTCGAGTACGACACCGATACGTCGGGTGAGACGCCCATCGGTGTCGATATTGGTGAACGGCACATCCTCGCGGTGACGGCCTACGGTGAAGACGAGTCGATGCTCGTGTCGGGTGGTGAGGCGAAGTACGTTCGACGCAAATATCGTTCCCTACGCGATTCGCTTTCACAAGCGGGTGCGCTTCGCGCACGTAACCGTGTGGGTGACAAAGAACGGCGTCGAATCAGAGACCTGAATCACAACCTCTCCCGTCGTCTCATCACGTTCGCCGAACAGTTCGAGAACCCCGTCACTCGGATGGAAGACCTCGAAGGTATCCGCGAGAACAGCTCGTGGTCAGGTGTCCACTCGTGGCACTTCCACCAACTCCAACAGTTCATCACGTACAAAGCCGAACGCGCCGGTATCCGTGTCGAGAAGGTTGACGCCTACCACACGAGTCAGCGGTGTTCGGCGTGTGGCTCGATGGGAACCCGTGATGGCGACCACTTTTCGTGTTCGGAGTGCAACCGTGGACGACACGCCGACCTGAACGCTTCGGAGAACATCGCACAAAGGGAGGGAGAACCATTCACTGCCTAACACTTCGGATGAGGCGAACCGTGCTACCTCGCTGGTTGAATAGCCAGCCGTCTTTGACGCTCGCTGTATGCGGGAAGGAAGGCCCCATTGACAGGGCTACACGCGCTGAAAAGCACACCGTTGGTCACAACTCGGTGGCAACCTTCGACGGGTCACGCGAAAGCGTACTTGAACCCCGAGGAAACGCGCAACCTGAATATCCCCTTCGGGGAATCCTCGCCCTTTAGGCCGGGGAGGATGTCAAGCGCGGGGAATCGCGGCTATGAATACGGCGTAGAGACATGAAATCCATTGTTTTAGACGTGTTTTCAGTTGTTTGAGAAAGGAATAAGTGTCTCTCCGGAGGAGCGTGCGCTCGTCTCGACCCACCACCGGGATGGACGATACCCGCCCGCTCGCGGTCCCGCGAGCGGGCGGGACTTTGAAACGTTCTTCCGGCGGCGACTTCCAGCGGTCCCGTCACTCCGCCGACCAGAACGCGCCGTCGCCGTGGTCGTCGCGCCACGCGAACGCGAACAGTCGTCTCGCCGCCACGCGCGCCAGTTTCCGGCCGTCGTCGCTCTCGCCGGTCGCGCCGTCCCACCGGGCACCGTCGGCCGAGAAGACGCCCGCTTCGCCCGCCGCCTCGAACTCGTAGCCCGGATTCTCGAAGGCGTGAATCCCGTCGGGAGCGGCGAACACCGCGAGGTCTCGGTCGCCGACCGTCGCGCGTGCGACCCCGCCCGCGCGCTCGACCCGCGGGAGCGGGAACCCGAGCGCGCTGTCGCTTTCGCTCGCTTCGACGCCCAGCACGACCGTCTTGGGGTCCAAGTCCTCACGACTCCACTCCCGGCCGCCCTCGCCGCGGTGGGCCGCGAGTCCGAACCCGTCGCCCTCGAAGTAGTCGGCGTAGGGCGCGTCGTCGTACTCGATGGGTTCGGGGTCGTCGCCGGGTCCGCTGGCCTCGCTCTCGCCGCCGGGTCGCCGGAGGACCCGCCCGTCGTACTCCGCGCGGAAGCGCTCGTAGGTCGTCACCGACGAGGGCCGGACCCGGAGCGACTCGCCCGCCAACTCGCCCGCGATGGCCTCGCCGAGCGACTGCTTCCACTCCGAGTCGGTCCCGCGGTCGTACATCACCAAGTCGTCGTCGGCGAGTTTGCCCGACACGCCGAACTCCAGCACCCGGTCGCCGACTCCGCGGTCGTACACCACCGCGCTCCCGCAGAGCGGGCACCACGTCACCGCGATTGGGTCGCCGCCGAGTTCGTCGTTGACGATTTCGTGGTAGTGCAGGATTCGGACCGGATAGGCCCGGACCTCGCGGTCCTCGCCGTCGCCGTCGCTCTCGACCACGATTACCTCGTCGTCCGGGTCGCCGAAGTAGTCCGGGCCGAACTCCGGGTCGTCCACGCTCGGAATCGCGTCCCGCGGGATGACCTGCCTGACGTTCATCGACGGGGGTTCGGACGCGGGACTCAAAACGCTACCCGTCCCAGTAGATGCTGGCCTGTTCGTCGCCTGCGTCGCCGTCGGCGCGCGCCAGCGCGTCCAACTTCTCGCGGTTGACGTGTTCCACGATGTCGAGCGCCTCGTCCGTCCACGCGAGGAGACCGACGGTAAGCCGACGCCGGACCTCCTCGACCGGGACCGGCGAGTAGACGTGGACGTACCCGCCCTCCTTCAGGAGTCGCTGGCGCTTGTCCAGCACCCCGATGTCGGTCAGGTGGTTCAACTGCCTGCCGACGGTACTCCGGTCGATACCGAGTCGGTCGGCGATGTCGGCCGCGGTCGATTCGCCGTCCTCCATCAGACAGAGACACACCTTCAGTCCCGTCTCGGAGATGCCGAACACCTCGCGGAGGACCCCCGAGAGGTCGGGATGTTCGACCGGCGTGGCTTCGACTGCACTCGCCGACTCGTCACAACACGACGGGTCCCCGAACGACACTTCGCCGCACTCGTCGCAGACGTACACCCCTGATTCCGTGCGACTCTCACTCATACAGGTCGGTTCGTCGGGCGTCTACATGACCGTTCGGTGAGCGACGGGTGAGTCGGTTTCCAGCGGTAACGTCCCCGGCGTGGGTTCACCGCGGCGACACCGAACGCCGGTCCGCGGTGCGGACCGGCGACGGGTCGGAGTTCAGCGCCGACGGGTCGCAAGCGCGCTTCCCGCGAGCAGGACCGCGAGTCCGAGCAGGAGCGACACCGAACCGAAACCGGCGGCGGGTGCGCTCGCGGCCGCTACCGTCGTCGTCTCTGCCGTCGTCGTCTCGGGTTCCGCGGGCGTCTCGGTCTCCGCCCCCGCCGCAGTCGTCGTCTCTTCCTCGGCGGTGGTTTCCTCGTCCGCACCCGCCGCGCCGTCCGCGGCAGTCGTCGTGGTCGTCGTCTCGCCGTCAGCGCCAGCATCCTCACCAGCGCCAGCATCCTCACCAGCGCCGCCGCCATCGCCGACCGAACCGGTCGCGTTGGCGCGTGGTTCGTTCGTCGAGACCGTGAAGTTCGTACCCGGCGGCACGTCCGAGAAGTCGAACGTTGCCTGCCACGTCCCGTCCTCGGAGACGGTCGCGGTCTGGCGCTTCAGGAACGGGTTCCGGCCGGTGTTGGTGGCCTCCACGGTCAGTTCCGTACCCGGCGCGACCGAACTCCGACCGGAGACCGTCACGTCGCTCGCCGAGGCGACCCGAACCGGTTGCTCGAACGAGACGTTTCGTTCGACCACCGTGAAGTTCGTCACCAGCGAGGTGGCGTTTCCGGGTTCGACGTACGGGTTCTGGGCCGTAATCGTGAAGTTCGCTCGGTAGGTCGAACCCGACTCGAGGTTGTTCGAGTCGAAGACCAAGAAGAGTTGGTTGCCCGACTCGTCTATCAAGAGGTTTCCGAGGTCGAGCGGTATCTCCTCGGACGGTTGGTTGATTTCGCCGACGCGGGTCAGCGACATCGACAGGCCCGTCCGGTTGTCGTTGAGGTCCGAGAGGTTCCGGACGTACCCGTAGAGACCCGACGCCTGCACCTGAACGATTGCCCAGTCCTGATACGCCACGTCTCGGTCCTGCGAGGCGACTTCCGCTAGCCGGGCCACGCTTCCGACGCTCTCGCGGTCGGGCGCGGTCCACGTCCGGATGGCGTCGGTCGAACGCTCGCTCAGAAGTATCGACCCCACGTCGGTCCGCGTACTCCCGACGAACACCTCGACGGGGTACGCCGCGGTGTCGAGGCGACCGGGAATCGGGTCGGTCCGGAGTCGGAAGTCGGTCAGTTCGTCCTCGCCGAGAACCGAGATTCCGGGCGTGTCCGGCGACGTACCGGCCCGGAAGGTGTCGACTCGGACGGTGGCAACGCCGTCGCCGTCCGAATCGACCACGGTGAACCGCGAGCGGTAGCCGACCCCTCTGGACCCCACCGCGACCGTCGCGCGGTCGGTCCCGTCGAAACTCACGTTGAACTCGGCCACGTCGCCTCGCTGTTCCACGACGCTCCCGTTCGACAGGGACGCGGTGCCCTCGGCCGGTTCGGTCACGGTTATCGAGACGTCGTCGGTCGCGGTGCCGTCGGAGGTGAACACCGTGACGTTGTACGTACCCGGTTCGACGCCGGTGAAGTTGGCGTCGAAAACCGCGTCGGCGCTCGCGTTCTGGGTGGCGACCGCTCGGCCGTCACGGACCTCGACCGACGGGAACACGTCGGCCAACTGCGACGGAGTTAGCTGGTCCGAAAAGAGGTAGAACCCGTAGTTCGCGCGATTCGACTGGAGTCTGAGGTCGGTTCTGGCGTCGGGGCTGTCGCCGTTCTGGACCACCGTGTCCGTGAAGGTGGCGTCGAGCGACTGGTTGGCGATTTCGAAGCCCGCCTGCTGGACTCCGGCGACACCCTGTGCGACCCCGTTCCCGAAGACGACCGGTCGCTCGTTCTCGTCCACGACGACGTAGCGGCCGTCTAAGTTGTTCGCGGAGAACACCGCCGACCCGTTGCCGTCCAGCAACACCTCCGTAGCGAGTCCGCCGACCTGTCCGTTCTCGACGCGGTGGACCGCCCAGACTTCGCTGGCGTTGGCCGACCCCGCGGAGAACCGCAGGAACTGGCCTTCCCAGAATACTTCGCCGGAATCGACGGCAACGTCGGCCAAGCCGCCGTCTTGTCGCTGATACGTAGTCTCTGCGCCCGACATCGTGGCACCGGTGATTCCCGCCGTCGCCGCGCTGACGACGAGCAGTGCTGTCAGTAGTACACTCGTGCGTGTTCGTGTCATCTTCCCCATTTCCCCCTCCCGCACAATCATCTCCCGAACGGTCGTGCGGGCGTTCGTCGGAATTTCGGCGAAATCCGATAAGTATCTTGTGACGGTAGGGTCAGCTTGCGCTCGGATAAAGAGAGCTTAGCCCGGCGAACGCGGGACAACTGCCCGGCGTATCCCCCAGTTGTCCGGTCCGGCGCGCGGGCGCGACCGCTCGCGGGTCGCGCTCCATCGCGCGAGGGGCGAGCGAGTGACCGCAGGGAGCGAGCGAGTCGGTTGGGGAGGTGTGTGGTCCGCGGTCGCGGTCTCACTGTCGTCGGCGTCAGTGGCAGTCTCTGCGGTGCGGTCGCGGCGGGGTCCGAACCGCACGCGGAGACCGCCACCGGACGCGCTCGGAGACCGCCGTCGGAACGGCTAGACAACGAAAGACAATTTCTAGAGCAATATATACAATTTGAAAACAAATCTAGATGCGTCCGAAAGACCGCCAATCGCGCCCGAAGCTACAACCCGCTGGGCGGCGTACTTCGCCCGTCATGGACCGCACGAATCCCGCGACCGGCGAGTCGCTCGAACCGATAGCCGACGACTCCGAGGACGACGTAGACGCCGCGTTAGACGCCGCGACCGAGACCTTCGCGGAGTGGAGAGACGTGCCGATTCGCAAGCGCCAGCGACTGCTGGAGAACGCCGCGGACGTACTCCGCGAGAACGAGGACGAGTACGCCGAGTTGATGACCAGAGAGATGGGCAAGACGCTCGCGTCGGCCCGGTCGGAGGTCCGGAAGTGCGCGTGGGTGTGTGACTACTACGCCGAGAACGCCGCGGACTTCCTCGACGCCGAGCGTCGTCCCGGCCCGGCCCACGCCGAGACTTCCGTCTCCTACGAACCCATCGGACCGGTTCTGGCGGTCATGCCGTGGAACTTCCCGTTCTGGCAGGTGTTCCGGTTCGCCGCGCCCCACCTCACCGCGGGCAACGTCGGCCTGCTCAAACACGCCTCGAACGTGCCGGGGTGCGCGCAGGCGATTCAGGAAGTCTTCGAGCGGGCGGGCTATCCGGAGGGCGTCTTCCAGTCGCTCGTCGTCCACTCCGACCGCGCAGAGCGGGTCATCGAGGACGACAGGGTGGTGGCGGTGACGCTCACCGGGAGCGCGCGAGCCGGTCGGTCGGTGGCGAAGACGGCAGGCGAGAACCTCAAGAAGTCGGTCCTCGAACTCGGCGGGTCGGACCCCTTCGTGGTGCTGGACGACGCGGACCTCGACGCCGCCGCGAAGACCGGCGCGCAGGCCCGGACCATCAACGCCGGGCAGTCGTGCATCGCGGCCAAGCGGTTCGTCGTCCACACCGACGTGTACGACGAGTGGCTCGACACGTTCGTCGCCGAGATGGACGACCTGACCGTGGGCGACCCGACCGACGACGACACCGACCTCGGCCCGCAGGCCCGCGAGGACCTGCTGGAGACGCTCCACGAGCAGATTCGGGACACCGTAGACGAAGGCGCGACCCTCGAACTCGGCGGCGAACCCCTCGACCGGGAGGGCTTTTACTACCCGCCGACGGTGCTGGCCGACGTGCCCCGCGACTCGGTGGCCGCCTGCGAGGAGGTGTTCGGTCCCGCCGCGGCCGTCTTCGAAGTCGAGAGCGAGGAGGAGGCAATCGAACTCGCCAACGACACCCACCTCGGTCTCGGCGCGTCGGTGTGGACCGAGGACTTGGAGAGAGGCGAGCGAGTCGCCCACCGCCTCGACGCGGGCATGACCTTCGTCAACGAACTCGTGAAGTCCGACCCCCGAGTCCCCTTCGGCGGCGTGAAGGATTCGGGCTACGGCCGGGAACTCGCCGAACACGGCATCGAGGAGTTCGTGAACAAGAAGACGGTGTGGGTCCAAGAGACCGACGCGAGCGACGAGGACGTGGACGTGACCATCGAGTAGCGACCGGCGGGGCTACTCCAACACGACTTCCACTAGCGACATCTCGTTGCTCGGAATCGCCGCGGTCAGCGCGTCCTCCAGTTCCCGCCACCCGTCCGGTCGGTAGGCTTCGATGCCGAAGCTCTCGGCGAACGTCTGGAAGTCCGGGTTCCCGATTTCGGTGCCGAAGTGTTCGCCGCGATGCTCCAGTTGTTCCTCGGTGATGAGTCGGTACTCGTCGTCGCGGAACAGCAGAATCGTGTAGCCACACCCAATCCGAGTCGCCGTCTCGATTTCCGCGGCGTTCATCATGAATCCGCCGTCACCCGTGGCGGCGACGACGTTCGATTCGACCGCGAGGTCCGCGGCGAGTCCGCCCGGCACCGAGATGCCCATCGAGGCGAGTCCGTTCGAGACGATGCAGGTGTTGGGTTCGTAGGTCACGAAGTTCTGGGCGATAGCCATCTTGTGGCTTCCAACGTCCGAGAGCAGTACGTCGTCGTCGGCCATCGCCTCGCGGAGGACCGGCAGAACCGTCTTCACGGCGAAGGGGTCGCCCTCGTCGTGGTCGGGATTCACGTCCGCCAGCAGGTGGTCGCGCAGGTCGTCGTACCAGTCGGTCTCGAAGGTGGCGTCGATTTCGCCGCAACAGGCGTTCAGTTCCCGAATCGCCGACGAGATGTCCGAGACGACTTCCACGTCGGGGTTGTAGTGTTCGTACACCTCCGCGGGTTCGCTGTCCACGTGGACGATGGTCGTCTCGGCGCTCGGATTCCAGTCGGCGGGGTCGTGTTCGGCGATGTCGTAGCCCACCGTAATCACGAGGTCGGCCGACTCGATGGCGTCGGAGGCCTCTTCGTGTTCGCCCGAGTCGAGCGTGAGCAGGGAGTGGTCGTCGTCGTCCGAGACTGCGCCTTTCCCCATGTAGGTCGCCGTGACCGGCAGGTCGTAGTCGCGGACGAAGGTGCGCAACTCCTCGCTGGCGTCGGTCCGGACCGCGCCGTTGCCCGCGATGACGATGGGGCGGTCGGCGTCCGCGAGCAGTTCCCGCACCCGGTCGAGCGACGGCACGTCGGGTTCGGGGCGGCGGACCCGACCTCGGGACTCCATCGGTCGCACGTCGCACTCGTCGTACGCCACGTCCTCGGGGAGTTCGAGGTGGGTCGCGCCGGGTTTCTCGTACTCGGCGGTCTTGAACGCCTTCCGGACCGACTCGTGGACGACGCCGGAGTCGGAAATCCGGGCGTTCCACTTCGTCACCGGTCCGAACATGTCCACCACGTCGAGCGTCTGGTGGCTCTCCTTGTGAAGACTCTCCAGACCGCCCTGTCCGGTGACGGCGACCAGTGGTGCCTTGTCGAGGTTGGCGTCGGCGACGCCGGTCAGGAGGTTGGTCGCCCCCGGCCCGAGCGTCGAGAGGCAGACGCCCGCGTCCCCGGTCAGTCGCCCCCACACGTCGGCCATGAAAGCCGCGCCCTGTTCGTGGCGAACCGGGACGAAGGTCACGTCCGAGTCCCGGAGCGCGAACATCGTCGCCTCGTTCTCCTCGCCCGGCAATCCGAAGACGTACTCGACGCCCTCGGTTTCGAGTCCCGCCACGAGAACCTCCGCGGTGTTCATGACACCGGCGTACGACTTCCTGACTCATAGGTCCGGTTGCCGATTACGCACGCGCAAAGAACTTATTTAAGCTCGAAACGGCTTCGCCGGTCCGGATTCACCCGTCGCTCCCCAAATTTTTATAATAGATACCGAACAACTGCCGGTACGGACGAATGAAGACCTCTCTCCTCCGTCGCTGACCGGACGAACGTCCGCGGCCACGTCGTCGCGCCGATGGCAGTAGCGCCCGCCGTCGGATTTAGACTCGCGTCGAGTTCTCGCTCGTCGCCGCGAACCCGCAGGGCGTCGTCCGGTTCCGGTCCGCGATTCGGTCGCCGCGAGACCCAGAGCGTCTCGCGCGACGAGTTGCCGGGGAAGCGACGAGCAATCGCCCACCATCGACCCACTCCACATGTCACCCGACGCAAGCACACAGTCCCGAGACGCAGTTATCGCAAAGCGAACCGTAGACGACCGACCGACCACCGACGAGATTCGAAAACTGGCCGACGCCGCAGGCTACGACCCCGTGGCCGAAGTGACCCAGATTCGCTCGGAGGCCGCCGCGACCAACCTCGGACCCGGAAAGGCCGAGGAGTTGGCCGAAGTGGTCGCCGAGACGGACGCGGGAGTCGTCGTCGTAGACAACGACCTGTCGGCGTCCCAAACCCGCGAACTCGTCGAGACGTGTCCCGAGGGCACCGAAGTCCTCGACAGACACCGACTCGTCCTCGACATCTTCGAGGAACAGGCCGGGAGCAAGCGCGCGAAGTTGCAGGTCGAACGCGCCCAGTTGGAGTACGACCTGCCCCGGATTCGTGAGCGCATCACCCGCGAGTTGGCGGGCGAGAACCTCGCTCACGACGAGAAGGGCGGCCAGCGCGTCCGCGACGTGGAACAGCGAATCGACGAACTCGACCGGAAACTCGCCGAACTCGGCGACGACGCCGAGACCCGCCGCGAGCGCAGACGCGAGGAAGGCTTCGAGTTCGTGGCGCTCGCTGGCTACACCAACGTCGGGAAATCGACGCTCCTGCACCGACTCGCCGACGAACTCGACTTCGAGACCGACGACGACCACGAGGACCTCGACGGCACGGCCGAAATCGAGGACCGCCTGTTCAAGACCCTCGACACGACCACGCGCCGGGCCACCATCGGGGACCGCCGAACGCTCGTGACCGACACCGTGGGGTTCGTAGACGACCTTCCCCACGAGTTGGTCGAGTCGTTCCACGGCACCCTCTCGGCGACCGAATCGGCCGACTGCGCGGTGTTGGTCGCCGACGCCAGTGACCCGCCAGCGGAACTCCGCCGGAAGGTCGAGACGAGTCTCGACCTGCTCGAAGACGCGGAGGGCGAGGTGCTGGCGGTCCTGAACAAGGCCGACCTGCTCGACGCCGACGAACTCGCCGAGCGAGAGCGCGCGTTCGAGGCGTTCTCGCTCGACCCCATCGCAGTCAGCGCGGTCGAAGATTGGAACCTCGATACGCTCCGCGAGCGCATCGCCGACGCGCTTCCCGACCGCCGGGAGACCGAACTCCGCCTTCCGAACGACGACGACGCGATGAGCGTCGTGTCGTGGCTCTACGACCGCGCGGACGTGCGCGACGTGACCTACGGCGACGAGGTGCGCGTCGAGTTCGCCGCGAAGGAGTCCGTAATCGAAAAGGCGCGGGCGAAGGCCGAGACGGTGGACGTGTAGGGGTTCGCTTCGCGGTTTCCGGTCGCGGTCGCGGTTGCGGTCGTCGTTGCGGATGCGGTTGCGGTCGCTGTCGCGGATGCGGTTGCGGTCGGTGTTGCTGTGCGGTTTTGATTGGCTCAAGCAGTCACGGTCACGGTTGTAGTCACAGTCGTCGCAGTCGCGGAGGTGGTCGTCGTTGCGGATGCGGTTGCGGTCGCTGTTGCTGTACGGTCCTGATTGGCTCAAGTAGTCGCAGTCACGGTTGTAGTCGTCGCCGTCGCTATTGCGGTTGCGGTCGTCGGTGCGGCCCTGATTGGTTCCAGCGTAGTCGGACGAGTCTCCGACGACTGCACCCGTCGTTTTCCGGCACACTCCCCCGACGCTCACACCGCAACAGCACCGACCGACGGACTCACGAACGCGGCTTAGAGAATGATTTTTGTTTCTCAAAGAACGATTTCTAATTCTTTTCACTCACAAATCCGTGTCTCGTCCGCCGTCGGCGACCACCATCACGCGCAGGTCGTTGACGTTCGTACCGGTCGGACCCGTCCGAATCGCGCAGTTGGCGTCGGCCAGCGGGCAGAGCGCGTCGTTGTCGGCCAGCGCGTCGCGGGCCGCGGTCGGCGAGAGTCGTCCGTCGGCCGACGCCGCGGCGTCGGCCGACTCGCGGCCGCGGTCGGTTGGTTCGCCCGGCTCGCCTTCGTTGCCGGATTCCCCGGACGCACGTCCGACCGTCGCCGCGTCAACCAGCGCACCCGCCACGTCGGTTCCGCCGTCGCGTCCGTCGGTGTCCACGCTGGCGAGGACGACGGGCGCGGACGCCTCGGCGTCCGCGCCCGCCGCGTCCCCGGCGTCGAGTTCGAGCGCCCACGAGAGCGCGAACTCCAGATTCGGGCCGCCCTCGCCGTCGCCGCGGACCGTCACCGTCGTCTCACCGCCCGAGAGAACCACCGCGGGCGGTTCGACCGGGTTGCCGGTCGCTCGGATTTCCTCGGCGACGGCGGCGTGGGTCGCGGCGGCCTCCCGCGCCTCGCCGCGGACCCGCGAGGAGAGGACGAGCGGCGCGTACCCCGCGTCGTCGGCGACTTCGGCCGCCGCGCGCAGGGCAGTCATCCCGTCCGCGAGGACGTGGACCGAGACGCGCTCGAAGGCCGGGTGGCCCGGTTTCGGCGTCTCCGGGACTTCGCCGCGCCTCCCGCGCTCCAACCGCTCGCGGACCGCCGCGGGCGCGTCGATACCGTAGCGGTCCAGCACGCCGAGTGCATCCCGGTACGTCGTCTCGTCGGGCGAGAGCGGACCGCTGGCGATGGTTCCGAGGTCGTCTCCCACCACGTCGCTCAGCGCGAGACCCACCACCGTCGCGGGGGCCGCGCGCTCGGCGAGTCGGCCGCCCTTGAGCGCCGAGCAGTGCTTGCGGACCGCGTTGATTTCGCCGATGGTCGCGCCGCTCTCCAGCAGGTCGGTCGTAGTCGCTTGCAGGTCCGCCAGCGAGATTCCCTCGGCCGGGGCCGGGAGGAGCGCGCTCCCGCCGCCGGTCACGACCGCCAAAATCAGCGTGTCGGCCGTCGCTTCGTCGGCCAACGCCAGCACGCGGCGCGCCGCGGAGACCCCGCGCTCGCTCGGCACCGGGTGGTCGCCCGCCAGCGCGTCGATTCGGCCCGGCGAGTCGCCGGGGTCGTCGGTCACGACCGCACCACGGAGGTCGGAGACGCGCTCGCCCAGAATCGAATCCAGCGCGTCTGCGACTCCGGCGGCGGCCTTGCCGCCGCCGAGGACGACCACCTCCTCGTAGTCCGCGAGGTCGTAGGACTCTCCCGAGACGGTCAGCGTCCGGCCGTCGTCGCCGAGTTCGACCGCCTCTCGGACGACTCGGCGGGGTCGCGCGGCCGCGACGCCCGCGGTCACGCAGTCGAGCGCGAGCGCGCGGGGTGACGAGTTCGTGCGGGGTGACGAGTCCGCGTGAGACGCCGCCGCGAGTTCGCCGCGGTTCCGTATCATCGGCGGCGCTTCGGGGGCGAGTCGCTTAACTCCCGGTGCCCTCAGAGGAACCGACTGTACTCGCAGGCCGAACACTGCAACGCGTCGTTGCGCCGCACGAGGACCCCGCGCCGACAGTGCGGGCAGGGACTGACCGCCGCGGCGTCGGCGTTCTCGCCGTTACTCCGGACCATCCGTCGGAGCCATTCGACCTGTGACTCCAGTCGGTTCACTCGGTTTTCCAGTTCCCGGACCTGCTCCGTGCGGCGGTTCGCCCGTCGTCGGTCGCCGCGCTCTCGGTCTACTCGTCGAATCATTCGAATCTCGACCCGCTCTACGCCGCGTGTCGTAGTAACGTTACCCACACCTGCAACCTCGCTTAGAGAAAGCGTTTTGCCGTAGGTCGGCGTACCACGCTCGGACCATGAGTTCCGAAAGACGACCAGCGACCGGTGGACGCACCGAGACGCGAGGACGAACGCGGAGTGAGACGCGATGAGCGTCGTCGCCCGACTCGAAGTGATTCCGACCCGCGAGGGGAGCATGACCGACGCGGTAGCCAGCGCGGTCGGTGCGCTAGAAGACTTCGAGGTGAGTTACGAGACGACGCCGACGGACACGATTATCGAAGCAGACGACCCGACGGAGGTGTTCGCCGCGGCGGAGGCCGCACACCGGTCCGTGACCGACGAGCGAGTCATCACCTCGCTGGAGATAGACGACCAGCGCAACCGGACCCAACGCAGGCAGGAACGGGTCGCCTCTGTCGAACGCCGCCTCGGTCGCCCGGCGAAGCGCGAGCGCCAACAGATGTCCGAGCGCCAGCAGACCGCCGAACCCCGACAGTCGGCCGAGCGAAAGCAGTCGCCAGCGCAGGACACTCGACAGTCCGCGGGGGAGACCGGACGCTACGGCGGTCCGTGGAATCCGCCGGGGCGACCGACCGAATCCGGCGGCACCGAATCGCGGTACCTTCAAGCGACCCGACCGATTACGCGCTGACCGATGACAGACGAGGAGTCGCGCGACGACGAATCGACCGGCGACGAACTGCTCGAACTCGACGGGTCGGCGGGCGGCGGCCAACTGCTCCGGACCGCGCTGGCGCTCTCGATGGTGGACGACCGGCCCTTCCGGATGGAGAACGTCCGCGGCGACCGGCCGACCCCCGGTCTCAAACCCCAACACCTCACGGCGGTCCGGGCCGCGGCCGAGGTGTGCGACGCCAGCGTCTCGGGCGCACAACAGGGGTCCGAGACGTTAGAGTTCCGGCCGGGGTCGCCCGCGGGCGGCCGAGTCGAGGTCGAAATCGGGACCGCGGGGAGCGTGACCCTGCTGTTCGACGCGCTCTTGCCGGTCGCGCTCCGCCTCGACCGGCCGTTGGCCGTCACCGCGACCGGCGGAACCGACGTGAAGTGGTCGCCGACGATGGCCCACTACCGACAGGTGAAACTCCCGCTCGTCCGGCAGACGGGGGTCTTCGCCGCCGTCGAGTCCGAGCGAACCGGATTCTATCCGGTCGGCGGCGGCGAGGCGACCCTGTGGCTCGCACCCTCGTCGCCGTCGGCGCTCGATTTGACCGGCCGGGGTCGCTCGACGGCGCGCGAATCTACTCGAAAGCGTCCGCCGACCTCGGCGACGCCGAGGTCGGCGAGCGACAGGCCGCGAGCGCGGGCGAGCGCCTGCGCGAGGGCGTGGACGACGCGGGCGAGGGGACACCAATCACCGAGCGGACCGTCTCGGCGGTCGAAACCGCCTCGCCGGGGTCGGCGCTGGCCGTGGCCCTGGACTACGAGGAGACGACCGCCGGGTTCGACGCCCTCGGCGAACGCGGCAAACCCGCCGAAGCAGTCGGCGCAGAGGCGGTCGAGTCGGCGCTGGCGTTCCACGAGGGCCTCGGCGCGGTCGATGCCCACACCGCCGACCAACTCGTCGTTTTCCTCGCGCTTGCGGGCGGTCGGGTAGCGATTCCCGAAGTCACCGACCACGTTCGGACTTGCGTAGACCTCGTGACCGAGTTCGGCTTCCCGGTCGAGATTTCGGGGGCCGACCCGCCGGTGCTGACCGCACCCGGACCGGAGTAGTCCGGGCGCCGGGATTCACGCCTCGTCGTCGCTCCGCTGGAGCGTCACCGAATCCGGCGGTAGTCGAACTGGCCCCAGACGTTCTCGTGGAAGTACGACCCGTGAGAGCGCGCGCTCAGGAACTCCTCGTAGGTCCGGCGGGGCACGTCGGCGTACCGGTAGACGCCGCCGCTCTGGAACTCGACTTCGAGCGTCTCGCCGTCGTCGTAGCCGATGCTCCGGATGGAACTCGACGCAACTGGGCTTCTGGTCTCGGCGACGCACTCCAGTCGGTCGTAGGGGACGTAGCCCACGATTCGGTCGCCCTGCGAGAGGACGACGCCCTCCCGACCCTCTTCGAGGTGGTCGCACTCGATGCGCTCGCCGCCGACGGTGATTGCCTTCATGACGGGGGTACGGGAGACCGGCCACTCAAGCCATCGGCCGCGAGTCGTTTCAGACGAGTGCAGGGTGGCGGTACACTGACGCCGCTCGCGCGCCTATCGGGTCCCATGCCCGAACTCTACGGCGAGTACGAAGGCGACGCCGAAGTCCAGTTCGTCGGCTGTGTGGCGTGTGGCAAGATGCTCGACATCTTCGACACTCACCCCATGTTCCGCGAGGAAGACATCTCGGAGGTCGGTGAGGTAGTCGCTCGAACGTATCACTTCTGTAGCGACGACTGCATCCAGCAGTGGAAGCGCGAGCGAGACACCGGAGAGTGAGACCGTCGGAGAGCGAAGCGTCGGTCGTCAGGCGATGCGCCGTTTGACGCCGCTAGAGATTCGCTCGCGGTTGTAAACGACTTCTCCGAGTAGCCACCCGACTATCACGAGTCCGGCGACGACGGCACCCACGAAGTCCCACGGACCCATCCAGACCGGACGGACCCACGGCGCTATCTTCGACCACTGGGTGGCGAACTCGCCGACGGGACCGCTGACGGGCGTGCCCGCGAAGGCGGTAGTGAGCCATTGGGAGAACGTCAGTTTGTCACCGGTGCCGGGCGTCAGTCCCGCGCTTCCCGAGAGGGAGTACTCGCCCTCGGCGTTCTGGTCGGCGATGGTCGGCCCACCGGCCTCGTCGCCGAGGTGCATCCGTTCCACGTCGTACGGTGCCCACGGCGCGTAGAACTCCCAGACGATTTCGCCCTGCGGGTTCACCTCCACGACTCGGTGGTTGTTCGAGTCCACGATGAGCGTGTTGCCGTTGGGCAGTCGGTCGGCGTCGCGGGGCCAGTTGAAACTCTGGCGGGACCCGACCTGCCACGTCCGGTTCCACTCGCCGTCGCGCTTGGCGTACTCCACAACCCGGTCGCCGTGACTGTCGGCGACGAGGATGGTGGGCGTGCCGTCCTCGCTCTCGAGGTAGGTCGGGTTGTGCTGTTCGTTCATCACCGAGTAGTCGTCGTCGCTCCCGAGGCGCATGTCGATGTCCTTCGTCGAGCGGTTGACGACCATCACTTGGTCCATGTTCCGGGGCGACATGAGATACTGGCCCTCGGCGATTTTGTCCACGTCATTGACGTGGGTCCAGTCGTCGCCGCTCCCGTCCTTGGCGGCGTACTTGCCGCCCTGCTTTTTCGTCCAGTCGGTGTGGTTGCGGAACTGCCACTGCCAGACGATTTCGTCCTTCCCCCGGTCGTAGATGAAGATGCGGTCCTCGTTGACGTTCTTCTGGGGATTGTAGTTACGCATGTTGGCGACCAGCAGTTGGTCGCCGTTGATGAGGTCCACGTCGTGGGTGTCGTGGGCGTTCTCAAACGTCTCGGTCCAGAGCTTTTCGCCCGTCCGCGGGTTGAGTTTGTAGACCATCGTGGGGTCTTTCTGGCCCGCAACGTGCTTGGTTCCGGTGACGAGGAGGTTGCCGTCGTCGGTGGGGTCCACGTCGTAGAACCACGTGATTCCCTTCTCGCCGCCGTTGTGGACCCACTTCACCTCGCCGCGGGGACCCACCCCGACGAGGCGAGCGGGTTTCTTCCCGTTGGACTTACCCTTGAATTTGAATCCCTGTATCGAGATGACGGTGGTCCCGCCAGCGGGGTCCTCTATGGTCCCCTTCTGGAGGTTCGTCGGTTCGTAGGTGAGCGCGGAGACGGCGGAGGGGGCAAGCAACGACACGATGACCAACAACACCACGGCGCGTACCAACCACGGCCGCGAGAGTCGCGTCTTCGACTCGTTCGACATACACTTCGATACATCCAGACGGAATATATGGGTTTTGTCCTCTTTCCCGCAGACGGCGTGGGTAAACTAAGTCGAGACGCCGCGCGAGCGACGTGGTAACGCGACCCGCTCGAAGCGGGTCGCGTCCGGAAGCCGAACCGACCAAGAATCCGCGACAATCTCCTTAGCAATATTTTTATTTCTAAAAGACGTATTTGCAATTGTTTCTGGCGACGGGTCCGGCGAATTGCCGGACCCGTCGCCTCGGTGAGTGTCTTTCACACACCACGGAGGTGAGAAGGTTTGACACACCACCATCAGTTCCTTGCCAGCGCCGGGCGTCGTCTCGGACATGGAGTTCGACGTAGTTCAGGGCGACATTGCCGAACAGGAAGCGGACGTACTGGTCAACGCCGCGGGGACGAGTCTCCGGATGGGGAGCGGCGTCGCGGGCGCGCTCCGGCGGAAGGCGGGCGAGGAGATAAACGAGGAAGCGATGGCCGCGGGACCGGTGGACCTCGGCGAAGTGGCCGTCACCGACGCCTACGACCTGAACGCCGAGTACGTGGTCCACGCCGCGGCCATGCCCCACTACGGCGACGGGCAGGCGACGGCCGAGAGCGTCCGGGACGCGACCCGAAACGGTCTCGAAGCGGCGGACGAGCGAGGTGCCGAGTCGCTGGTGATTCCGGCACTCGGAACCGGCGTCGCCGGGTTCGACCTGCGGGAGGGCGCGCACATCGTCTGCGAGGAACTCGCGGCGTTCGAATCCGACTCGCTGGCGGACGTGCGCTTCGTCGCGTACTCCGACGAGGCTTACGAGACGGTCCGAGAAGTCGCCGCCGACGTGACAGAATAATAACTATCGTAGTTTCGGAACCGAATGGCACCTATTTTTAAGGTTGGAACGTAATATCAGGCCAAAGAGAAAAACGGCATGAGTTGGATTAACTTGGCGCTCGGTGTGGAACCAAACGGCGGCGGCGCTTGGGCTACCCGAAGCGACCACTGGCGTCGGAGACACCCGTCCGAGAGGACCGAGCGACCGAGTCCATCGCCAGCGTGCTGTCGCGGGATTTCGGACAGCATCGTGGGGAAACATATTTCTGCTCCAATCGACGAGCAAGCAGACGAACCGAAGACGGTCCCGTCTCGAACCGCCGACTGGCCCGCCGAACCGGGGACGCCCGACGCGCGCGGACGGCGCAGGCGTCCGAAACAGAACCGAACACGAGCATGAGCGAACAGTTACGCGAAGAGAAACGGAAGATAGAAGAGCTACACGAGGTCGCCTCCGAGATGGAGGCCTGCCACAGCAAGGAGGAGGTCTACCAACTCGGCGTGGACGCCGCAGAAGGCATTCTGGAGTTCGACATCTGTGGCATCGACGTGGAGGAGAACGGCTACCTCGTCCCGAAAGCGACCTCGACCGAGATGCCCAACGGCGGATACGACGCCCTCGAAGCCGACAAGGGACTCGCCGGGCGGACGTTCCAGAACGGCGAGTCGTTTCTGATTCCGGACGTGCGCACGATGGACGAGGCCGAACCCGTCCAAGAGCAGTACCGGTCCATCCTCAGCGTCCCGCTGAGCGACTACGGGGTGTTTCAGGCCGGGTCTCGGGAAGCCCACGCTTTCGACGAGGACGACCTCGAACTCGCGGAACTGTTGATGTCTCACGTCACGGAGGTCATCTCCCGAATCGACTCCCAGTCCGCGCTCCGCGAGAGCGAGGAGAAGTACCGGACGCTCGTGGAGGGGAGCCACGACGCTATCTTCATCCACAGCGAGGAGGGGTTTCAGTTCGTCAACGACCGGGTCGCGGAACTGACGGGGTACAGCCGCGAGGAACTCCTCGAGATGTCGGCGGAGGACCTCGCACACGAGGCGGACCGCGAGCGGGTCAAACAGATTATCGAGAGCGACGAACTCGAAGACGACGATACGCCCCACTACGAGTTGCGGGTCCGGACGAAAGACGGTGACATCCGCTACGTCGAACTCAGCGTCCAGATTATCTCGTACAACGGCGAACTCGGCCACCTCGGGTCGGCCCGCGACGTGACCGAGCGCAGACAGCGCAAACAGAAGGTCGAACGCCAGAACGAGCGTCTCAAGGAGTTCGCCAGCGTCGTCAGCCACGACCTGCGCAACCCGCTCAACGTCGCGCAGGGCCACCTCGAACTCGCCAGCGAGACCGGAGAAGACCGTCACTTCGAGAAAACCGGGTCGGCACTCGGGCGGATGGAGTCGCTCATCGAGGACCTGCTCAAACTCGCGCGACAGGGCCAAGACGTGAGCGAGACCGAGCAGGTAGGTCTCGAAACCATCGTCAGGCAGGCGTGGTCCACCGTCTCGACGGGCGGGGCGACCCTCGACGTGGTGGACGAACTCCACGAAATCGAGGCCGACGACGGCCGCTTGCAGGAACTGTTCGAGAACCTGTTTCGCAACGCGGTCGAACACGGCGGCGACGACGTGACTGTCCGCGTCGGACCCCTCAACGGCGGCGTCACCGCGTACGAGGACGGCGACGACACACCGGCGGCGAAACACGGCGGCAAAGACGGCTTCTACGTCGAAGACGACGGGCCGGGAATCCCGGAAGACGAACGCGAGAAGGTCTTCGAACACGGCCACACCACCGCCGACGACGGGTCGGGTCTCGGTCTCTCTATCGTGAGTAGCATCGTGGACGCTCACGGCTGGACCGTCTGCGTCTGCGAGGGGACCGACGGCGGCGCGCGCTTCGAGATTTCGACGGCGTAGCTACCGGAACCCGCGCACGTCGCCGACGGCGAGCGGACTCGTGGGGAGGTCGGCGGGCGGGTCGGGGTCGTTGTACGCCGAGGGAGCAACGTCGTTCGGCGCGTCCGGGTAGAACAGCGACGCCAGCAGGTGGAGGTGCCTGCGTCCCGCGTCGAGTTCGAACTGGCCGCCGCCGTACATTCGAATTCCCCGTTCCTCGCAGAGCGCGACGGTCTCGAACACGGACTCGACCGACCCGAACCGCGAGGGCTTGATGTTCAGCCAGTTCGGGTCGAAAGGCAGGTCGCGGACGCTCTCGACGCCGGTTATCGGGTAGTCCCACGAGACGCGACTTCGGGCCGCGTCGAGCGCCGGTTCGGTCTCGTCGGTCCACGCCGGGTCCTCCAGAATCGCGTCGGGGAACGCCTCGACGACGCGGCGGTAGAGGTCGGGGTCGGCGCTCCCCGCGACATCGGCGTCCTCGTAGTGGGCTTTGAAGTCCACCACGCGCACGCCAGCGTCCGAGAGGTCCGCCACGAGGTCGGTGGTCCAGTCGTCGTCGGCGTCGAGTTTGAACTCCAACTCCGGATTTCGCTCGCGCCACCGCCGAATCGGGTCCGCGCTCGGTGGGTCGCCGAGGACGGGACTAGCGACGAACCGGACGGGACTGTACTCGCGGTCCAGTACCGCGCCGAGGTGGGTGTCGGCCTGCCGGAGCGCGAGGTCCAGCGCGGCGCTCTCGAACGCCCAGCGCCGATAGTGGCGGAAGTGGTCGTCTACCTCGCCCGCGTCGGGAAAGAGATTGCGGTCGGCCAGCGCCGCCGAAAACGACTCGACGGTGTACTCGCCCGCGAGGTCGAACCGGTCCGGAATCGGATGCAGGTCCGCTTCGTAAGTCACGTCCTCGCCCTTTCCGAGTTCGCCCTCGCCCGACAGGGAGACCACGGTCGTCGCGCGGGTGAACTTGGAAGTCTCGCGCTCTCGGCGCTCGTAGGCGACGGACTCGACGGTCAGCGGGAGGTCCGCGACCTGTTGGTAGAGGCTCATGCCGAATCGTTGGACCGCCGGGGGGAAAGTCGTTGCCCGGCGAGCGAGGGCGCGGCGCACTCGTGCGCCGCGCCCGTCCGCGCGGAACGACTGTAGGGGGGTCCGCCTACTCCGTCACGACCGTCACCGGTCCGGCGAAGTTGAGGATGATGGACTGGGTGAGGTCGCCGAACAGCGCCTTTCCGGTCGGCGAGCGTTTCTCGCCAGCGATGAAGAGGTGGTCGCAGTCGCGGCCCGCGGCCGCTTCGAGGATTTCGGTCTGTTCGTCGCCGAGTTCGCCGACCGCCTCCCACGACACGTCGATGCCCTCCAGCACCTCCCGGCCGATGTCCGCCGCGAACTCCTCGGCACCGTCACGGGCTTTCTGGGCCGAGTAGCCGACCGCACTGTTGGGAATCTCCTCCATCGTCTGTCGCATCTCCTCGTACTCGTCGTTGGTCGTGACGTGGAGCAACACGAGTTCGGCGTCTACCGCGGCGGCGAGTTCGCCCGCCTCGCGGACGAGGGCTTTGGTAGACTCCTCGGCGTCCACGACTGCGAGTGCGCGTTCCATATAAGGGGCATGAAGGGATGGGTAAATAAATAAATCGGTAAGATGGTAATAATTAGCACGGGCGGGAAGAGCGCGTGGACTCCGAAATCCGAGATAGCGACGAAACGTGACGCGTGCCCGAGGATTTTTACCGGATGGCTGAGACTTTCGGGTGGAGTTAGCGAGACCGTAGAGTCATGGCTACGCAACCGAAGTTCACGGCGTCGTCCGACCCGACCGGCCTCGGCGTTATCGACCCCATCGAGACGCGTCACTTCACGGTCGGCACGGATTCGCCCGTGGACCCCTCGGAAGTCGAACCCGACCGGTTCGCGTTTCCGGTCGCCACGGCCTGCCGGATTCGAGCGACCCGGATTTCGCTCTCCTACATGGTTCCGATAGACGTGCGGACGCCCGAAGGCGACCACCTCGCCTCCATCGACCTGCCGACGACCCGCGAGTTCTCGGGCGGGGAGTACCTGCTGGAACTCCACTCGCCGATAAAGACGTACCTCCGGACGACCGGACCCTTGACCATCGACGCCACCGACGACGGCATCGAAATCGCGTTCGACGGAGAGCGAGCGGTCGAAGTCGGCGCGCGGTCGTACCACAGTGCGCCAGCGGCCACAATCACGGTGCCCGACGACCCCGTGGCGACGATGGAGGCGGTGACGGCGTTCGCCTCGGCGCTCAAGACCACCTCGCCCGAGCGGTCGTGGCCCACCCTGCGGGGTCATCCGCCGGAGGTCGAACGCGGCGACGAACTGGTGATTCCGGACGAACTCAACGCGCCCGACACCGGAATCACGATTGCGGTGCCGCCCGAGTACGGATACGTCTACACCGTCGCACCGCTTGCCTACTACCTCGGCGCGGAGGTGGTGCCGGGCGAGACGGCGCACCTCGCGGCCGAGTCCGGCGTGGACCGACGCCTCGGCGACGACGTGGCGGCGGTCGGCGAGTCGGTCGAAGCGGTCCTCAAGCGCGTCTTCCTGCTCGACTGCGTGACCAGAACCGAGGGACTCTATCCCGACGACCTGCACGAACGCGACGTGTTGGAGACCGAGACCGACCTCGACTTCGAGTCGCTCTACGGGGCGTCTCCGGCCGACCGACTCGCGGCCTACCTCGCGGTGTCCGCGGAAGCTATCGCCGCCATCGACTCGCCGTGGCACCGCGTCACACACATCGAGGGCGACCCCGGTCCCGAGGCGGTCGAACTCCTGCCGTACGTGGTCAACGACCTGTCGCTGATCGCGGTGAAGGACGCGAGCGACGAGGAGTGGTCGCCGACCGAGACTCAACAGCAGACCGGCGATGCGCTGGAGGAGTTCGTCCGGTCGCCCGGACTCCGGCGTTCGCCCGGCCGGAATTCCGGACTGGAAGACACCGATTGCGAACGCGAAACCGCGGACGAACCGGCGCGACACGCCGCTCGCGGCGTGCCCGGCGTCGGCGGGTACATGCCGCTTCCGGAGACCGACGCCCTCGAACAGGCGTGGATAGGCGACCGAACGCCGGTGCAGGGGACGAAGTTGCTCCGGGACGCGTTCGGACGCGACGCCGCGTCGTCCGACGACGGAATAGTCGAGATTCGGGTCGTCTGCAACGACGACGCGATGCGCGAGGAACTCGACGCGACCACCGAAATCTACCGTGACCGCGACGACCTGCGGGTGAACCTCTCGTGTGAGTTCGACGTGACGACCGACGAACTCCGGGCGTTACTCGCCGAGGAGAGCGCGATGTTCCACTTCATCGGCCACATCGACGGTCCGGGGTTCGAGTGTTCCGACGGCGTCTTGGACGCCGAGACGCTCGACGAGGCGAACGCCAAAATCGTCCTCCTGAACGGCTGTCGCTCCCACGACCAAGGCGTCGAACTCGTGGAGACCGGCGCGCGAGCGGCGGTCGTCAGCCTCGGCGACCTGTGGAACGAAGGCGCGGTGGAAGTCGGCGAGACGCTGGCGCGACTCTTACATTACGGGTTCAGCGTCGGCCACGCGATGAGACTCGTGCGAGAACACACGTCGCTGGGGAGAGACTACGTGGTCGTCGGCGACCCCGGTATCGCGTTCGCCCAGTGTAAGAGCAACTTACCGACGTTGTTCTCGCTGTCCCAATCAAGCGCCGGAGGCTCGAACCGACTGTCGATTACGCCGAGTTCGTACGTGAAGCGGGACTTCGGTGTCGGTTCGACTATCCGTCCTCACTTGCCCTCTATCGAGAAACACTACGTCGCGCTCGGAGAGTCCGAGGGAGTCGAAATTAGCCGCGCTTCGCTCACCGAGACGTTCGAGAACGACTACGCTCCGTTCATCATGGACGGCGAACTCGTCTGGAGCGACGAGTGGACAGAGCGACGGTGAACTACGGGCCTCCCTTACCGGTGGTGTGAGTTGCGACGACGGTGCCCGTCTCCGCGAGGAGGAGGAGCAACGTACACAGAGCGCCCATCAGTTTCGGATTCTCCGCGAGCCAATCTCTAACTTCTGACTTCTTTGCCATTGCAAATTAATCTATGCCTCCTGTTATTATCTATTTTTCTATATATTTCTAAGGGTAAAATAATGCAGAATGGTCGCACGCCGCCCGCGAACGCTTCCGAGACCCCGATTTCCGACGCCCGGAGCGCCGTCAGCGGGGACCGGTCGGTCCGCACTGGCGGACTAGCCCGGCGGGACGCTCGTCCCGACCGAGACGGAACGGTCTAGAAATATCTCAGTATACTACATCTGTCCTTTAGACTAGTATAGCTAGTCAAAGCAAAGAAGGAAAATTGCGCGGGGACGACTGTATCGGGGGAGGTTCGATGACTCCGGACGGCCCGTCGGGGGTTGCGTCCGCAAGCGGACGCGACCCGACGAAAAGAGGTTCGTGGACCGACGGAAGAAATGCAAAATAACTATAAGTATCACTTAAATCGACGTATGTCGAGAGAGTAATTTTATAACGGAATAGATGGAAATACTGATATACCATACCAATGACGACGGGACAGAACACTCGGCAACCGGACGGCGGGCCGCCGCCAGACGACGACTTCAACGCGTTCCTCGGAATCTTGAACCAACTGAAGGCGACTGGGTGTGCGGTGCTGGTCGTCGGCGACGCCCCGCGAGAACTGTTCACCCGCGCGAGCGGACAGTTGCTGGGCGACCCCGAGACGGTTCGCCATCGGGTCCTCGCCGTCACCGACGCCACGTCCGAGAGTGTCGCCGAGAGACTTCCGGACCGGAACGTCGCGCCGCGTCCGCTGGCCGAGACGACCCGACTGGTCAACCACGCCCACGCGTCGCGGTCGATTACGGCCGCGTCCGAACCGACGACCCGGCCGAAACTCGACGGCATCCGAGAGGTTCGCGTCTCCGACCCCGAACTGGAGGAGTTTCGGACGGGCCTCGTGGACGCCATCGACGGGGCGGCGGAGTCGGCCACTGCGCTCTCCCCGGCCGACCTCCGGGTCGGTATCGACTCGCTCGTTCCGCTGTTGGAACGGTACCACGGCGAGGCGGTAGCGCGGTGTCTCGACGCCGTGGGTCGGCACGTCCGCAGCTACGACGGGATGGCCCACTTCGTTCTCCCGGACGCGTACGAGTCCGACCGCGTGCAGGCGCTACGCGCGCACGTGGAGGCGGTCATCGAACTTCGAGCGGTGGACCCGTCGGAGTACGGCCACGACACACAGCAACGCTGGCACGTCCCACAGCAAGACATCACGACCAAGTGGACGCCGCTGTAGACTGGTCGCGGCACGCCCCGTCGTCCCGGACTCTCCTTTCGTTTCGATTTTCGTTTGTGGTTGGTTCCTCTCGCACCGGGGAGTTTCCGTCGCGGCGTCGGGTCGGCGGGCGCTCCGGAGCGTCAGGTTTCGAAAGCGGTCCCGAGGCGGTCCGCGCCGTCGGCGAGTCGGTCGAAGAGCGTCTCGCCCCACGCGACCGCTTGGCAGGTGTCGTTGTGGACGAACCCGAGTATCGTCCCCTCGTCGTAGAGCATCACGCCCACCGAGCAGTCGGGTCGCTCGTGGCACGCGCCGCCGTACTCCGGTCCGTGTTCGGCGACGAGCAGGTTGAACGAGTAGTCGTCGTCCGTCTCCGAGAGGACGACGCCCTCGGTTTCGGCTATCGTCTTCACCACTTCTTCGTGGCGCGAGAGCAACCACTCCAGCACGTCCGTCGAGAAGATTACCTCGGCGGTCATCTCCTCGTCCACGATTTGCTCGTAGTACATATCGACGTACGCCGGGATGACCGTCGTCCCGAAGGCGCGAACGTGGTCGGCGTCGGCGAGGACCGGTTCGAGTGCTTCGACCGGTCGATGGGGCGAGTGCTGGGTCGGGAGCGACACGTCCGCGTCTTCGAACAGCGCCGCGTCGAGGGGCGCGTCGGTCGGCATCGCCGTTAGCGCGTCCTGCAGTTCGGCGAGTCCGTGAACGCGGTCGGTGTGCCGGTCGTACTCTTCGAGGGCGAGTTCGCCAGCGAGCGTCGTCCGGTAGCCCGAATCGTCGCGCGCTACGAACCCGACGCGTTCGAGTTCGCGGAGCGCCCGGTCGATAGTCGAACGGGACTCTTCGAGTTCGCGGGCCAACTCGCACTTCTGTCGGGGACTATGCAGACGACGCAAGAAGTGGCTTCGACTTCGAAGGCACTTCTGGAGGTCGGCAGGACCGGAGCGCATACCCCAACGTAATCACCACCCTCACAAGAAACTACGCGCACGCCGACACATAAACCTCCGATAGATTTTTATAATTTTATTTTCAGTCTGAGTGAATTCGTCAGTAGGTGAGATAAAGGGAATCGAGTGCGACACTCCGGACGCTGGTCGAAGACCAGCCGCTGTGTGCATCTGACACCGGCCATACCATTGTCGTAACCGGGGAGAACCCCTCCCCTCACTGCCTCGACCTGAGTTGAAACCCCGCTACTGCCGAAAGAAAGGAACGTCGCGGCAGTTTATTCCAGCTCGGTCGTGTCGTACATCTGTCGGCTAGTGCCCGCTCCGCCGAACTTCTCGATGCTCACGTTGTCGTACCAGAACCGCTCGTCGGTCCGGTGGTAGACGGGCAGGAACACCACGTCCTGCCAGTTGGCTTCCTCGATTGTGACGTACGACTCGTTTCGCGCCGCCTCCGCCTCGTCGGTCGGCGCGGGGTTGTCCTGAATCTGCTCGTAGGCGCTGGTCGCTTGCTGGGCCGCCTCGGTGCCCGACCAGTTGACGTACGAGATTGGCGCGTCTTGGGAGGTGTCGGTCTGGGGCGGGTTCAGCAGTTGCAGGAAGTTGTCCGGCGCGGGCCAGTCCATAATCCACCCCAACGAGTACGCCTGTAGGTTGCCTTCGCGTCCGCGTTGGAGCAGAGTCGAGAACGGCGCACTCTCGACGTTCATCTGGATGTGGGCGCTGGCCAACTGGTCGCGCAGGAGTTGGGCCGTCTGTTGCCACGTGTCCGACCCCGAGTAGATGGTGAAGGTGAACTGGTACTGGTTGTTCGGACCGTAGCCAGCCTCCTCCATCACCTGTCGGGCTTGGTCGATTTGAGTCGCGTTGTACCCGTAGGGGTAGTTCTGCTCGGCGTGCTGGTTGTAGGCGTCCGGGCCGCCGGGGTAGATGTTCGGCGGCGTGAAGTGGTAGGAGGCCTGTCCCCGCCCTTTGAAGATTTGTTCGATGACCTGCTGTTGGTTCATCGCGTAGGCCGCGGCCTGCCGCGCGGGTTTCTCGACCTGATTCGTGTTGAACCCGATGTAGAACGAGTTGATGGTCGCCACCGCGAGGTAGTTCAACGTCGCGCCGTTCCGAACCGGGCCGTAGGTCCCCGACCGTCGCCCGAGGTCGTCGGTGTTCTCGATGCTGACCTTGTTCGGGTCGTAGAACGGCGTCGGAATCGGGAACACGTCGGCGTTCCGGTTCATCGCGTAGGTGTACCGAGCGTTGTCGTCCTCGATGATGCGCCAGTTAACCGCGTCCACCTGCGCGGTCTGCCCGTGGTAGTCGGCGAACCGCGACACCTCGGCGGCGTCGTTGGACTGCCAGCGCTCGAACTGGAACGGTCCGGCCCCGATAGGGTTCGAGGTCGAGAACTGCTGGTAGGGAATCTCGCCGTCGTACCCCTGAATGTCGCCGACGATGCCCTCCGGAAGCGCCGCGAACGACGTGTACGCCAGCATCGGGAGCGTGGCGTGGAACGGTTCTTCCAGCGTCATCCGGAGCGTGTAGTCGTCTACCGCCTCGACCGCCAGCGTCCCCGGTTGATAGTTCCCCTCGTCGTCGGTCTCGTGTTGGATGCCGATGGAGTCGAGAACGAAGTACGCCCGTCGGGAGTTCTCGGAGGTCGCGAGACGTTCCCACGAGTACACGAAGTCCTGTGCCGTGACCTCGCCGAAGTCGCCGTGATACGGCGCGCCCTGTTTGAGGTTGAACGTGTAGGTCGTGAAGTCGTCGGAAGTCTCGAAGCTCTCGGCGAGGAGGTTCTGGACCTCGATTTCCCCGTCGGGATAGTTCATCAGCGCGTCGAATATCTGCTGGATGACCGTCCCCGACGCGGTGTCGGTCGCCTTCACGGGGTCCAGCGTACTCATCGTGGAGTTGATGAGGTTCAGCGTGCCGCCTCCGCCCCCGTCCTGTTGCGTCGTGCCGTCTTGACCGGCCGCAGTACCCGTAATTGCGACAGCCGATGCCGCCCCACCGGTCGCCTTGAGGAACGACCGACGAGACATGTTGGATTTCTCGGACATGCAAATAGAAGGACCACGCTATGGCATATGTAGTTAATTATTTATAATGCTGTATAGTGCGTTTGGTAAAACGAGTGCCTCTCTCGCGTGTTTGGCGGACAATAGTTAAATAGAATATGGTATTTCGGTGGCAGAAAATCCGATGGAGTGAACCGGCGGGAAACATTTTAGAACGGCTACTGTAACACGACTATGAGCCTCGGGGGTGCGACACACGGGAAGCACGAGACGGTGTACGACTGGGCCGCGGCACTGCTGGCAATCGTTCTCACCGGAATCCACCTCTATCTCGGTTTCACCGCCGACGAGCCGAGGTTTCTCGTCGTCGGCGGACTGTTCGCCGTCGGCGTCCTGTTCTTCTTTACGGGATACTGGCGCACCGTCGTCTACTTGGTCGCGGCGGTGTACGTCGCTACGCTCGGAGTCCTCTGGTTCCTCAGCGGGATGGAGTATCGAGGGGTTGGTCTCCTGACTGGAGCGATAAGCATCGCGTTTATCATTCTCGTGGTCTATCTGTTCGTCCGCGAGTCGAGTGCCGGATGAGGACGGAACGACTACTCCACGTACACCGAGTAGGTGATGACGGCGGTTCGGTTCACGCCCAGCACTTGGTCGGCGATGCCCGCCAGAAACGCCCCGAGGGTGAGCGTGACGACCTTGAGCGCGACCACCAGCGAGGTGACGCTGGTCAGGTTCACGTCTCCTTGCGCACCTCCGACCACATGTCCGCGAGTCGTTCCTCCGCGGTCCGGGAGGGCCGAGAGACCGTCACGTCGAGTTCTTGGTCCTCCGTCACCGAGAGCGACACCTCGTCGAAGTTGAGGTCGTAGCGGGTGGTGTGGTGGCCGTCGCTTCGCACCTCGGTCAACTCCGAGAGCAGGGACGCCTCGCTCAGCATGTCGAGTTTCCGATAGACCGTCGAGAGCGGGATGTCGGCCGCGTCCGAGATTTCGCTCGCCGTCATCGGTTCTTCCAGTTCCTTGACGATGGCCCGGCAGTCGGGGTCGTCCAAGGCGTCGAGGAGGGCCTGTAGGTCGGGGGCGTCCTCCACGCCCGCCGGGTCTCGAACCATCTAGTCGGAGTTTCTGAAAGACCGTACATAATTCGTTCGACTTCAGCGACCGGGAGTCCCGACGCGACAGCGAGGGACGCGAACGCGACTCACACCGAACACGTTCGTCGGCCGTCTCACCCAGTGAGAATCACCGTCGGCGCTCTTTAAGTAGTCCTTCGAAGCTGGAAGTGTAACAATGAGCCAGATTGGTGCCCCCGGAGACGGTCCGTCCCGACGCGACTTCCTGAAGGCGACTGGCGCTGGCGGTCTGGCCGCCGCCGCAGGATGCACGGCCCCAAGCGGCCGAGACGAGCGAGCGACCCAACAGCAAGCCATGAACACCCAGACTTCCCTTCCCTCGACGAGTCCCCCGGAAATCGTGAACGTCAACGAACAGGGCGGTAGCGTCACTCTCAAATCCACGCCCGCCACGCACGCGGTCCACCCCCTCGACACGATGGGCGGGCCGGTCGAACTCCCGCAGGTGTGGGCGTTCCAAGCCGACGACCGAGACCCGAGCGTCCCCGGTCCCATCCTCCGGACGACGGAGGGCGAGGACATGGAGGTGACGCTGGACAACACCGACGGCAAGCGCCCCCACACCCTCCACTTCCACGGCGCGCGCAAGACGTGGGAGAACGACGGCGTGCCGACGACCACCGGCATCACGGTCGAACCCGGCGAGAAGCACACCTACACCATCCCGGCGAACGTCCCCGGTACCCACCTCTATCACTGCCACTACCAGACCCCGCGCCACATGGAGATGGGGATGTACGGCATCTTCCGGGTGGACCCGAAGGGCTACGAACCCGCCGACCGGGAGTACTTCATGACCCTGAAAGACTGGGACTCGACGCTCCCGAGGATGATGGCCGGTGAGGGCGGCAACTACAACCCGCGCCAGCGCAACCCCGACGTGTTCACCATCAACGGCAAGTCCGCGCCCCGCACGCTCCACCCCGAAGACGGGTCGCCCATCATCGTCAAACAGGGCGAGACGATTCGGGTCCACATGGTCAACGCTGGCTACATGTCCCACCCGATGCACGTCCACAACCACCGCTTCCAGAAAGTCGAGAAGGACGGCGGTACCATCCCGAAAGCGGCCCGCCACGAGGAGGACGTGACTAACCTCGCGCCCGCCGAGCGCCACACCCTCGAATTCGAAGCCGACGCCGACCCCGGAATCTACCTGATGCACTGCCACAAGGTCAACCACGTCATGAACGGTCGGACGTACCCCGGCGGGATGCTGTCGGGCGTCGTCTACGAGTCGGCGATGGATACCGACATCTTCAAGCAACTCATGAAATATGCCGGATACGAAGGCTAAACTATGACGCGACGATGCACGCGACGAGACGTAATGAAAGGTGCCGCCACGATGACGGCAGCAGCGTCCGGTCTCTCCGGTCCCGCCACCGCGAAGACTGACCTCGCGGCGTGGTTCGAGAACACCACGAACTACGACGGCGTGGTGGACGAAACCGGCAAGTCCGAAGTGACAATCGAGGTCGGTACGAAGGGTAACACCGGCAACTTCGCGTTCGGCCCGGCGGCGGTCCGGGTGGACCCCGGCACGAAGGTCGTCTGGGAGTGGACCGGCAAGGGGAGTACGCACAACGTCGTCGCCGAGAACGGCGACTTCGAGAGCGAGTTAGTCAGCGAGGAGGGTCACACCTTCGAGTACACGCCCGAGGAAAGCGGCGTCGTCAAGTACGCCTGCACGCCCCACAAGGCGATGGGCATGAAGGGTGCGCTCGTGGTCGGCGACGCCGAAGTCGGTAGCGCGTCCGGCGGCGAATCCGGGCACGGCGAAGGGGAAATCAAGCTCTCGACAGACGAGTACGCCATCGGTGGCAGTATCCTGCTCGGCCTGCTCTCGCCGTTCGTGTTCGCGTGGATTCTGTTCAAGCGCGACCCGGACGAGCGCGGGCGATAATTCGGTTCGGATATTCTGTCGGCGCTCTTCTCGGTGAAGTCGCCGGTGGAGTCCGCCCGGCGCGTTCGCCCCGGAGCGGAGAAAGAATTACGTTTGTTTCACGTGTCTAAATCACCCCTATAGACATTGTTATGATTATGGAAAATGTCCGGGTCGACGACCCCGCACAGACTGGCCTCGTCCTCGAAGTGATACTGACCGGACGCCGCTTCAGGGTCGCCGTAGCGAGTAGCACGTCCATGGCCGTCGGTCAGAGTTCCGTGAGGAACTCCGTAATCGCCTCTGCTTGGTCGTCCGACCGATACCGGACGTGACCCGACCGAGGGTCGTACTCCACGATGCCGTAGTCTTGCATCTTCGGGAGGTGGACGTGGTGGAGTTCGTTCTGGTACCCGTCCGTCGATTCCGCCTCCGTTCCGCCCGCCTCGACTCGTAACCGACCGAGATGCGCACTCAGTACCTCTACCGTCGCCGTATCGCTCTCGACGTGGTGGAAATACTCGATTATCCGCCGCCGCTCCTTGCTCGTAAGCAGTTGCAAAACGCGGTCGATTCGGTTCGGGTCGTCGTTCATCGTGTCGTTCCTCGAATCATGTGATGTTCTGCCAATGAATTTGGGCGGGAGACGGATGAGTCCGCCGTTGTTCCGAAGTCTCACTTTCGGCGCGCCGAGTGAGACCGATTCGTTACATCGAGGAAAGACGGACTGAGCAGTAAGCGAGCGGAAGTCACCCAGTTATTCACAACGACAGAACCGGTTCTGCGCCGTCGAACCCTGCCACGGTGTGGCAGGGAAACTGGCACACAGTCGGCGAGTGGTTGGGACACTCCTGAATGCGTGCCACCTTTAGTTTTGATACCCGGCGGTATGTACTTTGTGTGATTAAGTGAGTGAACTACGTTCTCCAACACGTTACCGCGGACCGTTCCGTCGGCCACCGGCGACCGACCGCGTTTCGACGCCGGGAGACCGTCGCGGTACGACAATGACTAAAGGAGAGGCCGACCAACTATCCGTATCTCCGGGTTCGCCCGGTGGTGGTTGGGACACCATGGTCGATACCGACAATCAAGAACAGGCCGCTGGATTGCTCCAGCAACTCGGCCTGAAAGAGTACGAGGCGAGGTGTTTCGTCGCCCTGACGCGAAAAGCGACGGCGACTGCTAAAGAGATAAGTGAAATCGCGGACGTTCCTCGGACGCGCGTCTACGACGCGATTCGGGTGCTGGAAGCGCAGGGACTGGTCGAAATCCAGCACACGAACCCCCGCCAGTACCGGGCAGTTCCCCTCGACGAGGCCACCGAGACCCTCCGTCGGCAGTACGAATCCCGCGTGGACGAACTTCGAGAGACCTTAGACGACATCGAACCCGCGAACGGGACCGACAGCAAGGTGACACACGAGGTGTGGTCGTTGTCGGGAACCGAGGGCATCACGAGTCGGACCCTCCAACTCGTCGAGGACGCCGAGAGCGAAATCGTCCTCGTCGTCAGTTCGGCCTCCGTCGTCACCGACGAGTTGGTCGAGAAACTCGAAAACGCCAGCGAGAGGGGCATCGACATCCTCATCGGGACGGCGATACCGGAGTTGTGCGACGAACTCCGGAGCACCGTCCCCGACGCGAAGGTGTTCGTCTCGGAACTCGATTGGCTTCACGCCACCGACGACGACGAGGTTGCCATCGGACGGATGCTGTTAGTGGACCAAAGTACGATTCTCCTGAGTTCGATGGACGAGCAGTCCCAGACCGAACGGGCTATTTTCGGCCGCGGGTTCGAGAACGGACTCGTCGTCATCACGCGGCGACTGATGGCGACCGGACTACTCGGCCAACAGGACCCGAACAACTAGCGCCTCGCGGGACGACCACCGGGTGACTTCCGAGGGACCAGCGAACGCTACTAGCTACCGATACCCCTCTCGACCTGCCGCCGCGATGTCCCGGAGTCTGGCGACTCGCTCGTCGGTCGGCGGGTGAGTATCGACTTCGACGGGCAGACCCGCCAGCGGTTTCGGGAGCCAGCCCGCTGGCGTCGGCGTCGGTCCCCGACTGCTCGACGACGCCGCGAGTCTGACCAGCGAGGTCGGCCGGAGCGCGTCCACCGTCCTCGCCGCCGCCGGGCGCGGAACCGCGAGCGCCCTCCGAATCAGCGCGCAGGGACTCGCCGCGACCGCCGCCGCGGTCCCGCGCGCACTCGCCGGTCTCGGTGCCGGAGCGGGCATCTTCTCCAGTGTCGGAAGCGTCGGCCTGCCGAGTTTCGGCCGCGGCGGGAGCGACGACGACCGACGGAATCGAACCCGAGCGTCCGAGTCCGACCCCGAGGACCCCGCCCCGCCCTCGGTCGAAGAGGCGTGGCAGGCCATTCGCGACCGGTAACGAGGTACGTTTCTTTTAGAAATGAAATTCGTCTTCAAGTAATTTTATATACGTCCAAAAGAAGGTTCGAGGTGGCCGACCGAGCCACCGGACGCGCTCGGCGAGACGGACCACCGGACGCTCAGCCACACGGACCACTGTGGATGGGGGCTTTCCGGGCGTTCCTCACGGTGGCTCCGACAGGTGTTGTCGTTGTCACGGTTCGTAGCGAGCAGACGGGGACGGTCGAAACCCCGAACCCGATTCAGGGGCGGTCCGCGCCGAGGACCATCACCTTCACGCGGGCCACGGCGTCGAAGTCCCGCAGTCGGTACACCAACTGGCGGACCTCCTCGGCCGGACCCTCGCAGAAGGCCGTCTCCATGCACCACTCGCCGCGGTGGACGTGACTGGTCGCGGTGATGACCTCGCCGAACTCGTGTTGGACCGAATGGAGGTCGTGAATCACGTCGTCGTGTTCGTAGTCGAAGGCGAGGACGGCCATCACCTCGCCCTCCGCGGCTTCGAGTTCGGCGTGGGACTCGACGTACTCGCGCATGGCCTCGCGGATTGCTCGGGAACGCGAGTCGAGACCCTCGGCCTGCCACGTCTCGTCGAACGCGGCGAGTACCTCGTCGGGAACGTTGAGGCTGGTTCGCATGTTCGTGGGTGGTTCGCGCGAACGGTTGGGTATTTCGGGTTCGGGACGGCGGCCAGACGCGAACGAGAGAGCTAGTTACGGGGAGCGGAAGCTCGAACGACAGAGCTAGCGGCAGGCGTGAGCCAATCAGACCGCACCGCGCAGCACCGCAACCGCCACACACCCCAACCGACTGCGTTGCCTGCGGTCGCAAGTCAGCGAGACGCGACGCGTCTCGCAAGCCTCACTCGCTTCGCTCGTTGCGCTACCCGTCCACCGTCGGAAGCGAGTTCCGACGAGCCTGCACTCACGTCCGTCGCGTCGCTCCGGACGACCTCGCGCGGTGGGCGCGACCCGCTTGCGCGGTCGCGCCCGCACGCGCCGGAGAGCGAACGCGCCCGGTACACGCCCGTACGCGACGAGGCACCGCGCCGGAGCGAGGGCAACGGAGTCCCCGACGCCGGACGGAAACCCGAAAGCGCGGGCTACAGACCGTCTCGTCCGCGAGTGCCGTCGCGCGCCGAGAGCCATCGAATAGCGTGCCAGATACCGAACCCGACCACCGCACCGACGAGAATCGCGCCGGGGTCAAGGACGCCGCCGTCTGCGTGAAGTGGGAGGACCATGCGGCCACGTTCGACCCGATTCGTAGTCAATATTTCTCTCCGGGTCGGCCGGGAGGACCACTTTTTTACTCCAGTCGTCGCAATCCGTCCGGCGGTGAAGGTATGGACGAGGCGGCATTGATACCCACGATGCTGTACGTCCTGCTCACGACGCTGATGGTCGCGTGGGCCGTCCGCTCGTTCGACTGGTTCCACGTCACGGCGGCCAGCGCCGCCGCCGTCGCGCTCGCACTGCTCTTGGAGGGCGGACTGGCCTACGAGGGCGTCAAGCGAGCGATGGAGTACTGACCCGAGACCCCACCGACACGTTTTTTACCGAGAGTTCACGCGCCGACCGCCGAATCAGCAGGTGACGTGAAATACTCGTCCGGCGAACATCAATAATCGGTACCACACGACACGGATGTCGCGACTGGGCTTCGGGACGGCGCGGCGGGGAGCGTGGTATCGAAGGGGGAGATATGAGCGACCGAAAACACGGCACAAATCGGCGAAGCGTACTGAAACGAATCGCGGGGGTCGGGCTACTGGGCGGCCTGAGCGGAACCGCCGCCGGAGCGCAGGGCCAGCACGTCATCACCCTGCACAGTCCGAAACAGCACCGACTCGCCTACCAGTTCTCCGTGACCGGGAGCGCGTGGAAGCGAAGTCGTCACTTCGGCGGGCCGAGCGTCGGCCACCATATGGTGACGAGCGACCCCGAGGACTACGTAGACGGCGGTAGGGTCCAAGGCATCACGCAGGGCGGCTACGACAGTTACGGTTTCACCGGCCGGATTACCTCGTTCGACATCGCCGACCAAGGTCCGGGCGCAGGTGGGTGTGAACACGCCGAAGTCTGGATAGACGCCCAACCGTGGGACGCCTGCCGTCTCATCGGCGGCGGCGGTGGCGGTGGCGGTGGCGGCGGTGGCGGCGGTGGCGGCGGTGGCGGCGGACGACACACGATTCGGATAGTCAGCGAGGGCGGCGGGGTCGCGCGCTACCGAATCCGAGTCAGTGGCTCCATCTGGCAACGGGACAGCGGCGACGAAGCGGGCGGCGGGTCCGCTTCGGGACACGTCGGCCCGGTCCGTGGCGAGGACATCTTCGGGTTCACCGGGCGACTCCTCGACGTGAGTCTCACGGGTCCCGCGTCGGTGTATCTCGACGGGAGGTGGATAGACCCCAACGACTACTGAGCGTCAAAAGCGAGGGTCCGCCGGTCGCACTACCGCAGGAACCCGAGCAGTTCGTAGTCGTGGTCGGGCGTGTACCGCCGGAACAGCAAACTGTTGGTGAGGACGCTCACGCTGGAGAACGCCATCGCCCCGGCCGCCAACACGGGTTGGAGCAGACCGAGGCTGGCCAGCGGAATCATCGCGGTGTTGTAGCCCAGCGCCCAGAAGAGGTTCTGCTTGATTTTCGCCAGCGTCCCCTCCGAGACCCGGATGGCCTTCAGCACGTCCGCCGGGTCGTCGCGCATCAGCGTCACGTCGGCCGCCTCGATAGCTACGTCGGTCCCCGACCCGATTGCCGCGCCGACGTAGGCCGCGGCCAGCGCGGGCGCGTCGTTCACGCCGTCGCCGACCATCATCGCCTCGCGGCCCTCGCTCTGGATGGACTCCACGGCGTCGGCCTTGTCCTCGGGCAGGACCTCGGCCCGAACGTTGTCGGGGTCGATGCCGACTTCCTCGGCGACTGCGCGGGCGGTGCGCTCGTTGTCGCCGGTAATCATCATGACCTCGCGGTCGGTCTGGTGAAGTCCGGAGACGGCCTCTTTCGCGCTCTGTTTCACGGTGTCGGCGTCGGCGACGACGCCCACGAGTTGACCGTCCACAGCCACGAGCATCGCCGTCTTGCCCTCGCGTTCGAGGCGCTCCATCGGTTCCTCGGCGCGCGAGGCGTCCACGCCGTTGTCCTCCATCAGCTTTCGGTTGCCGACCAACACCTCGCCGTGGCTCGTCGTCGCTCGGACGCCGTGGCCGGGGACGTTCTCGAAGCTCTCGGGGTCTTCGACTTCGAGACCGCGCTCGCGCGCGCCCTCGACGATGGCCTGCGCGAGGGGGTGTTCGCTCCCCTTCTCGGCGCTCGCCGCGGCCGAGAGAACGAAGTTCTCGTCGGGGTCGGTCTCGGTCGGCGCTTCGACTGCCCCGCCGTCGGTGGCGGGTTCGGCGTCGCTTCCGCCGTCCGCTCGCGGGCCGAGCGCAACCACGTCGGTCAGGCGCATCTCGCCCTCGGTCAGGGTGCCGGTCTTGTCGAAGACCACGGTGTCAACGTCGCGGACTCGTTCCAGCACGTCGCCGCCCTTGAACAGGACGCCGTTCTGCGCGCCGATGGAGGTGCCGACCATCGTCGCCGCGGGCGTGGCGAGTCCGAGCGCGCAGGGGCAGGCGATGAGGACCGCGGAGGCGAACACGACGACCGCGAACTCGAACACCGAGACGGTGCCGCCCGCGACGGCGGGGCCGCTAGCGACCAGTCCCCACAGCGGGAGCGACTGGACGAACCCGGCCAGCGCCTCGGGGAAGAGGAACCAGAGCGTCCCCCAAATCAGCGCGTTGGCGATGACCGCGGGCACGAAGTACGCCGAGATGCGGTCGGCGACCTGCTGAATCTCGGGTTGGCGGCTCTGGGCCTCCTTGACCATCTGGACGATTTGCTGGAGGGCGGTTTCGGACCCGACCTTGGTGGCTTCGACCTTGAGGACGCCGTTCTCGTTGACCGTCGCGCCAACTACCTCGTCGCCCGCCGACTTTTCGACTGGGACAGACTCGCCCGTGACCATCGACTCGTCCACGGCGCTCTCGCCGTCCCGAACCACGCCGTCGGTCGGAATCTTCTCGCCGGGGCGGACGACCATCAGGTCGCCGACTGCCACGTCCTCGACGGGAATCTCTTCCTCGTCGCCGTCCCTGACCACGGTGGCGGTGTCGGCCTCCATCTCCAGCAGTTTCCGGAGTGCTTCGCTGGCTTGGCCTTTCGACCGGGCTTCCAGATAGTTACCCAGCGTGATGAACACGAGGATGAGCGCGGCGGTGTCGAAGTAGAGACTCCCGGTGAACCCGAACAGGACCGCCACGCTGTAGAAGTACGCGGTCGAGGACCCCAGCGCGATTAGCACGTCCATGTTCGCGGTCCGGTTCTTGACGAGCGCCTTGTAGGAGTTCTCGTAGAACTCCTTGCCGAGGAAGTACTGGACGGGAGTCGCCAGTCCGAACATGACCCACCCGAGGGGTAGGCCCAAGAGGGTGTCACCGAGTAACTCGTCGAACAGGAGGTGTTCGAGCATGAAGAAGATGAGCGGGGTCGAGAGGACCGCGCCCAGAATCGTCAGGTTACGCTGGCGGCGAATCTCGGCCTGTCGCGCGGCGTCTCGCCGGTCGGCGCTGGACTCGCCTGCGCTCGCGCCCTCGTCCCCCTCGTCTTCGCGGACGGGGGTGTAGCCCGCGCCCTCGATGGCCTCGTAGAGCGAACCGAGGTCCATGTCGTTGGGGTTGTAGCGCACCACGCCCTCGTCGGTGGCGTAGTTGACCTTCGCGGAGACGACGCCGGGCAGGGCTTCGAGGGCGTCCTCGTTGGTCTCCGCGCAGTTCGAGCAGGTCATGTCCGAGATGCCGATGGACACCTCTTCGGAGACGGGTTCGTAGCCCGCGTCCTCGATGGTCCCGTAAATCTCGGCCAGCGTTACCTCACCCGAGTCGTACTCGACGGACCCCTCGTCGGTGGCGAAGTTGACGTTCGCTTCGATTATTCCATCCAACTCACTCAGGGCGTCTTCGACGGTCCCCGAGCAGTTGGCGCAACTCATGCCTCGAATGTCGAGGTGCGTAGTTCGCGCCATATTCTCCTCCTTACTGTATAGTACGGGACCCACACTGAAGCGGTTTGTCCCTTCAGAAGCAAGGTCTTAGAACGGAATAGAATTAAGAGATAAAAGAAAACGCGGTTTCGATTTTAGATAGTAGGTGTCGTCGTAGTCGTCGCCGAATACACAGCACGGACACTCGTTCCGCGTCGAACGCCCAACGCGACCTGTGACGACTACCGAACGCGCGTCCGTCCGGCGCTCAGAGACAACAAATACAGTCTTAAAGCAACTTTTTCAGTTCTTTAGTAATTGTAATTGTTTCTTGGCGGGTGCTCCCGCGCAACCGACCGCGTACGCTCGGGACTCCGAATCGGCACTGCCGATTCGGAGTCCCGAGCGCGGGAAGAAATCCGAGAGCGCGAACGGTTAGCTGATGGCGTAGTTCGTGTTGTTGAACACGCGCCAGACCGGATAGCCGTACGCGGGGTTGCCCTTCTTGCCGCTGTGTCCGCATCCGCTGTAGGTGCCGTCGCCCACCTCGAAACCTGTGTGGACGGTAATCGCCCAGTTGCCGTCGGCGTTGGGCCACCAGTACGGGCCGCCGGAGTCGCCCTCGCGGGCGTAGTCGGGGAAGCCGAGTTTGACCGCGTTGCCGAGCATGCTCACGCAGTTGAAGTCGGCGAACGACGCGAAGTCGCCTTTGAGCGTGCCGGTCTGGTAGCCCGAGATGACTCCCTGCTGGCGGATGGCGTCGGTGACCCCCTGTAGCGAGTCGATGCCGTTCTCGGTCACCCACCCGTGGAGTTCGATTTCGTCTTCCTCGTACTGGACGGTGTTGCCGTACCCGCCGTCGGTTCGCTCCACGACGCACCAGTCGTGGTTCTTGTGCCCGTCGGCGACGTAACCGAGGTCGGTATCGTCGTCGGCGTAAGCGCGCGAATCGGCGACACAGCAGTCGCAGTCGTCCATCAGTACGTGGTTGGCGGTGTAGAGGTACTCGGCCGTGTCGTCGTAGACCATGAACCCCGCGGTCCCCATCTGGTAGAATCCCGAAGTCGCGGTCTTAATCTTGAGTCCGCCGGGGAACGGCGAGTCCGTCACCTCGTCGTAGCAGTCCACGTCCGCGAGCGCGAACTCGCCGTTCATCCGCCTGACGGCGATGTCGGAGACGCGGAGTTCGTTCGGCACTTCCACTCCCGCGTTTGCGACCGATTCGGGGAGCGAAGCGACCTGCGCCGCCGTCGCGTCGGGGCGGACCGAAATCTCCGGTTGACAGTAGTAGACGCCGCCCTCCATCCGGTCGGTCGGGGCGTACGCCACCGACCCGACGAAGGGAGCGTTCTCCCATGCCGCCCGGAGTCGGTCGGTCACGCGCCTGACCGCTCGCTGGTGTTCGAGCCACTTCCGCGGGACTTTCTTCGTGACTTCCGGCGCGGAGTCGAGTCCCGACCGAGTGGCGACGATTCGGGTCGGCGCGTCGAACGACGAGAAGCCGAGTTTCTCCGTGAGGGTTCCGAGCGCGAAGGCACCGACGCCGGACTTCTTGAGGACCGACCGGCGAGTCGAACCGCGGTTCGACTCGCCGCGGGCGTGTTGTGCAACCGTCGAGAAACCGGTGTCTCGGGTGGTTTCCGGGGAGTCCGCGACCGACTCCAACGCCTCGCTTCGGGTTACGTCGCCGTCAGCCTCGTTTTCTTTCATATATTTATGCTTAAATAATAGCTGAAAATAAACGTTGGGGGTGAACGAGGAAACCTTCGGCGCACGAGGGTCGTCGGCGCGAAGAGCGAGTCGGTCGTCCGGGCGACGCGAAACAACCCGAACGCTAGGAAAGTTCGTTTGAATTAGTGCAAATCGAGTAGTTTTATCCGTCGGGACGCCGGAGGGAGAGACGAGCATGCAACACCAGTCGGCACGCCGGACCGCGACGCTGGCGGAGTCACACACCGAGACGACCGAGATTCTGATGCCCGACGACACCAACAACCTCGGGCGCGCGCTCGGCGGGTCGGTCCTCCACTGGATGGACATCTGCGGCGCAATCGCCGCGCGGCGGTTCTCCCGGCGGCAGGTCGTCACGGCGTCGATGGACCACGTTGACTTCCTCGCACCAATCGACCTCGGCGACGTGGTGGTCACGGAGGCCTACGTCTTCGAGACGGGCGAGACCAGCATGGAGGCGAAGGTGGACGTGTACGCCGAGCGACCGAGCGACGACGAGGCGCGCCGCGAGACCGCCACCTCGTTTTTCACGTTCGTCGCGCTGGACGACGACGAGGAGGCCGCGAGCGTGCCGGACCTGCGGTGCCCGACGGCGGAGCAGAAAGAGAAGCGCGAGCGGGCACTGGAAGAGCGTAAAGAGCGGCGGGCGGAGTTGGCCGAACAGGGTTAGTCGGCCTCGTGGACCTTCTCGCCGCGATGCAACCGCTCGGCAATCGTGAACGTCTGTTCGGCCGAGCGTCGCGTGGGTGAGTGCGCGGACACGTAGCGCGCGGTGGCGACCAGATGCGTGCGCGCCCGCTCGGGGTCGTCGGTCAGGTCGAACTGCGCGAACGCCGCCTCGACGTTCTGGAGCGTGTGGAAGTCGGCGTCCTCCCGGAGTAGCCCCTCGCCGAGGACGCGCTTGAGTTCGGCCGGGTCGCCGCCCTCGCGGAGATACGCCGCGACTAACTTCCCGGCCCTATCGACCTCGCCCTCCCCGTCGAAGACGCCGAGCAGTTCCTCGCGGAGGTCGTCGGGGGCCTCGACCTCGGTCCCGTCGGGAATCGGCGTCGGCGGCGTGTTGAGGAACCGGTCGAGGTAGACGCTGGTCGCGCCAGCGAATGCGCCGCGGTACGCGGCCATCGAGTCGGCGGTGGCCGCCGAGTCGGTCCGGCGGGCCGCCTGCTGGACCGCGTTGGCGTAGGTGTAGGTGTGGTGGACCGTGTTCCAGTCGTCGAACTCGTTGGAGGTGCCGAAGTGCGCGACCCGGCGACCCGCGGCCTGCGCGACTTCGCCCGCGAGTTCTTCGGGAGTCGCGCCGTCCCGCACCGCGTCTTTCATCGTCGTGACGATTTCCTCGGGGTCGTCGCCGAGCAGGGTGTCGGTGAAGTCCTCGGGCGCGTCCCACGGCTCGCCCGCGCCCGCCTCGGCGAGGTCCGGCAGTTCGTCGTCGGCGTCGAAGGTGAGTCGGGCCACGTCGATGGGTTGTCGCCACGAGGAGCGTTCCTCCGAGCGCGTGGCGTCGGTGAGTCGGGGAATCACGCTCGGCAGAACCGCCTCGGCGTGGTCCCACCCCACGCGGTCCAGCGCCTCGCACGCCTTGTTCACGAAGTCGAAGGTGTGTCCCGCGTCCATGTAGAGGTGGTCGGTCGCCGCCAGATAGAGGATGTCCGCGACTTCCTCGGGTTCGAGCGTGGCGATGGCAGTCTGGAGGCACCGCTCGGCACCGTCTCGGTCCCGAACCTCGACGGTCTCGCGGAACCAGTCTTCGAGTCGGTCGCGCGAGAGGTCACGCACCGAGAACGAGGGTTGCTCGAACCGCGGCGGTTCGCCCCGACAGTCCTCGGCGACCCGGTAGAGACCGGTGTAAAGCGCCCGGCGTTGGTCGTCGGGACGCAACTCGTCGTGGAGGTTCGCCATCGCCGAGAGGATAGTCAGGCCCGAACTCCACCCGTCCTCGCGGTAGCGCGCGCCGAAGGTCAGGCCCTCCCGGAGCGGGTCGGTGTAGGCCACGCCCTCGTCGGCGAGTCCGACGACCGACTTGGCGAGGACGAGTCGAAGGCTCTCTTCCAACCCGGTCCGAAGCCGGTTCGTCCAGTGTTCGACCGGCGGCAGGTCGGGGTCCGGGGACGGGTTCACGAACACCTCGCCGTCCCGGACTTCGACCGGAAAGCTCTGCACGTCGTCGGCCCACGGGTCGAAAGTGTCGCCGCAGGAGAGTTCGAACCGGGCGTGGTGCCAGTGGCAGGTCAGGATGCCGTCGTCCACGGTGCCGTCCGCGAGCGGAAAGCCCATGTGCGGACACCGGTTGTCCACGGCCCGAAACTCCCCCTCGTGGTGGAACAGCGCGATTGCCCGGCCGCCCGCCCGCGCCACGGTTCGGCCCTCTTCGCGGAGTTCGTCGGCGTCACCGACGCCGACGAACCCCGGTTTCTCGGACGCTGAGTCTTCCGTCGCCATGAAGTGAGGTTCGGTAGCGTCCCTCAAAACGGTTCGCTGAACACAGTTTTTGTACCGAGAGCGATACGACCGGGGCGGCACACGCGACCTAAACGACCGGTGTCGCCGACGCTACTCCGCCTCGTCGTGGAGGTGACACGCCGCCGGGTGCCCGGTGGGGGTCTCGTGGAGTTCCGGCGGGTCGCGCTCGCAAATCGTCTCGAACTCGTCGGCAAGCAGAGCGCGCGCGCCCTCGGCGTCGTCGGCGACCAGCGAGTCGATGGCCGACGATAGCACCGCCTCGGCCCCGGAGTCCCCGAGTTCGTCCGGGAGGTCGAATCGCTCGCGGACGACCCGCCGCAGGTCCGCGTCCGAGGCGTCGGCGTCGGTCGTGCGCGCCGACTCCCGGAGCGTCTCGGCGTCGAAGTCGTCGCCTGCGAGCGCGACCCGGAAGTCCATCACGGCCCGCCAGTCGGCCTGCTCGAAGTCGTAGCCCTCGGGCGGAACGACTTCGGGACAGCGCGTGTGGAACCGACACCCCGAAGGCGGGTCCGACGGCGAGGGCACGTCTCCGGAGAGGCGCGCACCCCCGCCTCGCTGGTCGGGGTCGGGCGCGGGCACCGACGACACCAGCGCCCGCGTGTAGGGATGTCGGGGGTCGGCCAGCACCTCGTCGGTGGGTCCGAGTTCCACGATTTCGCCCAGATACATGACAGCCACCCGGTCGCATATCTCGCGGACGACGGCCATGTCGTGGCTGATGAGCAGGATTCCGAGGTCGAACTCGCGCTGGAGGTCGGCCAGCAACGAGAGGATTCCGGCCTGCACCGACACGTCAAGCGCCGAGACGGGTTCGTCGGCGACCAGCAGGTCGGGATTCAAGACGAGGGAGCGCGCGAGGGCGGCGCGCTGTTTCTGGCCGCCGGAGAACTCGTGGGGGTAGCGGTCGGCGTCGTCGGCCGACAGGCCCACTCGCTCCAGCAGGTCGGCGACGATTTCGCGCCGCCGAGTTCTATCGTCGAGGCCGTGAATCGCGAGTGGTTCGGCCACCGACTCGCCGACGGTCATCCGCGGGTCGAAACTCGACGTGGGGTCCTGAAACACCATCCCGACCCGTCGCCGGAAGTCCCGGCGGTCGGCGTCGTCGCGGCCCGCGACCGGGGTCCCGTCGAACGAGACCCGCCCGGCGGTCGGATTCTCCAGTCCCATCAGGGTCGTGGCGACGGTCGATTTGCCGCATCCGGACTCGCCGACCAGTCCGACCGTCTCGCCGCGCGCCACGTCGAAGCTCACGCCGTCCACCGCCCGGATTCTGCCGGTTTCTCGGTTGAGCGGTCCCTCGGTGACGGGGTAGTGCTTCGTCAGGTCTCGGACCGACAGCAGAGAGTCTGTCAGCGGGTCTGTCGGCGAGTCAGTCATCGTCGCCCTCCCTCGTGACCGCGGCGGCGGAGACCGACTCGGCGAGGTCGGCGGGGTCGGGGAGGTCCGCGGGGTCGCGGTCCGGGCCGTAGAACACGCACGAAGCGCAGTGGTCGGCGGCGTTCTCGGACTCCGGGTCAGTCCCGTACAGCGGAGGTTGGTCGCCGGACTCGCACGCGGCGACGGAGGCGGTGCATCGCGGGTGGAACCGACAGCCATCGGGCGGGTCGGTCGGGTCGATGGGGTCGCCCGGAATCGGGTCGAGCGCCGACCCCACGCCCGGCAGACAGCCCATCAGAGCGCGGGTGTAGGGGTGGCTCGGCGAGTCGAAGACTTCCGAGACGCCGCCGCGTTCCATCACCTTCCCGCCGTACATGACGACGATTTGGTCCGCGACCTGCGCGGCGACCCCGAGGTCGTGGGTGACGAACAGGACGCCAACGTCGCGTTCCTCGCGGAGTTCGCCCAAGAGGTCGAGGATTTGGGCCTGAATCGTCACGTCGAGCGCCGTGGTGGGTTCGTCGCAGACGAGGAGTTCGGGGTCGCCCGAGAGCGCCATGGCGATGACGACGCGCTGTTTCATCCCGCCCGAGAACTCGTGAGGGTAGTCGTCGTACCGGGCCGCGGCCTCCGGGATGCCCACCCTGTCGAGCAGGTCGATTGCCACCTCGCGGGGCGACTCGTCGGACAGGTCCGACGAGTCGCGGTTTCGCACGACGGCCTCCCGGAGTTGCGCGCCGACGGAGTACACCGGGTCGAGTGCGCCCTGCGGGTTCTGGAAGACGTGGGCGATTCGCTCGCCGCGAACGTCGCGGAGTTCCGACTCCGAGAGGTCGAGCAGGTTCCGGCCGTCGAACCGGATTTCGCCGTCGAGGTCCGCGGGGACGAGGCGGGTGAGTGCTTCGCAGGTGACGGTCTTTCCCGACCCCGACTCGCCGACGAGACAGACCGTCTCGCCCGCGTGGAGGTCGAAGCTCACGCCGTCCACCGCGCGGACTTCGCCCGACCCGGCACCGCCCGACTCGTCCGCGCCCGAACCCCCATCGCTCTCCGCGCCCGGTTCGCCAGCGAACCGGGCGCGGAGATTCCGGACCGACAGCAGGGGGTCGCTCATCGATGCCCCCCGTCGGAGTGGCCGTCGGTTCGCGGGTCCAGCACGTCCCGGAGCGCATCGCCGAGGAGGTTGAGCGAGACCACGGTAGCGACGAGAAAGCCGACCGGCGCGGCCACGCCCCACCACACCAGCGTCGGGAAGTTGTCGTCGTGGATGCTGGTCTCGACGAGGTAGCCCCACGACTGGCCCTGCATCGGGCCGAGACCGAGGTACGACAGCGTGGTCTCCACGATGAGGAGCATCGGAATCTGGAGCGTGATGGCCGTCACCACCGCGTTCGAGACGTTGGGCATCAGGTGGCGGCGGACGACCGCGAGGCGACTACTCCCGGCGGCGCGGGCGGCCCTCACGTACCCGGTTTCGCGCTTCTTGAGCGCCTCGCTCCGGACGAGTCGGGCGACCCCGCCCCAGTTGAGCAGGCCGAAGACGACGACCATCAGCAGGAGGCTTCCGCCGTAGACGACCTGCGCGACGAGGTAGACGAAGAAGGCGGGGATGACCTGCTGGAGGTCCACGTAGCGCATCAACAGCGAATCGACCCGACCGCCGAACTGGGCCGCGACGGTGCCGACGACGGTGGCGACGGGGACGAGAATCATCCCGGAGACGAACGCGAGTTTCAACTCGACGCGCGCGCCGCGGGCCACGAACGCCAGCACGTCCTTGCCGGTGTTGGTCGTCCCGAGAGGGTGGAGCAGGGTCCCCCAGCACTTCCCGTTCGAGACCGGACCGTGGCAGGTCGTGACCGCGAACTCCGAGACGCTGGTGCCGACCGGTGGCTGGTAGATGGGGATGCCGTACCGGGACTCGGCCGCGCCCATCCCCATCGGCGCGGTCTCGGGGTCGCCCAGAATCACCGGCCCGACCAGCGCGAAGAGGACGAAAAAGACCAACCATCCGAGGCTGGCGACGGCGAGTCGGTCTTGCCGGAGTTGCCGCCAGTAGCGCCGCGTCAGTTGCCGGTTGCGCGCCAGCGGAACCACGACGTAGCACGCGAACGCCGCGACCCCGACCAGCGAAAGCCAGTCGAGCGGCGTCGGCGACCACCCGGCCGCCAGCGGTCCGTCGGCGACGAGGTAGTCGTAGGCGAACGCCGCGAGGAGGAGACCGACCGCCGCCAGAAACGCGAGGGTCCGCGCCGCCGGAAGTCGCCGCCCGCGGTCCACCGCCGACCAATCGACCGACTCGAACGTCGCCCGGTCGCCGGAGTCGGTCGCCACGGGCTACCGCACCTCCCGCGAGACGGTCGCCCGCCGAAGTACGTACGCTGACATTTGATTTGCGAAGTCATAGCAAGATTACTAAAGGGTTTGGATTGGCGGCGGAGCGAGGGGTTCCGGGACAGCCGACGACGTAGACGAGTACGACCTCGGGAACCAGTTTCAATCCCGTGGTGGGTTTTCTGGGTCCTGCAACATCCGACAGTCGATATTGGTCCCGGCAGTATCTTTCGACCGGTTTCAATCCCGTGGTGGGTTTTCTGGGTCCTGCAACCTGACTGGGGTTGTCGCGCTGGATGACCCACCAGTCGAGGTTTCAATCCCGTGGTGGGTTTTCTGGGTCCTGCAACGACCGAAGACAGCGTACCAGCCTTCGCGGATGTTTCAATCCCGTGGTGGGTTTTCTGGGTCCTGCAACGGGGGGTGATATTTCGCCCATAGCCGAAATAAAGCTTTCTCACGCGCTCGAATCGACTCCGCGCTTCGTGGACCCCCGCTGTACACGGACCTTAAAAAGGTCCACGAAGACCGGCAGGCCGCGCCGACGGCGATTCGCCGTCGGCGCGGACAGACTTCGCTGGCCGACAGCGACCGCTGACGGGCGACTCCCACCGACCATCGCGACGAATCCGGTCCATCGCGCCTCGGCGTCGTCGTCTGTAGGCGACGACGCCGAGGCGGCAGGGACAGGCAAACAATTCCTTAAACAATGTATAGAATTGTTAAAGACATGTTTTTATCCCTTTACTACGGAGTCCGTTCGCCGACCCCCGCGAGTCGTATCAGGACGGTAAACTTTAACAATCCGGTGTGAGATTCACAGCCAAGACCCGTGAACGACACCCACTGGTTCCTCCTCAAGCGAGTCGCGTGGACGGCGTTTGCCGCCTACCTGATACTCTCGGGGGCGTTCTTCGTCTTCGCGTACACGCCCGACCCGAACGAGGCCCTCGTCTCGTTCGCGGCCGCGGACCCGAGCGACCCCGCGAACATGTCCGAGGACTCCAAGCAGGCCGTCGCCGCCTACGAACAGGCCCGGAACTACGACGAACCCGTCTTCCAGCGGTACGCCGACTGGATGGTGGGGTACGCTACCCTCGACTGGGGCCGGTCGGTGACGACTGGCGGACCCGTCACCGACGCGCTGGCCGACCGCATCCCGGTGACGCTGGCGTATCTCGTGCCCGCCGTCGTCGTCTCGACGCTACTGGGCGTCGGCGTGGGGCTGGTCTCGGCGATGCGACCGAACGGCGTCGTTGACCGGGTGAGCGCGGCGCTGAGTTACGTCGGACTCGGCGTGCCGGGGTTCGTCCTCGGCGAACTCCTGTTGGTCGCGTCCATCCTTCACTTCTCGTGGTATCGGGCGTACTACGACCCGCGGTACGGTCTCTGGACCGCAGAGAATCTGGTCTCGCTGGCGCTCCCGGCGTTCGTGGTCGCGCTGAACCTGTTGGCGGCCCAAGCGCGCTACGCCCGCGCGGAGTCCCGCGAGTACCTGCTCGCCGAGTTCGTCAAGACTCTGCGGGCCAGCGGTGCCGACGCTCGGACCATCGGCCGCCACGTCCTACGAAACGCCGCGCTACCGCTGTTGACGGTGTTCTTCGCCGAACTGCTCACCGTGCTGTTTCTGACCGTCTACGTCGTGGAAGTCGTGTTCCGGGTTCCGGGCGTCGGCCAGTTGGCGTATCAGGCCATCGAGCAGCGGGACATCGGTCTGATTCTGGCGACGACGCTCCTCCCGGCGTTCGTCGCGCTACTGGGGAACCTGTTTCAGGACTTCGCGTACACCCTGCTGGACCCGCGGGTCGGCGACGAGACGTAGAGCAGAGCGTTCAGGCCGCTTCCTTCAGGTCCTCGTAGCGTTCTTCGAACTGCGACTGGCACGACGAACAGCAGAACTGGTAGAGTTCACCGTCGATGTGCGAGGATTCGCCCTCGCTGGTGACGGAGTTGCCACACTCGTCGCACTCCAGCGCGAACTCGACGCCGCGCGGTTCGGGGTGCCACGCCGAGTCTTCGAGCAGTTTCACGTCGTACTCGCGCACCGCGTCGATGTCGATGGCGTCCGTGAGTAGCGGTTCGACCGCCCCGTCTCGGAGGCGAGCGTGGAAGATGACGTTGCCGTCGGCAGTCACGAAGAGGTGTTCGACGCCGTCGATGCCTTCGACGCCGTTCCGGACCTCCGAGACGCGGCCGGGTTCGACGTGGAGGTCCACGAGGACTGCAACTCCGTCCGAGAGGAGCGACCGGTCTAAGTCCACCGTGAACCGCTTGACGACGCCGAGGTCCCGGAGTCGGTCGATGCGGTCCGAGACGGTCGGTGGCGAGAGGTTCACCGCGTCCGCGATTTCGTTGTACGGTCGGCGGGCGTCCGCAACCAGCAGTTGCAGAATTTCGAGGTCGGTTTCGTCGAGTTCTCGCATTATCAAAGGGATTATCCCCCCATCATAGAAACACCTTTCGTCATATCACGGAAGTAGTGTGAGAAATCAAGAAGGAGTCGCCGTACGGGTCAATTCCGTAGTTTAGGCGTGCGAGCGTACGGTACGGTCTCTCTCACTCTGCTTGCACCGGATTGCGCTCCGCACGGGCCTGCTCGATTCGCTCCCGGAGGGCGGCGTTGAGGTGGCGGCGCGGCCCGAGACGGCGGCGCGGCCGGAGGCGATACCGCGGCCGGGAGTCGGGCCGCGATTTCGGGTGCCGACCGGTCGGCGACTTCGAAGTCGTAGCGCGCGACTCGGACCCCAGCGACCGTCTCGCGCGCGCGCACGTCCACCCCGGCGGCGCGTGAGAACCGACACGTCGCGGTCCGGGGTGTCTCGCTCTCGGAGACGGCGACTCGACCGGCGACGGTGGACGTGGAGTCCGTCCTCTACGAGAACCGGTGGGTCGCTGGGTCGCCCTCGGCGTAGCCGTTCGCTTGGACCGCAGTCGTCAGGACCATCGCCGTCTCGAACACCGACGAGAGAACGTGCGAATCGACCAGCCATCGGGCGGTCTGGTCCACGTCGCGGTCCAACCAGAAGGCGTTGACCATGACGCCTCTTGGAGTTGAAGGGAGTTACCGACGTTGGCGAGGAGCGAGGCGAAGTGAACGGAGTCACGACGAAGAACGTTTCAAAAGCCCCCGTCCGCTCACGGTCGCTCAGCAGGATATTTCGCACGCGCAGTTCTGCGGTGCGAAATAGTGGCCGTGCTGAGACGACCACGTAAACGCGAGCGGGCGGCCCCTTTCGAGTCCACCCGAACGAGGGAATTGCCCGTCAGTTTATAGTTTTGACCAGTCGAGTAGGGCGCGTGAGGTGGACCCCCGGTCGAGCGGTGAACTCGAAGAGGACTCGGATGGCCATCTGCTCCGGGCGTCTCTCTTCCTCTCGGTGGCCGGGTGCGAACACTCTCGAAGTAATTATATACGTAGGGACATGACTGCGCTATCATGGCACATGGACGCGGACTCGACTGTTTGCAATGTGGTACCAAACTGTCACAGCGACAGGAACATGGCGTGACGATAGATTATTGTGAAAACTGTGGCGGCGTGTGGCTCGACCCCGGCGAGTTGAACGCGCTGACCGGCGGCAAGAAACACCACAAAAAGCACCACAAACACCACGACATCGACGTAGACGACGCTTTCGAGGAGGATGAGGAGTACGAGGAAGAAGCGTACGAGGAGGAGGAAGAAGGGGGTGGAATCCTCGGAACTATCGCGGACGCGCTCGGTGGCGGCGAAGAAGAAGACGGCTGGGGCGAAGAAGAGGGATTCGAAGAGGAAGAAGACTGGGGCGGAGAAGCGGAGTTCGAAGAGGACTTCTGAGCGCGAGAACTCCGGGAGATTTCAGGTACACGCGTGAGCCCGGTCCCGTCCTCATCGGAGTCGGCAGTAGCTATCTCCGCCGCTCACAGAAATACAATTATTTCTCTATAAATAAATAAAATTTTTAACCATATATTTAGGAATGATAAGAAACGAATCTCAAATATTTCTCCCGGCGGGGGCGGCAACGAGACGGACGGCGAGGGCGGTAACTGACCGCAATCGCCGAACGCGAACGCTTTTTTCCGGGCCGGTACGCGAAACGACTGCTATCGACGCCCACGACGCCCGGCAGTCCGAGCGACGGCGGCGCGCCCGACGAGTCGGCGAACAGCGTTTTACCCGTCGGACCCGTGACTCTGTAGGAGAACAATGGCGGAGTACGATTTCGACGGCCGGGTCGCGTTCGTGACGGGTGGCGCGCGCGGGCAGGGTCGCTCGCACGCCCTGCGGTACGCCGAGAACGGCGCGGACGTGGCGTGTGCCGACATCTGCGAGACGACCGACGAATCGGCCTACGAACTCGGCGACGAGACCGAACTGGACGAGACGGTCCGGAAGGTCGAAGACCGCGGCCAGTCGGCGCTCGGCGTCCAGATGGACGTGGCAGACGAGAGGGAAGTCGAGGCGGGCGTCGAACGTGCCGTCTCGGAGTTCGGCCGCATCGACTTCCTCGCCAACAACGCCGGGGTCGCGCCCGTCTCGGGCCTGATGGAGTTAGACGAACAGACGTGGGACCACGCGCTCGACGTGAATTTGAAGGGGAGGTGGCTCTGCGCGAAACACGTCGGCCAGCACATGATAGACCGCGGCGAGGGCGGGCGCATCGTCAACACCCCTTCGACCGCCGGGATGGTCGCCTCGCCGGGTCTGGGCCACTACACCGCCGCGAAGCACGGCGTCCTCGGTCTGACCAAGACGCTGGCGATGGAGTTGGCTCCGCACGACGTGACGGTCAACGCGGTGTGTCCGACCGCCGTGGACACGCCGACGACCGGCGGCATCGTCGAATCCATCGGCGAGGAGATGGCCGAAGTCGCCGAGCAGTCCGGCCCGGACAACGTGTTGGGCGAAATCGTCCAACCCGAGGACGTGAGCGCGGCGTTCGTGTGGCTGTCGAGCGACGACGCCCGCTTCGTCACCGGCATCGCGCTCCCGGTGGCCGCGGGCGCGACGGCAATCTGACCCACCGTGAACTGGAACGACTTCATCGACCGCGACCGGAACCGCATCGCGTGGTGGCTCTACCTGCTCGCGCTCGCCCTCGGCGTGGTCTACGTCGGCTACTCCTTCGTCGGGATGTTCGTACTCGGCGTGTTCCTCTACTACGCCTCGCGGCCAATCTGCGAGCGCGTCGGCGCACACGTCGATAGGGACGGCGTGGCGGCGGCGCTGACGCTGTTAGGTATCGTGACTCCCATCCTCGTCGTCGTCGGCTACGTCCTCGTGGCGGGCCTCCGAGACGCCGCCTCGCTGTCGGGGACGCCGGGGAGTATCCTCGCGCCGCTGTTGAACGTCGAGAGTCTGAGTACGAACCAGCAGGACCTCGTGAACACGCTGTTGAACAACCCCCAGCAGGTCCAGTCGGTCGATACCGGCCGGATTCGCCAGTTGGCGAACGCCGTCCTGTCGGCGCTCGGGGCGGTGGTGGGGCTTGCCGTCCTGCTATCGCTGTCGTTCGGGTTCGCGTTCTTCCTCCTGCGGGACGACGACCGAATCGCGGCGTGGTTCCGCGACGAGATAGCGCCGAAGGGGACGACGGGCCACGCCTACGCCCACGCCGTGGACGACGAACTAGAGACGGTGTTCTACGGCAACGTCCTGTTCGTGTTCACGATGGCGATTCTGTCGGCGGTCGTCTACTACGGGTTCAACTTCGTCGCGCCGCCCGCGCTGACCATCCCGTTCGCCGTCCTGCTGGCGCTGTTGACCGGGGTCGCCAGTCTCGTCCCCCTCGTGGTCGGGAAAATCGTCTACGTCCCGCTGGTCGGGTACCTCGCGTGGGTCGCCGCGGGACAGGGCGGCCCGGCGATGATTTACCCTATCGGCCTGCTGGTGGTTTCGTTTCTCGTACTCGACATCCTTCCACAGACGTTCCTCCAGCCCTACATCTCGGGCAACCAGATTCACATGGGCGTCATGATGTTCGCGTACATCCTCGGCCCGATGCTGTTCGGGTGGTACGGCTTCTTCCTGCTCCCGCTGTTTTTCGTGCTGGTGATTCAGGCGGTCCGCATCGTCGTGACCGACCTGATTCACGGCGAGGAACTCACGCCCGACGTGGACGCCGCCCCGTCGCTCGGCAAGCGCGACTTGGGTCAGAGCGGCGAGGACGACGGCGACGAGTCGGCGTCAACGTCGTCGTGAGCGTCTAGTAAGGAGAGGAGAGGAGAAGACAAAGAAGCTAGCGACAGGCTTGAGCCAATCAGACCGCAACCGCACCGCACGGCACCGCCACCGCGGGCCACACCCTCCCCAACCGACTCCCTCACTCGTACCCGTCGGGTACTCGTTCGCTCGTCCCTCGCGCGGGTCGGCGCGACCACGAGGGTCGCGCCAGCGCGCGCCGGTGGTTTTTGGGTCGTCTCGGTTCTGCAGGTCGTCGCTCGGTCCTCACGCGGTCTCTTCCTCCGAGGAATCGTCGCCCGCGTCCTCGGCCAGCAGGGGTTCGAGCGCGTCGTAGAACGCCGCGGGGTCGGCCGGGAACACCGAAATCGGCTTGGGTCGCCCGGCGACCTTGATTCGGGCCTTCCCGCGCTTGCGGTAGGTCCAGTAGAGACTGACCGCGCCGAACGCCGCGAACCCGAGACCGAGCGCCGCGTTTCGCCGGGTGGAGTACAACCCCCATCCGACGAGGACCGCGCTCAGGACGGCGAGGAAGTAGTCGAAGTCCTCTACCGTCACCTCCGCCACGTCGTCCAGCGAGACGCTGGTGAGTTCGTCGTCGGCGGCGACGAGCAGGCGGTCGTCGGTCAGCGCGACCGACCCGCCGGTCCGCAGGGCCAGTCGCTCGCGCACGGTCTCGTCGTCGGCGAGCGCGTCGGACGGAGCAGACATCGGGCGGGAGTTGTCGGCGCAGGGTCGAAAAAGGGTCGGTTCGGGGGCCGGGAGAGTAGCGAGGCGCGCAGTCGTCAGTCGAGCAAATCGCGGTAGGCCGGGTGGACCCACGCGTACTCGACGGCGGTCAGGCCCTCGCGCACGTCCTCGTTTCGCGCCAGCGTCTCGGCCTCGTGCTGTCGCACGCCGTCCTCGTCGAACGGCATGACCGACGCGAAGACGCCCTCGTAGTGGTAGACAGCGCGCTCGCCGCCTTCTTCCAGTCCGACGAGCGAGTACGCGCCGTTGTTCCGGCGAATCAGGTGTGCGGCCTTCAGGTACACGTCGGCACCGCCCTGCTCGCGGGCGATGGCCGCACAGAGCCTGTCGAAGATTTCGGTGTTCGCGGCGGGCGGGACTGAACTGGCCATGTGCGTGTACTCGACCGGAGAACTAAAGCGGTGAGCCAAGCGTAGTGAAACTGAAAGTAGTCGCTCGCGGGCGTCCGCGTCGCTCCGACGGGCGTCGAAACTGGTCAGTATCGTACGAACACGTAGATTGATAACTGCCCGGACCGAGTTACGAACGCAGACCTGACTGGTAGTCAGTGTCTGGCGTCCTGGGCCCGTATCCCATCATCACTACACCCAAACTGGCTTTCGACGGTTCGTGTACCCCGAACCGTCTTCGGACGCCGCGGTCGGTGTCGGATTCCGTCGCGGGCCGAAGCACACATCCCTCCAGCGGACGTACCGGATGCGTGTTCCCCGAGGAAATCGAGACCGAGCGCCTGCGGTTCGTCCGTCTCTGCCGGGAGAACGTGCCGACGGCGGAACTCTACCGATACATGCGCGCCGGGGCACCCCACATGGCCGAGGTCAGCGAGTACGTCATGTGGGACCCCCACGAGACGCCGAAAGACACCCACGACTACCTCGCCGACGTGGAAGAGCAGTGGGACGACCGGGGACAGGCCACCTACGCTATCTTTCCGCGCGACGACGCGGACCCGTCCGGCGACGACGCCGAACTCGCGGGCACGACCAACCTCCACTTCGATTGGGAACGTCGCTCGGCCGAGTTGGGAATCTGGCTCCGCAGGCCGTTCTGGGGCCGTGGATACTCCGGCGAACGCGCGGCGGCGATGCTGGAACTCGCGTTTGACCGCCTCGACCTCGAACTCGTCGGCGCGTCCCATCAGGACGGCAACGAGCGGTCCCGACGCGCCATCGAGAAGTACGTCGGACGGTTCGGCGGCCAACACGACGGCGTTCTCCGGAACTTCGTGCCGTCCGACGACGAGGTTCGGGACCTCCACCGTTACACCGTCTCGAAGGAGCAATACAGGGAAGCGGTAGAAAAAGATAAATAATTTCTATACAACGATTTAGATATTCTTCAGCAATATTTTTAATTCTGAAAGTTCGTCGGCGGTGGTGGCGGCCACGTTCGACGGTCAGTCGCCCGGTTCGCCCCGCGGCGTCGGGTCGGTTCCGTCCCGGAACCGCTCGGGGAGGCGGGTGTGGACCGCGGCGGGAGCGAGCGGAACCAGTCGCTCGACCAGCGCCGCGAGGTGCTTGCGCGCCAGCGCGTACCCCGTCGAGACCAGCAGGACCGCGCCGACGAAGGTGCGGACCGGGCCGTCGTAGGCCACCAGCGCCGGGGCACCGAACGCCACCGCGACGAGCAAGTCCTCGGGCGCACCGTCGTAGCGGACCCACCGACGCGGCGGGACCCACCGACCGTTGAAGTGGTCGTACACCGCGCGTTCGGACCGGGCCTGCCACGGCTTGAGTTCCAGACCGCCGCCGAGAACGTCCATCAGCGAGTGGGCCGCGGCACCCGCGAGGAACACCGCGAACGCGACGGTGGCCGCGCCGGGGAGCGCGACGGCGAGGGCGACCGCCGGGACCGCGGCGACGGCGTAGTACACCGGATAGTGGAGCGTCCGGCGGTGGCCCGCGTAGAGGTCTAGGTCGGGGAAGACGCTCCCGACGACGCCAGCGACGAGGGCGACGGGCGCGAACTCGGGCGCGACGCCCACCGCGGCGCTGGCGAGGACGACACCGAACAGGGCGTGGGTGGTCGCCATCATGTATCCGAGGGGTAGGATACAGGAAGTATAAAGGCGTGCCGTGTCAGGCGGTACCTACCCGCTCGGTCTCGCCTTCCCGCGGCAGACCGAAAACCCAACACCGTTTGCCGCCGGGCGACAACACAACGGCGTGCCTACCTGCGACCTCACCCACCCGCTGGACGAGACGACCACCGTCTACCCCGGCGACCCCGCCGTCGAGCGCACGCCGTCGGCGACTCACGACGCCGACGGCTATCGCGTGACGGAACTCCGCCTCGGCACTCACACGGGGACTCACCTCGACGCGCCGAGTCACACCGAACCCGACGGGAAGAGTCTGGACGCCTTCGACCCGGGGACGTTCGCGTTCGACGCGCGCGTCGTGGACTGCTCGGAGTCGGAAGCGCGCGAGACCATCGGCCCGGAGGCGGTCCCGGACGACGCGGACATCGAGATGCTGGTCTTCCGGACCGGGTGGGACGACCATTGGGGGACCGACCGCTACTACGACCACCCGTACCTCGCCTCGGAGACTGCGGCGGCGTGCGCCGAGCGAGGCTATCACGTCGGCATCGACGCGCTGAGTCCGGACCCGTCGCCGAGCGCGACCGGTTCGGAGGCGGGAGAAGAACCCGGCGGCGTGCCCGCCCACCGGGAACTGCTCGGGAGCGACCTGCTCGTTCTCGAAAACCTGACGGCTCTGGGCGACCCGCCAGCGCGATTCGAACTCAGGGCGTACCCGCTCGCGCTGGCGGCGGACGGGTCGCCCGTCAGGGCCGTCGCGGTGTGGTAGACCGCGGGCCGACTCAGTGTGTCGATGGAAGCACGTCTTTCACCGGATAGAGGTCCTCGTGGATGCCCTCCGCGTCGCAGTCGTCGGCCGGACATCGGTAGTACCAACCGTCGTCGGTCGCTTCGGAGGCCTGAAATCGCTCGCCGCATCGACCGCAGAACAGTAGCGAGTCGAAGTCGTCGGCCACGGTGGAAAGGTCTACGTCGTCAGTGCTAGTCTCTCGACTCTCGAGCAGTTGTTCCATACTGCTATTTATTGCGGCATCGTATTAAAGACCCACCGTTTTTCCACACGTCCGAGAGACGTTCCGGAAAATTTAGCTCCGAAATTCCGGAACCAAAATTCTCGGGGGAGACCCCCGACAGGGGCCACTCGTCGCTCGCGCAGTCGGCGGTTGCGGCGTCACTCTCGCGGCGTCACCGCTCGCGCAGATACCGCGCGACTCCAAGCGCGAGCAGAACGACCACACCGCCCGCGAAGAAGACCAGTCCCGGCGGGAGACTGCTCGCCGCGGCACCGCCCGACTCGGCGACGGTCGTGGTGGACCGCGCGGCCTCCTCGGTGACGAGTCGGGTGGTCTCGGCCGCCGATTGGGTCGTCTCCGCGACGGTCCGGGTTGCTTGCGCCGCGGTCTCCGTCGCTCTCTCGACTGGTTCGGGCGCTTCGGTCCCGGACGTGTCGCCGTTCGGTCCGTCGCTCGCGCCGGGGGCGCTCGCGTCCTCCACCGTGGTCGTGTCTTCGGCCGCCGTCGTCCCGGCCGCGGCGTCGTCGCCCTGCCACGACAGGTCGGTATCGAGTACCCCGCCCGCGCCCGGACTGCCGAAGAGTCGCTGGACGAGCAGACTCGACAGGCCCAGAACTCCGAGCGCACCGAGCAGTCTGGAGAGCGCCGATTCGACGCCCGGCGCGTCGTCGTCGCTCCCGGCGACGACGACCAGTGGTTTCGCGACGGGCGCGTACACTTTCATCTCGCGGCCCTTCTCGGAGTAGACCGTATCCGCGACTTCCACGAGGTCGGCGTCGGTCAACTTGTCGAGGTGATACCGGGCGTTCTGGATGGAGGTGTCGGCTTCGTCGGCGAGGGTGGAGGGGGTCGCGGGGTCGTCGTACAGCACCCCGAGAATTTCGCGGGCGGTCTCCGACTGGAGGGCGGCGAGCAAGTCGTCGGCGTCGTCGCTGTCTACGCCGACGACCCGTGGCTCACCCCCGTCTCCGGCCGAAGAGTCGGGACTGGAGGGCAGCAGGTCGGCCATATCGACTCGTTGTGGTCGGCCGTGATATAATTTTGTCCGTGTCGAACCGGCAGGATTGGGTATCGAGAGGTCGGTCCGAAACAGTATCGAAACCGCTTTCCGTTGGTTTAGGGTACCCTAAAACAGAGAATGGCGAGTGACACCGGTAGGAAGAGGCGGACACCGGCCGAATCCGGCCGGTTCGGGTGGATAGACGGGTCGCTCGCCACGGTCGTCCTCGGAAGCGTGGCCGTGGTCGTCGTGGCGGGACTCGCACAGGTGAGTTACGGGACCTATTCGATGACGCTGGTCGGGGCGTGGCACGCGGTGTTCGACCCGGCCGTCGTCTTCGACCTCCGAGTGTGGCGGGCGTTCCTGCTCGGCGGCGAACTGCCCGAGATGAGCCAGCGGAGCCTCGTCGTCTGGAACATCCGCTTCCCGCGGGTCGTCGTCGCGACGCTGGTCGGTACGAATCTGGCAATCTCGGGGGCCATCTTTCAGGCCGTGACCCGGAACGAACTCGCCAGTCCCTACGTCCTCGGGGTGAGTTCCGGGGCGGGTCTCGCAGTCTTGCTCACGCTGGTCGTGTTCTCGGGACTCGCGCCCTTCCTCCCGATTCTGGCCTCGCTCGGCGGCGCGACGGCCTTCCTGCTCGTCTACGCCATCGCGTGGAAGGGCGGGACGAGTCCGGTCCGACTCGTCCTCGCGGGCGTCATCGTCAGCACCGTCTTCTGGTCGCTCCAGCGCGGCCTGTTCTATCTGGCCGACGACCTCGGAGTCGTCCAGTCGGCCATCGCGTGGACCACCGGGTCGCTCACGGGCGTCGATTGGGAACAGGTCCGCATCGCGCTCCCGTGGACCGCGCTCTCGGTCGTCCTCGCGTTCGCGGGCGCGAGGCAGTTGAACGTTCTCCTGCTCGGCGAACGCACCGCGAGGTCGCTCGGCATGTCGGTCGAGAAGGTCCGGTTCGCGCTCGCTGGCGTGGCGGTCCTCGCGGCCAGCGCCGCCATCTCGGTCGCTGGCGTCGTGAGTTTCGTCGGACTCGTCGTCCCCCACATGGTCCGGACGCTGGTCGGGAGCGACTACAAGCGCCTGATGGTCGGGTGCATCTTCGCGGGTCCGGCGCTCGTGGTCCTCGCCGACGTGGGCGCGCGACTCGCGCTTGCTCCGACCCAGATTCCGGTCGGCGTCGTGACCGGACTCGTCGGCGGGCCGTACTTCCTCTATCTGATGCGCCGACAGCAGGAGATGGGTGAACTATGAGCCACGACGCCGAGAGCGCGCTGTTCGCGGAGGACCTCGCGGTCGGCTATCCGACCACCGAGGAACCGGTCGTGGAGTGTTCGCGCCTCGACGTTCCCGAGGGCGAAATCACCGCGCTGGTCGGCCCGAACGGGAGCGGCAAGAGTACCATGCTCAAGGCCCTCTCGAACCACCTCGACCCGGAGCAGGGCGTCGTCGCGCTCAACGGCCGGGAAATAGACGAGTACGGCGGTAAGGAACTCGCCCGCGAACTCGGTCACCTCTCCCAAGAGAACGACTCGCCCGAGAGCATCACTGTCGAGGAACTGGTCTATCACGGCCGGTACCCCCACCGAGGATTCTTCGACTCGGTGTCCGACGAGGACCACGAGGCCGTCGAGCGGGCAATCGACCTCGCGGGCGTGGCCGACCTCAGAGACCGGGAGGTCGCCGCGCTGAGCGGCGGCCAGAAGCAGTTGGTGTGGATAGCGATGGTGCTGGCCCAAGAGACCGACGTGCTGTTGCTCGACGAACCGACGACGTTCCTCGACCTCCACCACCAACTCCGGGTGCTGGAGACGGTCAGACGCCTCAACGACGAGGAGGGCGTCACCGTCGCGGTGGTCCTCCACGACCTCTCGCAGGCGGTCCGGTTTGCCGACTACCTCGTTGCCATGGACGACGGCGAAATCTACGACTGGGGACCGCCCGGAGAAGTCGTGACCGAGCAACTGCTCGCGGACGTGTTCGGCGTCGAAGCCACGGTCACGCAGTCGTCCGACCTCCGAATCCACCCCAAGCGGGCGCTCTCGGACGAGTAGTTCGGAGCGAAATCGACAGAGGACCGGGAGTTAGGCCGACCTAAATCGAAGTGCCTTTGTATTTTTAGGGCGGCCTAAAAGATATGGCAGAAGGAACTGACGAGACGCGGCGCAGATTTATCAAGGGCAGTCTGGGCGTAGCGACCGGCCTCGCGCTCGCTGGTTGTACCGGCGATTCGGGCGGCGAAAGCACCGAAACGACCACCGAGACGACTTCGGCCGAGACGACGGCCGACGGGACGACGACCGACGAAACCACGACCGAAGACGCGAGCGGCGAGTCCTACACCGTCTCGATGGTCCCCGTCGGCGACGTGACCTTCGAGTCGGTGCCCGAGAAGTGGGAAACCTACTTCCCCGGCTACGCCGACATGGGGGTCGCGCTCGGCCAAGCAGACGGTCTCTCGGCGGTCGGGTCGAAGTCCCGGTTCTACACCTCCTACTACGACGAGTTGGACGGCGTGTCGCTGGACAAAGGGAGCGTGGTCGAACTCGTCGGCGACAACGGCATCGACAAGGAAGTCTACTACGAACTCGACAACGACGTTCACCTCACCGACCCCAAGTGGTTGGTCAGCAACTCCTTCTTCGGACTCCAGCAGAAGGACGTGGACCAAATCGTAGAGCAGGTCGGTCCCTTCGTCGGCAACACCATCTTCCGCCGGACCGACAAGTGGCACGACTACCGCTACTACACGATGTACGAGGCCTTCGAGAAGGTCGCGGAAGTCTTCCAGAAGAAAGACCAGTACGAGGCGTTCAAGTCGTTCCACGACTCGTACCTCGCCGACGTGAAGGGGAACCTTCCGGCCGCGAAACAGCGACCGAACGGCCTGCTCTGTTTCGCCGCCAGCGACGAACCCGAGAAGTTCTCGCCGTATCGCATCGACGGGAAGGGCGCGAACAAGAAGCACTTCCACGACCTCGGGGTCTCCGACGCCCTCGAAGGCACCGACGTACAGGGCCTGAGCGAATCCAACCGCGGGAAGATAGACTACGAGACCCTGCTCCAAGTCGACCCCGACGCCCTGTTCGTTCGGGGCCACGAGACCAAGACCCGCGAGGAGTTCCAAAACACCGTGGTCTCGTTCATGAAGGACCACAACGTCGCCAGCCAACTCACCGCCGTCGAGAACGACGACGTGTACCGCGGCGGTCCCATCTATCAGGGACCGATTCAGAACCTCTTCCTGACCGAGCGATTCGCCACGCTCCTCTACCCCGACACCTTCTCGGGCGAACTGTTCGACCGCGGCAAACTCTCGAACATCGTCGCCGGGGAGTTCTGAGCGGTCCCGGTCCTCCGACTTCGGCCCTCCGCTTCGTTCGCTCGTTCTCCGGCCTCTCGCCCGCCTTTTCCTCTTCGCCCTCTTCCTTTTTGCCGTTCGGCGTCGAATCGCCGACGATGTACGAGAAGACCAGTCTCGCGGACGTAGACCCACGCGACGTGGAGGGTATCGAACCGGATTTGAAGGCCGTGGGCTACCAACTCCGTCCGGCGAAGATGCGCCCGAGCGTCTGGGAGTTCGAGGCGGGCGAGACCAACAACTGGCACCGCCAAGACGAGCAAGAAGAGTTGTACTACGTGCTGGACGGGTCGTTTCTCGTGACCGTCGAAAGCGAGGACGGCGAGCGCGAAACCTTCGAACTCGGTGCAGACGACGTGACCGTGATTCCGCCCGAGACGTGGCGGCAGTTCGAGGCCCAAGCAGACGGCCGGATGCTCGTCGTCGGCGCGCCGAACGCGAAGGACGACGCGATTACCGAGGAGGAGTCGTCGTAGGACCGCGGTCCGCTCAGTGGTCGATAGTCGTAATCTCCTCGACGGGCCACTGGCTCAGAATCTCGACGCCGTTCTCGCGGACGACCACCATCTCCTCGACGCGGACGCCCTGATTCTCGGCGGGTTGCATCGTCTCGACGGCCATCGTCATCCCCTCCTCGATTTCGATGGGATGGTCGGGGGAGATGCCCCGCCAAATCATCGGAACCTCGTAGAGTTGGAGACCCAGACCGTGCGCCCAGTGGTTGGTGGTCATCTCCCAGTACTCGTCGGCGTCGTACCAGTCCATGTGTTCGCCCTCCCTGTCGGGGAAGCCCTTGCAGATTTCATCCGTGGTCGCGCCGGGTTCGATGCGCTCTAGCACGTCGTAGAGGTCGTCTCGGGCCTTCTCGTAGGCGTCCTGCTGGGCCTGCGTGGGTTCGCCCATGCTGAAGGTCCGGTAGTAACAGGAGCGATAGCCCATGAAGCCGATGTTGTAGAAGTCAGCGTACACGAGGTCTCCCGGCCGAATCACGCGGTCGGTGGTGTTGGCCTGATGTTTGGGCCACGTGTTCGGTCCGGAGGTGCAGTAGCCCCCCTGAACCATCGCGCCGAGTCGCCAGAGTTCCTTGGTCGCCTCGCCCCACACCTCCGACTCGCGCATACCGGGCTTTGCGGTCTCCTTGATGCGCTGGAATCCGGCCTCACAGATTGCCGCGACCTGCCGCAGGCACTCGATTTCGTCGCGGGTCTTGACCTTCCGGGCGTCCTCCATCACCTGCGCGCACTCGCCGGGGCGGACATCGACGCCGCGCTCCTCGAACTTTCCGACGAGGGCTTGATTGCCCACGTCGATTCCCATCGGTTCCTTCTTGACGCCGTACTCGTCCATCGCCGAGACCACGAGGTCGGCCATCTTGCCCTTCAGCCAATCGCGGGCGGAGTTCCGGCCGGACGCCCGCGGGACGTTACCGAGTCCGGGCGCGGCGTACCGAATGTCGTCCAACCACGGGCAGTTGAACCGCTGGTTGCTCGCGTGGTCGGCGGTGTCCCAGTGAACCACGTCGCCATCCTCGGTGAGCAGGGTGTAGTGGTCGGCACCGCTCCCGCCGGTCATGGCGAGTCCGGTGACGTACCGGACGTTGGGGTCGTCGATGAGGAGCATGCTCCCGAGTTCGGTCTCCTGCAAGCGTTCGAGCGCGCGCTCCTTGCGCTCGCGGCGCATGCGCTGGAAGTCGATTCGCTCCTCCCAATCGACGCCCATCGTGCCGCGCGTGCCTTCCATGAAATCGCGCTGATACAGACCCATGTCTTCGGGATTGTCCGGGTTTCACCATTAAACTGACCATCGAGTAGAGTCGGGAGAAACGACGACCCACAGCGTCAAACATATTATTACTTATTAATCTAGTATAAAAACTTAAGAAAGTTATAAAAATTGTATTGATAATCTTGGACTTATGGACTTCGAAGACAAAGTGGTTCTCGTCACAGGTGGCGCGAGCGGTATCGGTGCGGCGACCTCCAAACGCTTCGCCGAGGAGGGTGCAACCGTCATCGTGAGCGACATCGCCGACGAACGAGGCGACGAGGTCGTGAGCGAAATCGAAGCGATGGATGGAGACGCCGCGTTCGCCGAACTAGATGTCACCGACGCCAAGGCGTTTCAGAGTGTCGTGGACGCCACGGTCGAAGAACACGGACGCCTCGACGTGCTTTGCAACAACGCAGGAGTCCCCGGTCCGAGAAAAGACATCGGCGAGATAAGTGACGAAGAAGTTAACCACGTCTTCGACGTTAACATCAAGGGCGTCTGGAACGGTTGCCGGGCGGCCGTCCCCCTCATGAAAGAGCAGGGGAGCGGCACCATCGTCAACACGGCGTCGGTCGGCGGATTGCGGGGCTACTCGCCGCTCGTTCCGTACGCGACTTCCAAGGCCGCGGTCGTGAACCTTACTCGGTCGCTAGCCGGACGATTGGGTCCGGAAGGCATCCGAGTCAACGCGGTGTGTCCCGCCCACGTTCATACCCCCATGTTCGAGGATTTCCTCCAAGACTTCGAGAATCCCGAAGCGATGAGAGAGCAAGGGGAACGTGCCCACGTCCTGAATCGACTCGGGCAACCGGAGGAGGTCGCAAGTTGCATCGCCTTCCTGGCAAGCGACGAGGCGTCCTTCGTCACCGGGACGGCGTTCAACGTCGACGGTGGGTACGAGACCGTCATGGAGTAGACCTCCGGTCCGCCAGCGAGCGACCGGTGAAGCGGCACTCGATTTTCAGCAGTCCGAAACGGAAGACGTAGACCCGCGGGTCGGCTACCGGTGACCGACATGTCGTGGTACCTCCTCGTCGTCGCAGGCCTGTTCGAAATCGCGTGGGCGGTCGGTCTCGAATACTCCGACGGTCTCTCGAAACCGGTGCCGACCGCAGGGACCGTCGTCGCTCTCGTGGTCAGCATGGTGTTGCTGGCGAAGGCCGTCGAGGACCTCCCAGTCGGGACCGCATACGCCGTCTGGACGGGCATCGGCGCGGTCGGAACCGCGACGTTGGGCATCTTCCTGTTCGAGGAACCCGCCGACCTCACGCGAATCGCGTTCATCTGCGTCATCGTCGTGGGTATCGTGGGCCTGCACCTCGCTTCGGGCGGGCACTGAGTCCACCGTTCGGGCGGACACCGAGCCGAACCGTCTCGTTTCTCGACGCCCGTCGGACCCTCTCCGTGTGGTTTTATCACCGTCGCACCTGTTGCTCGGAATATGTACAAGCACGTGGCCCTGCTGGTCCGACAGGAGGGGATGACTCACGACGAGTTCGTGGACTACTGGCAGAACGAACACACCCCTATCGCCCGCGAAATCGAGGGCGTCACGCGCTACCAGACCGTCCTCCCCACCGACGCCGAGAACGCCGAGTTCGACGGACTGGCCGAACTCTACTTCGAGGACTTGGACGACCTGCACAACGCGTTAGGAAGCGAGGGAAGCCGCGACTACGACCCCGACAAGGGCAAGGCCAAGGAAGCGCGCGAGGACGTGGACAACTTCCTCGACATCGACCGCCGACCCCGATTCATCGGCGAGGAGATTATCCAGAAAGACGAGGTGGACGGCGACACGGACGGACTCTACAAGCACTCGGCGTTCCTCGTCCGACAGGAGGGGATGACTCACGAGGAGTTCGTGGACCACTGGCAGAACGAACACACCCCCATCGCCCGCGAAATCGACGGCGTAGTCCGGTACGCCACCGTCCTGCCCACGGACCCCGAGAACGCCGAGTTCGACGGCATCGCGGAACTCTACTTCGAGGACTTGGACAAACTCTACGACGCCCTCGGGAGCGAGGGAAGCCGCGACTACGACCCCGACAAGGGGAAGGCCAAGGAAGCGCGCGAGGACGTGAACAACTTCCTCGCCGTCGAGAAGCGTCCCCGGTTCATCGGCCAAGAGACGGTCCAGAAAGACGAGACGTAGGGCGGTGAGCGAAAACTATCGTTGTTTCGGCATGGCAGATAATTAGTAAAGCAATAATTTTGTTTCTTTATCGATTGTAGACGTTGCTCGGTCGGCTACCACCCGCGGCGCTCGTCTAACCACTCGCCGATTCGGAGTTTGAGGTCCGCGAGGAACTTCGGTCCGGTGTAGACGTACACTGGTTGCACGATGCTCGGTTCGTCGTCTTCTCCCACATTAGTCATAGCTATGTCAGTGTTGTCCGGGAGTCGCTAATAAACGTTCGTCTGTTAGCTTCGTATCGAGGCTTGGAGAGGAACTGGGAAGTGAGATGCTAAACCGAGCGCCACGAGTACGACTGCGGAAGCGAGGAAGAGACGCGAGATGCTGAGGATAAATCCGTTCGAGTACAGGATTCGCTGGTTTCTCAGCGTTCCGGCCTCGTATCGACTCAGCAACTCGACGTAGGTCTCTTCGGACACGGGTCGCTCGGTGTAGTCGATAGACAACTCGTCCGGACGAGAACCGATAAAGAGCTTCGTCGTCCCGTAGACGAACAGGCCAGCGACGAGCGACCCGACCAGTGACCACATCCCGAGTACGCCGAACAGTCCGAGGTCCGGAAACGACGAGAGATGACTGCCCCCGGTGAGAAGGCCTAAGAGGACGAACGTCAGTCGAACGGTCCGGACCGCGGCGACCTCGTTTTTGTTAATCTGCGCGAGTTGCTGGTCGGTGGTCGTCCGGGCCTCCTCCAACAACACCTGACGGCCCGCGCTCGCTTCGCCCTGATTGCGTTCCGGCCGACGTTCGCTCCGGGCCGACGACTCCGAGTCCGTCGCCATGGTCTACGGCCACTTCGTCCCGTCTTCGGTCAAAAAGGCTCGCGCGAACGTTTATCAGCGATGCGCGACTCCCCGAATCGGACGCTTCGCTACCCGAACAGGACCAGAAGTGCGAAGAATATCGCCAGCAGGGTCGCAAGCACCAGAATGCCCTTCATCGACCCGCCACCGCCGCCGATGCCCTCGTTGGAGTTCTGGGAGACGCTGGGTCTGCTCGCTCCGCCCCCGCCGCCGCTGAGTCCGATGACCATGTGGGAAAACCTTGCCCTCCCTACATAAGTTTCGTGGGTGCGAAACCTCCCTTATAAAACATTAAGTCGGCCCCGGCCCACTTCCCGGTATGGAAATCGGCACGGGGCTGTTCACCTGCCAGCGACGGCCAGACGACGACCGGTCGATGAGCGAAATCTACGACGAGATGCTGACGCTCGGGCGGGCCATCGACGACTCGGGCCTCGCCAGCGCGTGGGTCTCCGAACACCACTTCGCCGAGGACGGCTACCTCTCGGCGACGATGCCGACTCTCGGTGCGCTTGCGGCCGAGACCGAGAACGTCGAACTCGGGACGTGCATCGCTCTCGCACCGCTCTACGACGGGGTTCGCCTCGCCGAGGACGCCGCGACGGTGGACTTGCTCGCGGACGGCCGACTCACCCTCGGTCTCGCCATCGGGTCGAACCCGACCGAGTTCGAGGAGTTCGGCGTACCCCGCGAACAGCGAGTAGAGCGCATGGCCGACACCACCGACCTGCTCCGGGCGGCGTGGTCCGAGGGTCCCCTCGACTACGACGCCGAGTTCCACGACGTGTCGCCCGACGTGAGCGTGACACCCAAACCAGACTCCGACGTGCCAATCATGTACGGCGGGTCGGCCAAGCCCGCGGTCCGCCGGGCCGCGCGGGTCGCCGACGCGTGGTGTGCGCCCTCCGCGCTCTCGGTCGGAGGCGTCCGCAAGCGCGTCGAGGACATCCGGAACGTCCGCGAGGAGGAGGGACTGCGCGAAGACGCTAGCGAGGACGGTGACGAAGACGACGACTTCCAAATCTACGTCCTCCAGCACGGCTTCGTCGGCGACTCGAAAGAAGAGGCGTGGGAGCAGATGAGGGACGGCTACTTCTACATCCAGCGGCGCTACGCCGAAATTTTCTCGGGCGAGGAAGTCGAGGAGTTGGACGACGAACGCAAGCGGGAGTTGAAAGACCAAGCTATCTTCGGCACGCCCGAACAGGTAATCGACCAGTTGGAGACCTACCGCGATGCGCTGGGCAACGACGTTCACTTCGTCTTCCGGACCTACCACCCCGGAATCGGCACCGACCGGATGGTCGAGTGCGTCGAGCGACTGGGCGAAGAAGTGGTTCCGCACTTCGAGTGACGGCGGACCGAATCGACCATCGACTCGCCAATCGACTCGCCAATCGACTCGCCAATCGACTCGCCAATCGACTCGCCAATCGACTCGTCGGTCGGAGCGCCGCGGCGCTCCGACCGACTCGCTCTAGTTATTTCGGCCGCGAGCGTGTGCCAACCCCACACAAAGATATTTATCATTATAGATTCCGAATACGGGTATGGGCCACGCAAACAACCCTCAAGGTAGCGAGGACTCGGAACTGCGGACCGGCGGGCGCTCTTCGCGGCGGACCGTCCTCCGACTCGCGGGCGTCGCGGGCACGGGCGCGCTCGCGGGCTGTATCGGCGGCTCGGGACTCGGCGGGAGTCAGAGCATCGACACCGTGACGTACGGCGTTCTCAGCCCGATGACCGGACCCTACGGCGGACTCGCCGAGGGCCAGCGAAACGGCGCGAAACTCGCGGTCCAGCACGTCAACGAGAGCGACGAGTTCGGCTTCGAGATGGAGGCGGTCTACGAGGACACGCAGGCCAAACCCGCGACCGGACGCCAGAAGGCTCAGAAGGTCGTGGACCAAGACGGCGCGCAGTATCTGATGGGCGCGATTTCGAGTTCGACCGCGCTGGCGCTCAACTCGTTCGTGGAGAGCGAGGAGATTATCTACAACCCCGGCGCGGCCGCCCTCCCTATCACGGGCGAGGAGTGCAACGAGTACGTCTTCCGGGCCGAGACCAACACCGCCCAAATCGCCGAGGCGGTCGCGCCGTGGACGGTCAACAACCTCGGGACGAACGTCTGGTTCCACGTCGCCAACTACGCCTACGGCAACTCCGTCGTCCGCGAGTGGCGCTCCCGGATGAAGGAAGCCAACGGCGAGTTCACCGAAGTCGGCGTCTCGAAGTCCCAACTCGGTGCGAGCAACTACGGGTCGTACATCAGCCAAATCAGCAACTCCGACGCCGATGTCGCGGTACTTGGCATGACCGGCGGCGACCTCATCAACTTCACCAAACAGGCCGCGAATCAGGGTCTGAAAGGGTCGGTCGCGCTCGTGGGTCCGACGATGACGTTTCAGGTCGTCCGGAACGCCCTCGGTCCGGCGGCCTACGGCACCTACGGCGGCGTCCGGTACGTCCCGAAGATAGAGACCGGCGACAACCAGAGTTTCGTGTCGGCGTATCAGGACGCCTACGACGAGACGCCGGACAACTTCGCGCGGGTCGCCTATGACTCCATCCGGATGACCGCCCAAGGTATCGTGGAGGCCGGGACGAGCGACCCCGAGGAAGTCAAAGACGCGCTGGCGGGCCTACAGGTCCGGAGTCTCTTCGGGCCGAACCAGTTCCGGGAGTGTGACCATCAGGCCACGAACCCCGTCTGGGTCGGCGAGAACGTCGAACCCGACTCGGGGACCGCCGCGAGCGTGACGCTCCGCCAGAAAGTCGAGGGACAGGACGCCATCCCGCCCTGCGATAGCGTCAACTGCGACCTCTAACATGGTCGGTCTCACGGGGTTCGCCGAGCAACTGCTGAACGGCCTGACCATCGGGATGGTGTACGTCCTGATAGCCGCGGGTCTGTCGGTCATCTTCGGCGTGATGGACGTTATCAACTTCGCGCACGGCGAACTGTTCGCGCTCGGGGCGTACTTCGCGTTCGCCGTGGTCGCGCCCTTCGGCGGGATGGGGTTCTGGCTGGCGCTGGTGGTCGCACCACTGCTCGTCGGCGTCGTCGGCGCGGTCATCGAGCGACTGACTCTTCGACCGCTCTACGACCGCAACCCCCTCTACCACATCCTGCTGACGTTCGGACTCGTGTTGATGGTCAACGACGCCATCACCTTCTTCTGGGGCAAGCAGGCCAAGGCGTTCAGTCCGCCGCCGATTCTGGACGGCCCGGTGACGATTCTCGGCGTCAACAACTCGCTGTACAGTTACTTCATCATCGCGTTCGGCGCGCTCCTCTCGCTCGGGACATGGTGGGCGCTCAACAACACCAGATTCGGACTGGTCGTGCGCGCCGGGTCCCAAGACCGCGAGATGGTCCGGAACCTCGGCATCGACATCGACCGATACTACACGCTGGTCTTCGGCGCGGGCGCGGCGCTGGCCGCGGTCGCGGGCGTGGTTCTCGGCGCGTACCAGAACGTGAGTCCCGGCATGGGCAACGCGGTCATCATCCCGGCGTTCGTCATCGTCGTCCTCGGGGGTCTCGGAAGCTTCCGCGGGGCGGTCGTCGGCGGACTCGGGGTCGGCGTCGTCCAGACGCTCGCCCGGACCTACGTCCCCGCGCTGGAGGGTCTCATCGTCTTCGTGCTGATGATAGGCGTCCTGCTGGTCAAACCCGAAGGGCTGTTCGGCAACCCCGAGTGGCAGACGACCTCGGAGTCCGAAGGAGAGTTGCTCGCGGGTCGGGGCGGCGGCGTGTTGACCGACCGCCAGCGGTTCGGCTTGGGCGCGGTCGCGGTGGCTCTGCTGGCCGTCGTCCCCCTCGGCGTGGACGTTCTGTACACCGAGTACGTCCTGACGCTCCTGACCGACGTACTCATCTGGGCACTGTTCGCGCTCAGCCTCGACTTCGTGATGGGCTACGCCGGACTGGTCTCGCTCGGTCACGCCCTGTTCTACGGGACGGGTGCCTATGCCGCGGTGTTGGTCCTGTTGCACCTCACGCCGTCGGCGTTCGTCGCGCTGGCGGCCGCAGTCGCCGTCTGCGGCGTCATCGCGTGGGCAATCGGCCACCTCTCGATTCGGGTCTCGGGCGTCTACTTCTCGATGATTACGCTGGCGTTCGCCCAACTGTTCTACCGGGCCGTGTTCAAGTTCGACTGGACCGGCGGGAGCGACGGCCTGTTCGGTGCCGACGTGGTGTACGGCGTCGCCGGGTTCGCGATGGAGTTGGACGAAATCGCCGAGACGGTACCGCTGGTCGGCGAAGACGGCCTGTTCTACTACTTCCTGCTGGCGACCGTCGTCGGGTCCTACCTCGTCGCGCGCCGGATGATGCGGGCACCGTTCGGGAGCGTCCTCCAGTCCATCCGGGAGAGCGAGCGCCGGACCGAGTTCGTCGGCTACGACGTGACCGCCTACAAGCGCCGGGCGTTCGTCGTGTCGGGCGCGATGGCGGGACTCGCGGGCGGCCTGTTCGCGGTCCAGAACGGGTTCGTCGCGCCTTCCCTGCTGTTCTGGCTCAACTCGGGTGAGGTGGTCGTGATGACCGTCCTCGGTGGGATGGGGACCCTCTACGGCCCGATGGTCGGCGCGGGCGTCTACATCGGGTTCGAGGACCTGCTGTCGTCGTACACCGACCACTGGCAGTTCTGGCTCGGACTCGTGTTCGTGCTGTTCGTCATCCTGCTCCCGCGAGGGTTGGTCTCGCTCCCCGAGAAACTGGCGGCGATGGGCGGACGCGCCGGGAGTCGCGGCGAGGACGCCGAACCGCTGGCCGACCGGGAGGTGAACGAGTGATGGCCGTCACGGACGACGCCGGGGCGCTCGACACCGAGACCGTCCTCCACACCGAGGGCCTGACCAAGCAGTTCGGCGACTTCGTGGCGGTCGATTCGGTGGACCTCGAAGTCCGAGACGGCGAGTTCCGGAGCGTCATCGGACCGAACGGCGCGGGCAAGACCACGCTGTTCAACTGTCTCACGGGCGCGCTCCGGCCCACCTCGGGGACGGTCCGGTTCCGCGGCGAGGACGTGACCCGGATGGCTCCCCACGAGCGCGTCCGGCGCGGGATGGGTCGGTCGTTCCAGATTTCGACGGTGTTCGGCGGTCTCTCGGTCAGAGAGAACGTCAGGCTCTCGGCCCAGTCGGTCGCCGAGAGCGAGGGCGAAATCGGACTCCGCCGCCAGTTGTTCACTCCGACCGACCGCTTCGAGTCGGTCGAGTCGCGGACCGACGAGGTGCTGGCCGAAATCGGGTTAGAAGACCGGGGCGACGACTACGCCCGTAATCTGGCCCACGGCGACCGGCGGCGTCTCGAACTCGGACTGGTGCTGGCGACCGACCCCGAACTCGTGCTGTTGGACGAACCCACCGCGGGGATGGGGAGCGAGGAGACCCGCCGGACGATACGCCTCGTCGAGGAGGTGCTCGCCGACCGGACGATGTTGCTCATCGAACACGACATCGACCTCGTGATGAACGTCTCCGACAGGGTGACGGTGCTGAACCGCGGGCAGGTGCTGGCGACCGGCACGCCCGAGCGCATCGCCGAGGACGACGACGTTCAGCGGGCCTACCTCGGAGGTGTCCGGGAATGAGTCGGAACACAGACCGCCTCGACGCCGGGGCGTGTGCGGACCCACTGCTCGACGTATCGGGCGTCGTCGCGGGGTACGGCGCGACCGAGGTGCTTCACGGCGTCTCGCTCTGCGTCGAGGAGGGCGAAGTCGTCTCGCTGGTCGGGCGCAACGGCGCTGGCAAGACGACGACTCTGCGCTCGGTCGTCGGCAACGTCGTCCCCACGGCGGGGACCGTCACCTTCCGCGGCGAGGACGTGACGGGGCTGTCGCCCGAGGAGACGGTCCGGCGGAACGTCGCGTTCGTGCCCGAAGAGCGCCGCATCTTCCCCGGTCTGACGGTCGCGGAGAACCTGCGCGTCGGGCAGTTGGGCGGCGGCGACACCGCGGACCCGCGGGACCCCGAGGAGGTGCTGGCGGAGTTCGAGAACCTGCGGGACCACCCCGACCGGAAGGGCGCGGCGCTCTCGGGCGGCGAACAGCAGATGCTCGCCATCGGGCGGGCGCTGGTCGCAGGGGCCGATTTGCTCCTGCTCGACGAACCCACCGAAGGTCTCGCGCCGTTCGTCGTCCGACAGGTCGAGGACCTCGTGGAGAGTCTGAACGACGAGGGAATCTCGGTCCTGCTGGTCGAGCAGAACGTGGGAGTGGCGCTGGAACTCGCGGACCGTCACTACGTGCTGGACCGCGGGGAAATCGTCTACCACGGCACGAGCGAGCAGTTGCGCGAGAACAGCGAGGTGATGGACCGACACCTCGGCGTGACGCTGTGAGCGACGTTTCCCCCGTATTTCGGGATCTCGGGTGTCGTTCGGCGATACCCTCGCCTCTCGACTCCGGCGCGCGCTGGCGCGACCGCGTGAGCGTGTCGCGCCATCGTCGCGCGAGGGATGAGCATCACAGCGACCGGAGGGAGCGAGACGCGCAATCGGTTGGGGAGGCGTGTGGTTCGCGGTCGCGGTGCTGTGCGGTCTGAGAGGTGTCGGCAGTAGCTAGCTCTCTCGATTTTCTCGTTCGCGGTGCGGTTGTGGTCGCTGTACTCCGGACTCCTCCGTTCGCGGTGCTGTGCAGTCGCTACAAAACAAATACTAAGCCGACTCTAACAAACAAAATTATTGCTCTAACACAACAAAACAATTCCGCTCGTCTCCGACCGACCTACCGTTCCCACGCGGGCGGCGCGCGGCCGAGTCGTCGTAGGGCCGCAGGGTAGCCGAACGCGACCGCCAGCGCGACGATGATTCGCGGGACGAACCCGTCGATTCCGACCGCTTCGAGCGCGATGACGGCGACGAAGTACAGCAGGAGCATTGCGAAAAATTGGGGAAGCAACTGTCGCCAAGTCGAAGCCATACGGAAGGTGACGGCTCACGGGGAGTTAAGTGTAGGTGGCTTCGTTCTCCGGGGGGTTCGAGGGTCTACGGAGTTAGCGAAAAACGAGTGACGGGAGTCGAAGCACCGACGACCGCCCGCGACGGCAGACTGCACCGTACTGCCAACGCGCCGGAGTGGAATGGTAAAAGTAGCGCGCGAGAGGTCGGGAGCCACCGACCCACCCCCGTCGCCTACCCCTCGTGTCGCCGAATCTTGTCGAGAAAGCCCGTGAGCGGTGCCTCGACGGTGATTTCGGTCACTTCCCCCTCGTCCTCGTCGTAGACGATGATTCCGGACTCCTCCAGTTTCGGCAGGTGACTGTGGTGAAGTGCCGTGGCGATTTGGGTCCGAGTTATCATCGACACATTGTCAGGCGGTTGTTGGAACTCCCGCCCGGCCACCTTGTCCGTCAGGTCTTCGAGCGCGACGGGCGCGGGCAGACCGTCGAGACACGCGAGGGCGTGTCGCCGGTACCGGTCGCTCAGCAGGGTCAGAACCTCGTTGACGCCGAGTGACCCGCCGCTGTCTTCGCCGTCGCCAGCGGCGGAGTCGCCGGTCATACCCGACAATTTTCCTTCATCCTTAAACGGCTATCGCATTCGGACGGTCACCGGGTGCGAACCGGATGCGCAACGAGAGCTTCGAGAAAAACGTTCTCCGGGAGTTATCCGAGACTGCCTTCCATCTCCAACTCGATGAGCCGATTCAACTCGACGGCGTACTCGATGGGCAACTCCTCCGTAATCGGCTCGATGAACCCCGAGACAATCATCTGCTTGGCGTCGTCGTCGTCCAACCCCCGGGATTGGAGGTAGAACACGTCTTCGTCGCCGATTTTCCCGACGGTCGCCTCGTGAGCCACGTCCACCTTCGACTCGTCGATTTCCATGTACGGCATCGTGTCCGACGTACTCTCGTTGTCGAACATCAGCGCGTCACACTCCACCGACGTGGAGGAGTGTTCGGCACCCTCCGAGATGTGGACCAGACCCCGGTAGTTGGTGCGGCCGCCGTCCTTCGAGATGGATTTGGACTCGATGGTGGACTTGGTGTGAGGCGCGTTGTGGTAGACCTTCGCGCCCGTGTCGATGTTCTGGCCCTCGCCCGCGAACGCGATGGTGATGTTGTTCGCCGACGCCCCCCGGCCCTTCAGAATCGTGCAGGGGTACAGCATCGTCGCCTTCGACCCCATCGACCCCGACACCCACTCCATCCGGCCGCCCTTCTCCACGATGGAGCGCTTGGTGTTGAGGTTGAACGTGTTCTTCGACCAGTTCTGCACCGTCGAGTACTGGACGTGCGCGTCTTCCTTGACGAACACTTCCACACCTCCGCTGTGGAGGTTGTGCGTGCCGTATTTCGGCGCACTGCACCCTTCGATGTAGTGAACTTCACTGCCGGGTTCGGCGATGATGAGCGTGTGCTCGAACTGGCCCATCCCCTCCGAGTTCATCCGGAAGTACGCCTGTACCGGCATCTCGACCGTCACGTCCTCGGGCACGTAGACGAAGCTTCCGCCCGACCACACGGCACCGTGGAGCGCGGCGAACTTGTTGTCGCTCGGCGGGACACAGGAGGTCATGAAGTACTCCTTCACGAGGTCCTCGTGTTCTTGGACGGCTTCGTCCATGTTGCAGAACACGACGCCTTTCTCCTCCCACTGCTCTTGCATGTTCTGGTAGACGACCTCCGACTCGTACTGAGCGCCGACGCCCGACAGCGCCTTGCGCTCGGCTTCCGGAATGCCCAGCTTCTCGAAGGTGTCTTGGATGTCTTCGGGCAGGTCGTCCCAGCTATCCGCGCCCTCGCGCTTGTCCACGTCCGGCCGGATGTACGGCACGATTTCCTCTACGTCAAGTTCCGACAGGTCGGGTTGGCCCGGCCAGTCGGTCGGCATCGGCATCTTCTTCCAGTGTTCCAACGCCCGGAGTCGCCGCTCCAGCATCCACTCCGGTTCGTCCTTGTCCTCGCTGATGAGGCGTACGACCTCTTCGGTCAGCCCCTTCTCGGATTTCACCGCCGCGCTCTCGTCTTTCTTGAACGAAAAGCGCTCTTCCGTGTTTGTCTCTCGAAGCTCGTCACTACTCATGTATCGGAAGATTGGTACCGAAGCCCCTTAACCTCGGGGTCGATACCAGTCGGTGTGAAACCGATTTCGGTTACGAAACCCGCAGAAAGTAGACCGCCAGCGTTACACTTCGGACGTGTCGGTATCGACGTTCGAGTCGGTCTCGCTACCAACGTCGGGGTCCGGGTCCGTGTCGGGGTCGGCCGCTTCCTGCAGTTCGTCTTCTATCTCTTGTCGGCCTTTCTTGAACTCGCCCATCGCCTCGCCGGTCGAACGGGCGAGTTTCGGAATCTTGTTCGCGCCGAACAGCAGGACGGCGATGAGGAGGATGACCATCATCTCCATCCCGCCCGGAATCGGCCCGAATAGTGGAATCATCTGTTCCATCTCTACCACCACGGTTTGGCCCCTCACTTGTAGGCTTTTCCCCCGAGGTTTATACTTCGGCGGCCGAACCCGACACGTACCCGTGACCGACCCCGCAGACGCCGCCCGCGAGTACGTCCTCGAAACCCACGCAGAGACCGTCGAACTCGTCTTGCGGCGGGCCGACGCGGTGGCCGAGACGTGGGACGGCGACACGACGGCCGACCGGAGTGCCGTCGCCGACTCGTTGCGCGCGCGACTGCGCGCCGCGGGTGCGTGGACGCGCTTGCCCGACGTACTCGCGGGCGCGGCGCGAGCGGTCGGTCACTCGCTATCCGCGCCGCCGGTCGCCGACCCGCCGTACGTGGCCGCTACGAGTCGGGGGCCGATGCTCCGCGCGACTTTCCCGGACGGCCGACTCGTGATTCTCGTGCAAGTCTTCGAAGTCGAACGCGCGGGCGACTCGCGGCGGTACCGCGGTGGCCCGCGGTACCGCCGCGGCCCGACGACTCCAGACGACGCGGTGCGAGCGACTTTCAAGTGAGTCCGGAACGTACCCCGAGAGGATGGAACGAGTACGCATCGACGGGCCGCCCCCATCTGCCGCGCCGGGACGAACCCTACTCGCGGCGGCGGCGCTCGGTCTCGGCGGGTACGCCTTCGCGGTGGTCGTCGTCGGCGTGGCCGCGGTCGCACTGCTCGCGGCGGGCGTCCCACTGATGGAGCGCCCGGCGCTGTTGCTCGCGGTCTCGGTCGTGATGGGACAGGGTGTCGCGTTCGGAACGTTCGCGGTCGGCTATCTGCGGTACACCGACCGAGGACTGGACTTCATCGAGGCGCGAATCCCGACGCTTCGGGACGCGGCGTGGGCGGTCGGTGGCGTCGTAGCGCTGTTCGCCGGTCTCGTCGCGCTCTCGGCGCTGTTCTCGGCGTTCGGCGTCCAGTCGGCCTCGAACGCGGTCGAAGAGTTCGGCGAGCAGGACCCCAGAATCTTCCTCCTGCTGGTTCCGCTGTCGTTCCTGTTCATCGGTCCGGGCGAGGAACTGCTCTACCGCGGGGTCGTACAGGGCCGACTCCGCGAGGCGTTCGGGCCGTGGGTCGCCATCGGCGTGGCGAGTTTCGTCTTCGCCGTCGTCCACGTCTTCTCGCTACAGGGGTCGGGAAAGCTCGCGTACCTCGCAATTCTGCTCGTCCTCTCGCCAGTTCTCGGCGTCGCCTACGAGTGGACCGACAACCTCGTCGTCCCGGCGTTCGTCCACGGCGCGTTCAACGCGGTCCAGTTCTACGTGGCCTACCTCGGTGCGACCGGCGGGGTGCCGTGACTCCGCGCCGTCACTCCCGGCCGCCCGCCCACCGCACGACCCGGAAGCGGTCGTAGCCGCCGTAGGCGAGTTCAAGCGCACCCATCCACCAGTTCCACCGCTCGGCGAGTTCGAGGTCGTCGGGCGCGTCCCGAAGGTTCTCGACGACGACCGAGACCGTCAGCTTCCGGTCGGTGTCCGTCTCGAACTGTCCCGAGTCTGCGAGGTCACGGGCCTGTCGCGCGACGACGCGCCGCGTCCCGTCGTCCCCGCCGAACTCCTCGCCGAGTCGTCGCTCGAATCGCTGTCCGATTTCCATTTCCATTGTCGTCTCCGCCGCACAGTTTGGTGCCACTCGGGGGTACGGTCTCTCAGTTGTAAAGTCCGATGGCCTTGATTTGCTCCTGATACCGATTTCGAATCGTAACCTCGGTGACTTGAGCTACGTCCGCGACTTCGCGCTGGGTCTTCTTCTCGTTGCAGAGCAGGGAGGCCGCGTAGATGGCGGCGGCGGCGTATCCGGTCGGCGACTTGCCCGACAGCAGACCCTTCTCGGCGGTCACGTCGATAATCTCGTTGGCCTTGCTCTCGACTTCCTCGCTCAGGTCGAGTTCCGAGCAGAACCGCGGGACGTACTTCTTGGGGTCTACCGGTTCCATCCCGAGTTCGAGTTCTTGGGAGACGTAGCGGTAGGTCCGGCCGATTTCCTTGCGGTCCACGCGGGCCACTTCCGAGACTTCCTCCAGCGAGCGCGGGATGCCCTCCTTCCGGCAGGCGGCGTAGAGCGCGGCGGTGGCGACTCCCTCGATGGAGCGCCCGCGAATCAGGTCCTCCTTGAGCGCGCGCCGGTAGATGACCGAGGCGACTTCCTGAATCGACCGGGGGACCCCGAGCGCCGACGACATCCGGTTGAGTTCGCTGAGCGCGAACTGGAGGTTGCGCTCGCCCGCGTCCTTCGTCCGGATGCGCTCTTGCCACTTGCGAAGGCGGTGCATCTGGCTTCGCTTCTCCGAGGAGAGCGACCGGCCGTAGGCGTCCTTGTTCTTCCAGTCGATGGTGGTCGTTAGCCCTTTGTCGTGCATCGTGTTGGTGGTCGGCGCGCCGACGCGACTCTTCGACTGGCGCTCTTGGTGGTTGAACGCCCGCCACTCGGGGCCGCGGTCCACGTTGCGTTCCTCGACGACCAGTCCGCAGTCCTGACACACTAGCTCGCTCCCGCCAGCGTCCGTGACTAAGGTTCCTTCCTCGCACTCAGGACACGTCTGGGATTCCTCGGACTCCTCCTGTTCGGTCTCTTGCTCGCGCTCGCGCTGGCGGATTGGCCCCGTCATGAGTCTGTTGGTAAGGTGGTCCGATAGATAAACCCTGCGTGGCTATTCCGTGTCACGATTCCGAGACGCGGCGCGTCGTGCGTTCGACTCCGGAAATTCCGCCCGTTCGCCACGGCGGTGCGGTCCCCGCGAGCGACCGGTAGGACCGGCGACGGTTCCGCCGAGGCACGCCGAAATCGTCGGACTCGCGGACGCGCGGCCGAGCATCCGCTCGGCCGCGCGTCCGCCGGGAAAACAGAGCGCGACGTTGAGCAAATAAATATATTTCTATAAGAAAATTAAATACGTCCGAGAGAAATCTATAGTTAGTTTTCGGAGGTTGCGTCGAGGTCCACCACCGCGTCCGCGAGTTCGCGGACTGCCGAGAGCGACCGGTGGTCGTGGGCCGTGGGGTCTAGCAGGTAGTACCCCCGGCCGTCCACGCTCTCGACGCGGCCAGCGAGGACGTGGAAGAACTCGAAGGCCCGGTCGAAAGCGACCGACTCCAGCAGGGCCGTCAGCGAGTCGAGGTAGACCACCGTCTGGCGAGCGTTGTCCTCCCACGTTTCGAGGTACTCGCTCGCGGTGACGCCGACCCGCGCGAGGTCGGTCGGGTCCGAGACGGCCTTCACGACCGACGGTCCGTCGTCGGACGACGACGGACCGCCGGTCGTCCGCGTCGCGCCCGAGACCGCGCCCGAACGCGTCGCGTTTCCGACGTGGACGAATCCGACCTCGGACGGCAAGTCGCCGCCGAATCCCCGCCAGTCTCGAAGCCACGCGTCGGGGGTATCGCGGTAGGAGACGACGAGCAGATTCGTCTCGGCGGGCCGCGCCAACGCGTCGAACACCTCCTCGGTCGCGCTCTCGGGTACCGTAGACGCCTCCAACAGGGTGTTGGAGGGCGAAGATTGTGAACGGGACACAGCCGGAAGTGTTGTCCGAACAACTTAAAATTTAGTGGCCGCCGCGGTCCGGGGGTCGCCGACGAGGGGACCCTCGGCGGTCCGATAGGTCGCAAAACCTAACACCCATGCGTGCATCGAGTCGGTCAACGTCACATGGGTTTCGGTCCAAAGCAGTGGAAGTGCAAAGACTGCGGGCGAAAACACCGCAACGACCGCAAGCAGTGCGTCCAGTGCGGGTACAGCGTGTTGAAGCCGGTAGACAACGAGAAACGACTCGACCGGGTATCGACAGCGGTGTTGGCGCTTCTCCCGGCGCTTTTGGCTATCCTCACGATGGGACTCATCGCGTGGGTGCTGTTCTTCTGACGGGACGGCGAGTCACTTGTCCATGTCCTCGGCGATAGCCAGCGTCTTCGACACCTCGTCGCAGGACTCGGCGGCGTCCCGCGCGTCCCGTTCGGCGCGGCGGGCGGCGTCTGTGTTCTCGTTCTCTCGGGACTCGGCGGCTTCCTCCATGTGTTCGGCCGCTTCCACGACTGCTTCGATGAGACAGGTGAGTTTCTCGACGGTGGACGAAAGCGCGTCCACCAACTCGGCGTCCGAAATCTCGTCGTTCAGGTCTTCGAGGTCGTTACCGGCCCGGTAGAACCACGAGGCGGCGTCTCCGTAGGCCCCGTTGCCGTACTTCCTGTTCCCGTCCGCGAACTTCTCGAATCCGCCGACGAGTTTCTCCGCGAACGACTCCAGTTTCTTCACGTCGCCGACGCCGTTCTGGAGTCGCTTGACCGTCCCGTCGTACTCCTCGCGGGTGAGAAGGTCGGTCGCGTCGGTACTCGCCACATCCGTCTCCTTGTCCACCGTCCAGCGACGGTCGGCCGCCTTCTTCCGGTCCTCGGTCATCCTCTCGAAGGTGGACTTGGCCTTCGCGTAGTCCCCGGCGTAGGTCCACTTGAGGACCTTCCCGTAGTGGTAGTACGCCCGAACGAGGTTTCGCTCGATGTAAGACGCGTGTTCGAAGAACAGCGCCACATCGCGCAGACGCTCGATGGTCTTCTTCTCGTCGTCCGTCGCGGACTGGGCGGCGTCGTCGAGTGCGTCTCGGGCGTCTTCGAGTCTACTGACGAGTTTGCTCCGCGAGAACGCGCCGGAGGTGAACGTCACGTCAAGTATCGAGACTTCGCCGTCGGACGAACTGGCGACCGACGTGTAGACCTCGAACGCCTCTTCGAGTCGTTTCCGGGCCGCCACGATGTCCTCGTTGGGTTTCTCCGTCGTGGTGGTCTGTTCGGTCTCGGTCTCGGTCGTCGTCTCTTCGGTCGTGGTCGTCTCCGTCGTCGTTTCGGTCGCTGTCGTCGTCCGCGTCGGCGTTGCAGTCGTCGCCGTCGTGGTGGTCTGTTCGGTCTCCGTCTCGTCGGTCCCTGACTCTCCGCTGGAACATCCCGCCAAGAGCGTCGCTCCGACGACCAGCAGTTGTCGTCTCTTCATACTGAAGCGGAAATATCAGATATTAATAAAACGTAGGGAAGTCCGCCCGAGAGGTGTTACTTTCCGTTCATGACGGCCGCGACGAACATCAGCCCGAAGTTCGCCACGAACGCGCCCGCGACGAACATGCGTCGGGCCGGACCGCGCTCCAACAGATAGAGCAGTGGGACACGGCCGGAAAGACCAGATAGACGGCGTACAGCAACAGCGAGGGGAATCCGACGACGATAGCGGCCATCGTGACGAAGACGGCGACCAGTCGCTCGACAGACGCGGGAGGACCGCGACCCGGAGGTACGTCAGGTGGGTCTCGACGCCGAGGGCCGCCGCGACGTAGTAGACTTGGAGGTCCATGCCGACCCGATTCGGGTGGCGCGCGGCGGTGGCGACCAGACCGACGACCCCGAGCAGGACGCCCGCGGCGAGGACGAGGCGGGCGTCGGTGGGACTGGACGGCGCGTGAGTGTCGGTGGAGTCGTAGGGCGAGTCGGCCACGGGTCAGTCGTCGGCGTCGGCTTCCGGCGACCAGTCGCCCAAGGTGCGCTGGACCGCCTCCTCGCCGACCGCTCGGGCCAGCGTCTCGAAGCCAGCGCGCTCGGCGCGCTCGTCCGCGCCCGCGAGCAGGCGCGAGACGATGAACTCCGGCGTGGACTTGCCGACCGTGCCGAACCGGGGCTGGTAGTCCACTTCGAGTTCGAGGTCCTCGTCCAACCCCTCCGCGAAGATGCCGTCCTTTCGAGCCTTCTCGGGCAAAGGTTTGAGGTCGTCGGCGAGGTGGGTGACGAACACCCCGAGCGCCCCGCGGTCCACGGTGAGTCGGACGAGTCCGTGGAGCAGGTCGGCGGCGCTTCCGGGTTCGGTGATGGCCTCGAACTCGTCCACCAGCATCAGGGTGTTCGCGCCGTCGGTTAGCGGCGGGACGATGCTCCGGAGCGTCGATTCCAGCACGCCAGCGTTGAAACTCGCGTGTCTGCGGTGGAACACGATGTCCTCGGAGATGGAGACTTCCGCGCGCTCGGCGGGCACGGGCAGGCCCATCTGGGCGAGCAGGGCAACCTGACACATGGTTTCGAGCAGGGTCGTCTTCCCCCCGGAGTTCGCGCCGGTCAGGACCGACACCCGGTCGCCGTCGGGCGGTGCGGGGTCGGCCGACCCCGCACCGCCCGCGCCGGACACGCCGTGGTCGCCGACGGCGTAGGTGACGGGTTGGACCGACTCGTCGCTGGCTTCGATGGAGACGTTCCGGGCGTTCCGGACCGCGAAGCCGTCGTCGGTGAACGTCGGGCGGGTGAGGTCGAAGTCGTGAGCGAACCGGGCCAGCGAGAGGTGGAAGGCGAGGTCCGAGACGGCCGACTTCGCGGCGTCGATGGCCTCGCGGTTCTCGGCGATGCGGCCCCGGAGTCGCCGGGCGACCGACCGCTCGCGCTCTTCGACTTCCTCCCGGAGGTCGGCGGTCAGTTCGCGGAGCGTGGCCGTCACGAAGTCGGTGGCGTCCACGGCGTCGTCGGGCGTGGCGTCACGGACCCGCTGGAATCCGGCGTCGGTCTCGCTCGCCACGTAGTCCACGACGACTTCGCCGAACTCCGCCCCGGCGCGGGCCTCCTCGCGTATCTCCTCCATCGCGTCGAGCGAGTCCGCCGAGAGGCTCTCGACGCTCGCTACGGAGTCGCGCAGGTCGTCGAGTTCGTCGTCAACGCCGCGGGCCACGTCGCCGCCGTCGAGGTCCGAGAGCGCCGACGCCGCGGCGTCGAGGGCGTTCCGGTCGATGTCGGCCACGCGAGAGAACGCGCCCTCGGAGAGTCCGGCCTCGCGCAGGGCGAGGACGGTCCGGACCGCCGCCTCTTCGTCGCCGATGCGGTCGTCCTCGGCGAACTCGGCGAACGCCGACAGGACTTCCTCGCGGGTCTCGCCGTCCAGTCCGGCCCACGACTCGGCGGCGTCCATCACCGAGTCAAGGCGCTTCTCGGCGGCCTCGCGCTCCATCAGCGGCGTCAGCACCCGCATTCGGTCGGCGGCGTCCTCGGTCACGGCGTAGTCGCTGGCCACGTCGAGCAGTTCCTTGTAGACGGCGCGGGTGTCGCGCGTCGAGAGGACCGACATGCCCTCGCCGCCGTTGGCCCGCCGGAGGATTCGGGTCGCGCGCCCGCGAGACAACCCCGCCGAGACGAGCGCCCGGACCTCGCCGGACTCGATGGCTTCCACCGCGCGCTCGGTGCCCAACTCGGCGTCGAGACGCTCGCGCGTCTTGGGTCCGACCCCCCAGTACTCCTCCAGTCGCATGTCCGAGACGTGAGGGCCGCGGGTCTTAATGGTTGCACAACGCGCTGGCGGACGCCTCGCGCGGCGAGGTCCGAGTGCGTGGAGCAATGTTTTCGTTTCTAAAGAACGGGGAAGAATTTGCTAGAGACATGTTTTTATTTCTCTACTGGCGCGTGCGGGCGCGGCGCTCGTGCGCCGCGCCCATCCGCGCGAGGTCGTCGGGAGCGAAGCGACCGACTGCTCGTCGGAACTCGCTTCCGACGGTGGATGAGTAGCACAGCGACCGCAGGGAGCGAGGCTTGCGAGACGCGAAGCGTCCCGCTGACCTGCGACCGCAGGCAACGCAATCGGTTGGGGAGGATGTGGCTGTCGCGGTTGCGGGATGATTGGCTCAAGCCTGAACCGAGCGCCTTCGAAATCGCCGTCGCTGTCGCAGGCACGTCTAGCCGCCGTTACTCGCTCTCCGAAACAACTGCCGCCGCCGGTCCCGAAACGACAGTCGCCACAGTCTCCGGTAGCGATACAGCGCAGTCGCGGTGCCGTGCGGGTTCGGTCTCGATTGGTTCAAGCCCCCGCTCCGTCGAACTGCTCTCGTCGTTTGCCGTTCTCTCCCGATGGCCGTTCACAATCGGCCCGCCGCCGCTTGCCACTTCCGTTTCAGAGCGCCGTCGAATCGGAGAAACTAAGCGTCACGGAGCGTTTACGCCGGGTTCGTTACAGCAAACTCGCTTTGAACCCTTCCAGAGGCGAAACGCTAACAACTACGGAGTGTCTGTCGTGATAACGATGCTACGGCCTGAGGGGGAACAGAGCCGGACGCGAGGTGACGCGCGACAGATAGTGTACGTCGGCGACGAGACGCGGGCGGCGGCCATCGCCTCCGAGCTGTCGAACGCCAAAATCCGGTGCAAACACCGGGGGTCGGCGGCGCTCGACCACGTTGAGACCGACGCCGCGGACTGCGTGGTCGCCGAGGCCGACCTCCCCGACGTGGACGGGGCGGAACTGCTCGATGCCGTCGCGGAACTCTACCCCGACACCGCGCGGGTCCTGCTCGGCGAGTCGGCCGACGACGCACCGTCGGACGCCGCGTTCGTCCCGACTCGACCGCAGGACGGACTCGCCGAGCGGACGGCCCGGCGCGTCGAGCGCGCGACCGAGTTCCGGAGTCTGCGCCGCGAACGCGACCGAATCGGCGACCGGTTCGAGACGCTAGTCGAGGAGTCGCCCGACCCCATCGTGACGCTGGACGAGGACTGCGAAGTCGTGTTCGCCAACGCCGCCGTCGAGCGCGTCTTCGGCTACGACCCCGAAGCAGTCGTCGGCGGGCCGGTCCAGCGACTCCTCGACGAGTCGGTCCACGACCAAGTGACCGAGACCGTCGAGTCGCTCTCCGCGGACGAGGGACACATCCAGCGCGACTACGTGGAACTGCCGGGCAAGCACCGCGAAGGCCACGACGTGCCGCTGGCGGTGTCGTTCCGGGAGACCGAACGCGACGGCAGACACTACTTCTCGGCGGTCGTCCGGGACGTGAGCGAGCGCAAGCGACTCGAAGACCGCCTCGAAGCCGAGAAGCGCAAGACCCGAGAACTCCACGAGGTCGCGGTCATACTCGAAGAGTGCGAGAGTGTCGAGGAGGTCTGCCGACTCGCCATCGAGACCGCAGAGCAGTTGCTAGAGTTCGACCTTTGCGTGGTAGACACAGTTAACGACGACGAGCTCGTTCCGCAGGCCGTCTCGAAGGGCGTCCCGACCGACGGCTACTACACGACCACGCCGCTGTCGGCCGAGGACAATCTCGCGGCCCGCGCCTACAGGGAAGGCCGGTCGCTCCGAACCAGTGACCTCCACGACGAGGGCGTGGACCCTGCCGCGAGCGGCTATCGAGCGGCGCTGACCGTCCCAATCGCCGACTTGGGAGTGTTTCAGGCCGTCTCGAAGGAAGCCGACGCCTTCGGCGACAGCGACCGGGAACTCGCGGAACTGCTCGCCTCCCACGTCGCCCAGTCGCTCCGGCGAATGCGGTCGGAGGCGGCCCTCGAAGCCGAACGCGACCGGTTCGCCGCGCTGTTCGAGAACATCCCCGAACCGACCATCGACTACGGCGTGCGCGACGGCCAATCGGTCGTCCACTCGGTCAACGAGGCCTTCGAAGAAGTGTTCGGCTACGACGCGAGCGAGGCCGTCGGCCGGAGGATAGACGAACTCATCGTCCCCGAAGACGAGCAATCCGAGTACGAGGTCCACCTCGACCAGTTGCGCGAGCAGGAACACCTCAACACCGAAGTCCGCCGCGTCGGGGCCGACGGGATGCGCGACTTCCTGCTCCGGACTGCGAAGGTGTCCGACGAGGGGAAGGGCGGGTACGCAATCTACACCGACATCACCGACCGCAAGCAGTTGGAGCGAGACCTGACCCGCGAGAAGCAGAAGATAGAGGAGCTACACCACGTCGCCGTCAAACTCGAAGGCTGTGACACGCCCGAGGAAGTGTATCGCCGGACGGTCAACGCCGCCGAGGAGATTCTGAAGTTCGACATCTGTGGTATCGACGTTGAGGAGAACGGGTATCTCGTCCCGAAAGCCGCGTCCTCGGAGTTGGACGAAGCGGACTACGACGTGCTTCGCGCCGACGAGGGTCTCGCTGGCGAGACCTACCAGACCGGCGAGTCGTTCGTCGTGGACGACGTGTACGACGTTTCGAACGTGGAAATCGTGAGCGACAGGTATCGGTCGCTACTCAGCGTCCCGTTCGGCGACGAGGGTGTCCTGCAAGCGGGGTCACACACTCCCGACGAGTTCGACGCCGAGGACCTCCGACTGGCCGAACTGCTCGTCTCCCACGCGGCGGAGGCGCTGGTCCGGGTCCAGTCCGAGAGAGCGCTCCGCGAGGAGCGCGACCGGTTCGCCGCGCTGTTCGAGAACGTCCCCGAACCGACCGCGCGCTACGAACTGCACGACGGCGAACCTCGCATCCAGTCGGTCAACGAAGCGTTCGAGGAGACGTTCGGCTACGACGCGGAGGCGGCCCTCGGCGAGTCGTTAGACGACTTGCTCGTCCCGGACGACGCCACCGAGGAGGCCGAGCGACTCAACGAACTCGTCCAGCGAGGCGAACGCGTCGATGCGGAGGTCCAGCGCGAGGCCGACGACGGCATCCGGGACTTCCTGCTCCGCAACGCCGAGGTGTCGGGTGACGCCGGTAACTACGTCATCTACACCGACATCACCGAGCGCAAGCGCAACGAGGAGCGCCACCGCTCGATGACCGAGGACGTGATGGACAACACCGACGTTGGCATCTTCGTCCTCGACGACGACTTTCAGGTGGCGTGGGCTAACTCCGCGGTGGCCGAGTACTTCGGTCTCGACAGGGAGCGAGTCCTCGGCGCGGACAAACGGACAGTCATCGAGGAGAACGTGTGTCACTCGGTCGAGAACTCCGAGGCGTTCGCCGAGACCGTGACCGCGACCTACGACGACAACACCGGCGTCGAAGAGTTCACCTGTCACGTCACGCCCGACGACGGGCGGGTCGGCCGCCACCTCCAGCACCTCAGCAGGCCCATCGAATCGGGCCTGTACGCTGGCGGTCGGGTCGAACTCTACTACGACGTGACCGAACGCGTCGAGCGCGAGGAGATGCTCGACGCGCTTCACGGCGCGACCCGCGACCTGATGGCGGCCGAGCGCCAGCGCGACATCTGCGAGACGGCGGTCGAGACCGCACGCGACGTACTCGACATCCCCCACTCGTCGGTCTTCCGGTGGGACGACGAGACCGAACGCCTCGAACCCTACATCATCCCCGAGGAGACGACCGCCAAAATGGGCGAGGCCCCATCGTTCGGGTACGGCGATGGCATCGTCGGCGAAGCCTTCGAGACCGGTGAGGCCGCCGTCTTCGACGACGCCCAACTCGACCCGCAGGCGCTCGACGGAGGGTCCGACGAGATTCGGGGCTTCGGCGTGTTCCCGCTGGGCGACTGGGGCGTGATGACCGTCGCGTCGCTGTCGGTCGGCGCGTTCGACGGATACGAAATCGACCTCGTGCGGGTGCTGGCGGCCAACGCCGAAGTCGCGCTGAACCGCGCGGCCCGCGAGGAAGAGCTGTCCGAACAGCGGAGCCAACTCGCCGAACTCGACCGCATCAACGCGGTCATCCGAGACGTGGACCAACTGCTGGTTCGGGCCTCGACGCGCGAGGAAATCGCCCAAGCCGTCTGCGACCGTCTGGCGAAGTCCGACCACTACCAGTTCGCGTGGACAGGCGAGGCGATGGCCGGGTCGAGTCAGGCCGAACCCACCGCGTGGGCGGGTCTCGAAGAGGGCTACCTCGAACGAATCAGGGAGATGCGCGACGAGACGCCGACCGGCCCGGCCCAGAAAGCGCTGGACACCGGGAAGGTGCAGGTCGTCCAGAGCGTCTCCGACGACGAGGACTTCGAACCGTGGCGCGAGGAGGCGCTGAAGCGGGGCTATCAATCGACCGCGGCGCTTCCGCTCCGCTACCGCGAGACGGTCTACGGCGTCCTCTGCGTCTACGCCGACCGAGCGAACGCCTTCGACGCCCGCGAGCAGGCGGTGCTGGCGGAACTCGGCGAGACCATCGGCCACGCCATCAACGCCGCCGAGAACAAGAAGGCGCTCCTCTCGGACGACGTGGTGGAAGTCGAGTTCGAGATTCACGACGGGAAGGGCTTCTTCTCGCGGGTCCCCCGCGAGGAAGGCGGCACGTTCACGCTCGAGGGTGTGACGATGACCGCAGACGGGTCGTTCGTCTACTTCATGACGGTGGACGGACTCGACCCCGACCGAGTGTCGGAGTTGTCCGACGACGCGCCGGACGTAGAGCAGGCCCGCCTCGTCAACGAACACGAGGACGGCGACCTGTTCGAGTTCGTCTACACCGGGCCGTCGCCGTTGCAGGGTCTGGCCGACCACGGCGGGACGCTCCGGTACGCGAAGTTCACCGCCGAGCGCGGCCGGAGCATCGTGGAACTTCCACGGAACGCCGACGTGCGTCCGGTGGTGGAGTCGATTCAGGAGAGCGTCCCGAACACGGAAGTCGTCGCCCAGCGCGAACGCGAGCGACCGGCGCGCACCGTCGAGGAGTTCCGGACCTCGCTGGAGGAGGACCTGACCGAGCGCCAGCGGTCGGCGCTCGACGCGGCCTACTACGCCGGGTTCTTCGAGTGGCCCCGCGAGAGTACCGGCGAGGAGGTCAGCGACTCGCTGGGCGTCTCCGCGCCGACGTTCCACCAGCACCTGCGCGTGGGCGAGCGGAAGTTGCTGTCCGCGTTCTTGGACGAGTAGCGGGTTCAAGACGTTGCAGGACTCATCTGGGGCGGTGATAGACTCGTTACTGCGACGGCGACGGCGCGATTTCGAAGGAGCTAGCTTCGGGCTTGAGCCAATCATACCGCAACCGCGACGGCCACACCCTCCCCAACCGACTCGCTCGTTCCCTGCGGTCACTCGCTCGTCCCTCGCGCGGATGGGCGCGGCCACTCGCGGGCCGCGCCCGCACGCGCCAGCTCGGAACGATAGGACTGTCCTTACCAATGAAGTACATTGCTCAAGTAACGAGGATTCTTTCCGAGGACTCACGAAAGCAGTCTTCGTCTCAGAACGTGAAGCCGTGCTTCTCGGTGATGTGGTGGGCCGCTGTCCCCCAGACGTAGTTCTCGCCGGGCCACCACGTCCGGGCGTTGTTGAACCCGCCGACCAGCACGCCCGCGTCGGGGTCGTCGGGGTCCGGGTGGTAGTTGACCGACCCGCTGTCGCCGTCGGCGAACCCCGATTCGCGGCCCCACTTGAGTTGCCCGTGCTTGCAGACAGCCCCGTACGCGCATGTGAAGCCGTCTACCGCCTGAATCTCTCCTTTCGTGTGGCCCGTCTTGACGCCGATTTTTTCGAGCGGTTCGCCCGCGGCTTTCAGGTCCGCGAGGCCCGCCTTCGTGAACTGACCGAGAACGCGGCCCGGCGACTCCTCGCGGATGCGGTGGAGCGGTCGGTACCCCGACGTTGGCCGAGCGCAAACGAGGTCCGACTTCGGGTAGCCAGCGCGCACCGACCCGATTTCGGTCCGGTCGCCGTCGAGCAGGTAGAGCGACTTCCCCTCGTTGTCGGTGCCGCCGAAGACGTGGTTCGCCGTGGCGAAGTACAGCGACCCGTCGGCCGGGTCGCGCATCGCCGGTGCGAGCGTGCCGTAGAGTTCGTCGCTGGCGATTCGGACGCTCCCCGGCACGCCCTCGCCGACCACCGCCGAATCCGACGGGTCGCCGGGCGGGTCGCGGTCCGGCCGGGACCCGCCCGGCGACACCTTCCGGACTTCGACCGGCGTGTCCTCGACTCGCTCGGGCACCGCGCCGCGGGCCTCCTCCGCGGTGACTTCGACGCGGATGGAGGCGTTCGACCCGCCGTACTCGCCCGGCGCGACGGCGGACGAGGCGACGCCCTCGCGCGAAATCACTTCGAGCGTCCGGTGGGCCGCCAGCGCCGACCGGAAGTCCTCGTACCAGTCGGCGGGCACCGTCTTGCGCCGGGGCCGGACCCCACCGCCGTCGCGCACCAACCCGTAGACTATCGGCACCTCGTCGCGGCCCGACGCCCGCACGTCCTCGGCGGTGAGCAACGACGCCGAGAGCGCGCCGAACCCGAGGCTCAGAAGCGTGTCCACGAATCGACGCCGCCCCATCGTCCCAACCGGTTCGCCGTGGACGGCGCTAATCCGGTTTCCCGTGTCGTCTTCCCCCATTTTCCCGCACACTCGTACACCGGACTGTCACTTGAAACTGCTTGCCCGCCGAGAGTGGGGTTCGGTTGGTCCAACCCGACCGCGGCGTCGTGAAAACGTCGTGGGAGGAGTTTCGTCTGTGCGTCTTAAACGTCGGGGTCGTTTCGGGGGTGACTCTGCTTTCGGTAGGGACCGACACCAGAGAAGAGCGTCGGGGAAGTACGACGGAAAGGGCAGAGAAGCTATCTACAGGCTTGAGCCAATCATCCCGCAACCGCACGGCACCGCCACCGCGGACCACATCCCTCCCCAACCGACTCCTTCGCTCCCTCCGGTCGCTCAGTCGTCCGCCGTCGGAAACGAGTTCCGACGAGCCTTCGGTCACTTCGTTCCCGAAGACCTCGCGCGGATGGGCGCGGCCACTCGCGGGCCGCGCCCGCACGCGCCGGAGATTCACGGATAGTACTCGAAAAGTCGAAACCGAAACACTACCAACGAGAGCGTCACGTCGGACCGAGAACCGCGTCGGTCTCCACCTCGGTCACGGCGTCGAACTCGCAGACGGCCTCGATGTCGGTCTGGCCGACTTCCACCAGCAAGCGGTCGAACCGGAGTTCCCGGGCCACCTCGCCGCCGAGCGATTCGACTCGCTCGGCGACCTCCAGCTCCGCGTCGTCTGCGCCCTCCGCGAGAGTCAAGACGAGGCGGACCGTCTCGCCGGGAATCGGGTCGCGCCGGAGCGACCGGACCGTGTGGCTCAGGTAGGTCATAGCGGTTCCCACGTCCGCGGCGAGTCGTTCAGTCGCTCGCACCCCGATTCGGTCACGGCCACGAGGTCCTCGATGCGGACGCCGAACTCCCCCGGCAGGTAGACGCCGGGTTCGACGCTGAACACCATCCCCGGTTCGAGTTCCGTCTCGTCGCCGTCCACGATGTAGGGGTCCTCGTGAACGTCGAGACCGACGCCGTGGCCCGTCCGGTGGACGAACCGGTCGCCGTAGCCCGCGTCTTCGATGACCTCGCGCGCGGCCCGGTCGATTTCCTCGGCGCGGACGCCGGGTTCGACCGCCTCGACCGCGGCTTGCTGGGCCTCGTGGACCACCTCGTGGACCTCCGCGAACCCCTCCGGCGGGTCGCCCGCGAACACCACCGTCCGGGTCTGGTCGCCGGGGTAGTCGTCCGCGTACGCGCCGAAGTCGAGAACCACCGGGTCGCCGCGCCGAATCTCCCGGTCGTCGTGGCGGTGGTGGGGTTTGGCTCCGTTGGGACCCGACCCCGCGATGGTGCCGAACGCGACTTCCTCGCCGCCGTTCTCGGCGAGTCGCCGGTCGATTTCGGCGGCGAGTTCGGTCTCGGTCATCCCGATTGCGTCCTCGCCCAACTCCCGAATCTCGACGCTCACCTCGTCGGCGAGTTGGCCCGCCCGCCGGAGCGCCGCGAGTTCGGTCTCGTCCTTGCGCATCCGCAGGTCGTCGAACACCTCGCTGGCGAGACCGAACGTGGCGTCCGGCAGGGTCTCGCGGAGGTCTTGGGTGAACAGCGCCCACATCGTGTCGTCCACGAGCAGACGGCCGCCGCGCAAGTCCATCTCGTCTGCGAGGTCCGAAACGACCGCGATCGGGTCCTCGCCGTCGGCCCAGAGCCGAACGTCCTCGACCCACGAGGCGTCCCGAATCTGCTCGTCGTACATCTCCGGCGCGACGAACGCCGGTTCGCCCTCGCTCGGAATCACCAGAAACAGGTGGCGCTCCATCGGTTCCTCGCGGAACCCCGAGGCGTAGAAGAGGTTGGTACTCGGGAACAGGACGGCCGCGTCCGCGCCCGCGTCGGCCAGTCGGTCCTGACACCGCCGGGTTCGGTCCTCGAACGCACTCATGGGAAGCAGTTGCGCGGGAGGCGATTTAAAAGTAGCCGAGCGCCGCCGGAGCGAAAGGGACGCGAATCGACTTTCGCGGTGCGCCGGTGCGGACCGGCGCACCTCGACCGGTCGGACCCTGCCCCTTCAGCTAAGTGGAACCGCGTGGTAAGCAGTCCGTGGTTCGGGACCGAGTGGCCGAGTTTTCGGTCGAGTACGTGCAAGCACTGGACGAGGAGGGGAATCTGGACGAGACGGTCGCGCCGGACGTATCCGAAGACCGACTGCTCGAGCTGTACCGACTCATGCGCCTCTCCCGGCGGGTGGACGAGCGCGCGGTCGCGCTCCAGCGCCGCGGCGAGTTGGGAACCTACGCGCCGGGTATCGGACAGGAGGCCGCACAGGTCGGGTCCGCAGTCGCGCTGAAACCGGAGGGATGGATGGTGCCCTCGTTCCGCGAAGGAGCGGCCTTCCTCACGAGGGGGACGCCGATTCACCGCCTGCTGTGGTACTCGATGGGGATGGAGGAGGGCGCGGAGGTCTCGGGAGCTACCTTCCCGCCGTCGATTCCCGTCGGGTCGCAGGCGCTCCACGCCGCGGGTCTCGGGTGGGCACAGGAGATAACCGGCGCAGACGAGGCGGCGCTGGCGTACTTCGGCGACGGCGCGACGAGTCAGGGCGACGTGTACGAGGCGATGAACGTCGCGGGGGTGCTGGACGCCCACTGCGTCTTCCTCTGTCAGAACAACCAGTGGGCGATTTCGGTCCCCCGGCGGGGACAGAGCCGGGCCGAGACGCTCGCACAGAAGGCCGTCGCCGCGGGCATCGAGGGCGTACAGGTTGACGGCAACGACGTGTTGGGCGTCCTCGCGGTCACGCGCGACGCGCTCGACTCCGCGCGCGAGGGCGACCCCGTGCTGATAGAGGCGCTGACCTACCGGCGGTCGATGCACACGACCAGCGACGACCCACGAGTGTATCGCACCGACGAGGAGGAGGCCGAGTGGGAGCGACGCGACCCCATCGAGCGGTTCGAGACGTACCTCCGGGACGAGGGCTTGCTCGACGACGAGCGAGTCGCGGCAATCGGCGAGGAAATCGAGGACGTGATTGCCGACGAAATCGACCGCGCGAAGGAAGGTCAGCGACAGGTCGTGCCCGCCGAGATGTTCGACTACGTATTCGCGGAGACCCCGCCGGAACTCCGGCGACAGCGGGCCGCGTTCGAGTCCGAACGGTCGCGCGCCTCCGAAGAGGTGTCCGACGATGGCTAACGAACTCCGACTCGTCGAGGCGATTCGGGAGGCGCTCGCCGACGAGATGGCCCGCGACGACTCGGTGGTGGTCTACGGCGAGGACGTGGGCGTCAACGGCGGCGTGTTCCGAGCGACCCGCGACCTCTACGAGGAGTTTCCCGACCAAGTGTACGACACGCCGCTGGCGGAGTCGGCGATTCTGGGCCTCGGAGTCGGACTGGGCGCGTACGGACTCGTCCCGGTCGCCGAAATCCAGTTCGCCAGTTTCGCGTTTCAGGGGTTCCACCAGTTGCACCAACACGCCTCCCGAATGCGGAGTCGGACGCGCGGGGCGCTGTCGGTGCCGATGACGGTCCGAACGCCCTACGGCGGCGGCATCCGTGCGCTCGAACTCCACTCCGAGAGCTACGAGGCGGGGTACGCCCACGTTCCCGGCTTGAAGACGGTCGTGCCGTCGAATCCGGCCGACGCGAAAGGGTTGCTCACCGCGGCCATCCGAGACCCCGACCCGGTGCTGTTCCTCGAACCGACCAAGCGATACCGGGCCTCGCGCGAACCCGTGCCCGAGGACGACCACACCGTCCCGCTCGGGGAGGCCGCGGTCGTTCGGGAAGGGTCGGACGTGACCGTCGTGGCGTGGGGCGCGATGCTGGCCGAGACCCTCGACGCGGCGGCGGCGAGCGACGCGAGCGCCGAGGTAATCGACCTCCGGACGGTCTCCCCGATGGACTCGGAGGCGATACTGAATTCGGTCCGAAAGACCGGCCGGTGCGTCGTGGTCCACGAGGCCCCGCGGACCGGGGGTCTCGCGGCCGAGATTATCGCCCGCATCAACGACGACGCGCTCTACCACCTCGAAGCGCCGGTCGAGCGGGTGACCGGGTACGACGTTCCCTTCCCGATGTTCGCCCGCGAGGACGCCTACCGGCCGGACGCCGAGCGCATTCGGCGGGGCATCGAGCGAGCGCTGTCGGCGTGAGGTCGGCGGGGAACTCGACGCGCGAGTCGCGCGTCGAGTTCGACGGGGGTCGGGAGAGATTGAAGTATGGGCGCGTCGTTACTCCGTCGGGGGATTCGAATGCAGGCATTCGTCATGAACGGCATCGGCGAGACGGGGTTCGCCGAGAAGGACAGACCGGAACCGGGACCGAACGACGCGATTCTCGAACCGACGGTGGCGCTGATTTGCACCTCGGACGTTCACACGGTCCACGGCGCAATCGGTGAGCGAGAGAACCTGACGCTCGGCCACGAAGCGGTCGGCGTCGTGGACGAGGTGGGGTCACAAGTCGAGAACTTCGCCGAGGGCGACCGGGTGGCGGTCGGAGCCATCACGCCCGACTGGGGGTCCGCGGCGGCCCAAGACGGCCACCCCTCTCAGTCGGACGGTCCGCTCGGCGGGTGGAAGTTCGCCAACGAGAAAGACGGCGTGTTCGCCGAGTACGTCCACGTCAACGACGCCGACGCGAATCTGGCCCGAATTCCCGAGGGCGTCACGGACGAAGAGGCGGCCTACGTCTGCGACATGCTGAGTACCGGGTTCGCGGCGGCCGAGAACGCCGCGATTCCGATGGGCGGGACCGTAGCCGTCTTCGCGCAGGGACCGGTCGGCCTGATGGCGACGAGAGGCGCGGCCTTGCAGGGCGCGGGCCGAATCTTCGCCGTCGAGAGCGTCCCGGAGCGCCAAGAGCTGGCGCGAGAGTACGGCGCGGACGAGATAGTCGATTTCGAGGAGGTAGACCCGGTAGAGGAGATTCTGGGTGCGACCGACGGCGCGGGCGTAGACGGCGCAATCGAGGCGCTCGGCCGGGAGGAGACGCTGGCCGACTGCGTGGCGGTGACGAAACCCGGCGGCACGATTTCGAACGTCGGCTACTACGGCGAGGGCGAGACGGTGGGAATCCCGCGGGAGGCGTGGGGCGTCGGCATGGCCGAGAAGGACATCGTGACCGACCTCTGTCCCGGCGGCCGTCTGCGCCTCCGGCGACTCCTGCGTCTCATCGACGCCGAGCGAGTGGACCCGACGCCGATGACGACCCACGAGTTCGACTTCGAGGACATCGGCGAGGCCTTCGAGTTGATGGCGTCGAAAGAAGACGGCGTTATCAAACCGCTGGTGCGGTTCTGACCGGAGTCGCGGGGGTCGAACGAAATCGCGGGTGCTGACCGCGCTCAGTACTCCTCGGCGTCCAACTCTTCTAAGTGCTGTTCGAGTTCGGGATACTCGTCCAAGTCTACGAATCCGTACTCGCCGCCGCCGTAGAAACTCTCGGGGAGTTCGCGCTCGACCAGCATCGTCTCGGGGTCGGCATCGACGTGATTGACCTTGTTCAGCGGGACGACTCGGACCGTCTCGGTGCCGTCGAGACAGACGACGCTTCGCTCGCGCACGAGAACCGCGTCGAACTCGAGCGCGTCGTACTCGTCTACCGTGAACACCGTCGGGCGGGAAGGTGCCATACTTCGTGAAGCGGCGAGGCGGTATTAAAATCCGATGAAGCGGACGGCCGTGTCGAGGAAAAGAGGTGTCGCGCTCGACTGACCGACCCGCCCAAAGCTACAAACCGCCGCCCGTGGTAACGCGGGGCATGGCGAAGTGTCCGCACTGCGAGTCCGACATCACCGAGTGGGCCCAACGACTGGAGCAGGCAGACCGCGCGAGTACGCCGAAAGTCTGGACCTGTCCCGACTGCGATTCGGTTCTGGGCATCTCCGACTGGGGGTCGGAGTAGCGCGGCGCGAGCGGTCGTTTGCGTTTCCGTAAACGGAAACGCGAACGAGACTCCCGACGCGTTCGGCCACTTACTTGTCGGTCCGCACCATCGGCCGGGACATGGCCGACGTACCGTGGCAGGTCGTCCGAATCGTCGGGACGGTACTGCTTCTGGGACCGCCCGTCGCGTTCTACGTCTACCGGGACCGCAAGCGGCGCGACGAGTCCAGACCGCTCGCGTGGGCGCTCGGACTCGGCGTCCTCGGCATCGCGGGACTGTTCCTGTACCTCCACCTGCGCGGGGACTTCACCGGACCGGAGCGCGGTGACACTGATTAATATTGTAGAAAGAAATAATATCATTTGTTAAATATACCTATATAATTCTGAAGCAGGTCGGAAGATGTCCGGTCGCCGACCGTTCCGCTCGACTCAGAACTCCGTGACGACTTCGATGCCGACCGTGCCGAAGTCGCTCATCGCGGCGAGTCGGTCGGGCACGTCCGCGAGCGAAACCTCGTTCGTCACCAGCGCGGCGGGTGAAACCGTCCCGCGGTCCATCATCCGGAGGAGTTCGCCGTAGCGGGTCGGCGGCATGCCGCGGGACCCGAGGAAGGTGAGTTCGCGCATCGTCATCGCGTCGGTCGGGAGCGAGACTTCGCCGCGCTCTGCGTCGGTGGTCAGACCGAGTTGGAGGTGTTGGCCGCGCTTGCGGAGGCACGCGACGGAGTTCCGACAGGTCTCGGCGACGCCGAGGGCGTCCACCGAGACGTGCGCGCCGTCGGAGACGCCCGCGCCGTCGCCGACAGCACCGCGAATCCTCGCTGGCACGTCCTCGACTCCCCCGGCGTTCACCGTCTCGTCCGCGCCCAACTCGCGGGCCTTCGCCAGTTTCTCGTCGGCCAAATCGACCGCGACTACGTTCGCGCCGAGGGCGTCCGCGACGTGGACCGCCGAGAGACCCACCCCGCCGCACCCGTGAACCGCCACCCAGTCGCCGGGCGAAAGGTCCGCGCGGTGGGCCAGTCCGTGGTACGCCGTGGCGAACCGACACCCGAGACCGGCCATCTCGACGGGCGAGACGTTCTCGGGCAACTCGACGGCGTTGTAGTCGGCGTAGGGAACGTGGACCCGTTCGGCGAACGCGCCGGGCGCGGCGGACTCGAACCCGAGCGCCAGACCGTCCGAACAGACGTTTCCGTGCCCGTTCCGGCAGTACTCGCAGTCGCCGCGCCCGAGGTTGAACGGGACCGCGATGCGGTCGCCCTCCCCGAGTCGCTCGACCGACTCGCCGACGGCGACGACGGTGCCCGCGGGTTCGTGGCCGAGAATCTGGCCCTGCGGAACCCTGTCGTCGGCCCACTCGCCGTGACCCTGCCACGCGTGCCAGTCGCTCCGGCAGATGCCGCAGGCCTCGGTCGCTATCACGACGCCGTGGTCGTCGGGTTCGGGGTCGGGTACCTGCCGGATTTCGAGGGGGTCGCCGTACTCGCGCAGAACAGCGGCTTTCATGCGGGAGGGATTCGTCGGCAGGCGGTTAAATCGGTGGGTCCCGGCTAGGCGTCTCCGGTGTTGGTGTCGTCTCTGTCGTCGCGGAAGTCGGTGGTTTCGAAGCAACTGCCCGCTCGTTTCGATTCAGCACCGCGACTGCCGGAATCACTGGAGAGAACGCCCAGAAAGCCCCCGCCCGCTCGCGGTCGCTGGCCGACATATCCTCGACTCACCTTCGGTTCGTCTCGGATAGGGGTCGGCCAGACGACCACGGGCCTGCGGCCCGCGACCGGGCGGCCCCTTTATCCCACCCTATCGGTTGGTCCATCGAGCGCACCCCGCGGTTGGTCGGCCGAGCGCCTCCCGGTGGTTCGTTTCGCCGAGCGCACCCCCGCGGTTGGTCGGCCGTCGCCCGCGACTCGTCGCGGGCGACGGCCACCTCGCTCGCGCGTCGGGGATACATTTAGGTCGTTTCTATCCGAATTCCGATACGATGACTCTTCGAGATTCGTGTGACAGTGCGAGCGTCGAGGCGGAAGCACGGCCGAGCGAGGGTGCGGCGAGTGGCGAGCATCGGGGGGCAGACCGGTGAGCGAAATCGTAGCCGCGTCGGTCCGACCGCTGAACCTCCCGCTGGAGGGACCCATCGAGACCGCTCTCGGCACCAAGCGCGAGGCGACCAACCTCCTCGTGACGGTCGAAACCGCGTCGGGGACGACTGGCTACGGCGAGGGGTCGCCCATCCCGATGGTGACCGGCGAGACGCAGGCCGCGGCAATCGAGACCGCACGGGCCGCGACCGAGGTACTCGAAGGCCGTGACGTGCGCGACTACCGGGCGCTCGTCGGCGACGTTCGCTCGGCGTTCCCCGGCATGGTCTCGGCGCTGTTCGCGGTCGAGACCGCGATTCTCGACGCCTACTGCCGCGAGCGCGGAATTGCGCTCGCGGAACTGTTCGGCGGAAGCCCCGAACCGGTCGAGACCGACCAGACGATACCCATCGAGGAACCCGCGACGGCGGCCGGGAAAGCGACCGCCGCGGTGGAAGCGGGCTTCGACCACCTGAAACTCAAGACCGGAGGCGACGTGGGCGACGACGTAGAGCGAGTCGCGGCCGTCGCCGAAGCGGTCCCCGACGCCGCGCTGAAGGTGGACGCCAATCAGGGCTGGACGCCGAAAGAGACCGTCCGCTTCGCGGACCGGGTGGCCGACCGCGGCGTCGAACTCGAACTCATCGAGCAACCCGTGCCCGCCGACGACGTGACCGGTCTCGCCCAGACCCGAGAACTGGTCGGCGTGCCCATCGCCGCCGACGAAGCGGTGTTCACCCCGGCGGACGCGGTGCGAGTCGTCCGCGAGGAGGCCGCCGACGTACTCAACGCGAAACTCGGCAAGTCCGGGCCGCTGGCGGTCGGCGACATCGCCGCCATCGCGCGGGGCGCGGACCTCGACCTGATGGTCGGGTGCATGCTGGAGAGCGCAGTCGGCATCCACACCAGCGCCCACGTCGTCGCCGGGACGGGCGCGTTCTCCTACGTGGACCTCGACGGAAACCGCTTCCTCGCGGAGGGCATTGTCGAAGACAGCGGCCCCGTCCACGACATCGCCGGGCCGGGCCACGGCGTGACGCCCGACGAGCAAGCCGCCGAACAGAACTAAGGTCGAAGACGGAGTGTAACCGGCATGGAGTACGTCCGACTCGGTTCGACCGGGACGAAGGTATCGGAACTCTGCTTCGGCACGTGGCGGTTCGGCAAGGAGACCGACGGCACCGTCGAAACCGACCGCTCGACGGCCCACGACCTGCTCGACACCGCCTACGACCGCGGCGTCAACTTCATCGACACCGCGAACGTCTACGGCGACCCGAACGGCACCGCCGAGGAGTGGATAGGCGACTGGTTGGCCGACTACGACCGCGAGGACTTCGTGCTGGCCTCGAAGGTCTACTTCGGGTTCGACGACGGTCCCAACGACCGGGGTCTCTCGCGCAAGCACATTCGGAACCAGATAGACGGCACCCTCGAACGCCTCGGCACCGACTACCTCGACGTGTACTACGTCCACCGGTGGGACGACGAGACCACAATCGAGGAGACCCTGACGACGCTGAACGCCCTCGTGCGCGAGGGGAAGGTCAACTACCTCGGCGCGAGTTCGATGGCGGCGTGGCAACTGACTAAGGCACTCTGGACCAGCGACGTGGAGGGTCTCGAACGCTTCGAGATTACGCAACCCCGATTCAACGCCGCGTATCGAGACCCGGTGGAGGACTACCTCGACCTCTGCGCCGACCAGAATCTCGCGGTGTGCCCGTACTCACCGCTGGAGGGCGGCTTTCTGACCGGGAAGTACGGCCGCGAAGGCGACGGTCCCGAGGGGTCGCGCGGCGACCTCTACGAGTGGGAGAACCGATTCGGCGAGCGCCAGTGGGACGTGCTGGACGAGATTCGGAAAGTCGCCGACGAGGTGGACGCGACCCCCGCGAAGGTGTCGCTCCGGTGGTTGGCCGACCAGCACGAGTTCCGGTGCATCCCCATCGTCGGCGCGCGAACGACCGACCAACTGGAGGAGAACTTGGGCGCGAGCGAGGTGTCGCTGTCGGACGACCAGTTCGACCGGATTCGAGGCGCGTACGAGTAGCGGCGTCGAAACCGTCGGCCTCGCCCGGTTCCAACAAAGCTGGAGTTTTGTATCCGCCCCGAAAAGGTAGCGGCGTGACCGACGATTCGTCGCCGACTGGTTCGTCTCGCCGCAGAACCATCGGTCTCGTCGCCGGACTGTTCGCGCTCTCGGCGGCGGCCGGAGCCTACGAAATCGCTCCGGCGAGCGTCCTGCCGCTGGTTCGGGAGTCGCTCGGCGTCGGACCGACCGCGGCCGGATGGCTGGTGAGCGTGATGTACCTCACCGCCGTCGTCGCCAGCGTCCCGGTCGGGGTCGCGCTCGACCGCGTGCGCGTCCGGCGCGCGGTCGCAGTCGCAGCGCTCGCGCTCTTGGTCGCGGGCGCGTGGGGGTGGTTCGCCGCAGTCACGGGGGCCTACTGGTGGCTGTTCGCCTCGCGGATTCTGGGCGGGTTCTCCTACGTCGTAGTGTGGAACGCGGGCGCGAATCTGGTCGGGCAGGCGGTCGAACCCGACGTGCGCGCGACCGCAGTCGGAATCTTCACCGCGAGCGCGCCGGTCGGGTTCGCGCTCGGACAGTTCGGCAGTCCGCTGGTCGCCGAGGCGTTCGGTTGGCCCGCCACGCTCCCCGTCTTCGCCGCCATCGCCGTGGTCGGCGTCGGCGTGTTCTTGCTCTCGACTCGGGGGCGGAGCCTCGCGGTCGAGACCGACGCGCCCGACCGCGGACAGGTCCGGAACCTGTTCGCCAACCGCGCGGCGTGGACGCTGTACGCGCTGTGCTTTCTAGCGTTCTCGCTCTATCTCTTCCTCAACAGTTGGCTCCCGAGTTTCCTGACCGACCGCCTCGGCGTCTCGCTCGCGCTCGGCGGTCTGTTGACCGCGCTGTTCCCCGCGGTCGGAGTCGTCTCGCGGACCAGCGGCGGGGTCGTCTCGGACCGACTGTTCGGCGGCGAGCGCCGCCCGGTCGTCCTGTTGGCGTTCGTCGCGTCCGCGCCCGCAGTAGTCGGATTCACCGTCGTCTCGGGGGTCGGCGCGGCAATCGCGCTTCTGGTGGTCTCGGGGTTCGCGGTCCAACTCGGCATCGGCCTGCTCTACACCTACGTCGCGGAAGTCGTCGCGCCCGCGGTCCGAACCACGGCCATCTCGATGCTGACCAGCGTCGGCCTGTTCGGGGCGTTCGCCGCGCCCATCGCTGGCGGGGCCATCATCGACCGGGCGGGGTACCGTCCGGCCTTCTTGCTCGCGGGCGTGGTCGCAGTGGCCGGGGTCGTGCTGGCGTGGTACGCGCCCGAGGCGGACCGACGAACGCCGGACGCCGACCGGTGATTCGTCGGGGGGTGGCCGGGGGAGAAGCGTCGGTAGGTATTTTGCCTCTGGACGACGAGTATCAGAGTTGCACGGTGGGGGAAACTATGGCAGACAAACCACATCAAAATTTGGCCATCATCGGCCACGTAGACCACGGAAAATCGACGCTTGTCGGGCGACTCCTCTTCGAGACGGGGAGCGTCCCGGAACACGTCATCGAACAGCACAAGGAAGAGGCCGAGGAGAAGGGGAAAGGCGGGTTCGAGTTCGCCTACGTGATGGACAACCTCGCCGAGGAACGCGAGCGAGGGGTCACCATCGACATCGCCCATCAGGAGTTCGATACCGACGAGTACTACTTCACAATCGTGGACACGCCGGGCCACCGCGACTTCGTGAAGAACATGATTACGGGGGCGAGTCAGGCCGACAACGCGGTCCTCGTCGTCGGCGCGGACGACGGCGTGGCACCACAGACCCAAGAACACGTCTTCCTCGCGCGGACGCTCGGCATCAACGAACTCATCGTGGCCGTCAACAAGATGGACGCGGTGGACTACGACGAGAACCGTTACAAGGAGGTCGTCGCCGAGGTCAAAGACCTGCTGAATCAGGTCCAGTTCGACACCGAGAACGCGAGTTTCATCCCCATCTCGGCGCTGGAGGGCGACAACGTAGTCGAGCGAAGCGACGAGATGCCGTGGTACGACGGCCGACTCGTGTTGGAGGCGCTCAACGACCTCGAAGAACCCGAGCCATCGACCGACGCGCCGCTCAGACTCCCGATTCAGGACGTGTACACGATTTCGGGCATCGGCACCGTCCCGGTCGGACGGGTCGAGACGGGCGTGTTGAACACGGGCGACACCGTGTCGTTCCAACCCAGCGACGTGGGCGGCGAGGTCAAGACCATCGAGATGCACCACGAGGAAGTCCCGCAGGCCGGACCCGGCGACAACGTGGGGTTCAACGTCCGCGGGGTCGGCAAGGACGACATCCACCGGGGGGACGTGTGCGGACCCGCCGACGACCCGCCGAGCGTCGCCGAGACGTTCACGGCCCAAATCGTCGTGATGCAACATCCCTCGGTCATCACCTCGGGGTACACGCCGGTCTTCCACGCCCACACCGCGCAGGTGGCCTGCACGCTGGAGTCCATCGACCAGAAGATAGACCCCTCGTCGGGACAGGTCGAGGAGGAGAACCCGGACTTCATCCAGTCGGGCGACGCCGCGGTCATCACGGTCAGGCCCCAGAAACCGCTGTCCATCGAGTCGTCGTCGGAGATTCCGGAACTCGGTAGCTTCGCCATCCGGGACATGGGCCAGACCATCGCGGCGGGTCGCGTGCTAGAAGTCAACGAGCGGTAAGACACCGAGGACCGCCCTCGGCCGACACCGGATGATTTTACTATGCAGAGCGCATTGTCTCACATATGGGTTTTGGTAGCTACGACGAGTCCGAGCAACAGGACCAAGACAACGATTTCGACGAGGACGACGGGGTAAGCGTCCACGAGAACACCCACGAGGGCAAAGTCTCGTTCGACTCCGACGCCTCGCAGGACGAACTTCTCGACCAACTGAACGAAATCAAAGGCAACGACGAAGACGAAGAGTAACGGCGCTCTTTCTCCGGTCTGTGTTCGCCGCGATTTTCCCGCGTCCGGCGCTCGTCGGTAGCGAATTCTACCGACCCGCGGTTTCGAGGCTTCGGAAACCTCGTTCATTCCTTAGGTAATATTCATCTATCTTTCGACCATATATTTATTTCTTTGGCGTGGCTATCGTTGTTCGGTCGTCTCCGGACTCCGGCGTGCGAGCAACGCATGCGTTGCTCGCGCGCCGCGGGCGTCCGCTCCCGACGACCCCGGCACTTCGCTCGCCGACGGTCCCGCGCCGCCCGCAGCCGAAAACCAGTTAAACGCGATACGCTATCACGAATCATGGAGACGGACAGCCTCGGTCAGTTCGAGGATTCCCTCCGGCGGATGCGGGTCGGACGGACCAGCGTCGAGGCCGGGTCGTTCGAGGACGCGCTCCGGTCGGTCGTCGAGACGCCCGCGGTCGGGTCGCCGCTCCCGTTCGAGGGCGTCTCGCTCGGCGAGACGCCCGTCGAACTCGACCCGACGCCGGACCAGCTTCAGAAACGCGAAGACGGGCGTGACCGCCGCCGCGATGGGCGTCGCCGACTACGGGTCGATAGTCGTCCGGTCGTCGCCCGCGGGCGACGAGCCAGCGAGCCTCTATCCCGAAACGCACGTCGCCGTCCTTCGGGGGAGCGACGTGGTTCCGGACATGCCGACGGCCTTCGAGCGACTGGCGGAGTCGGTCGGGACCGACCGCGGCGACGCGATTATCGCCACGGGACCGAGCGCGACGGCCGACATGGGCGAGTTGGTCTACGGCGCGCACGGGCCGAAGGCGGTCCACGTCCTGATTCTGGAGGACCGATGAGTTCCGACAGGTCCGCGAAGGCCGCCGAGATTCGGCGACTGCTCGCCGAGGAGGGCGACAGCGTGGCCGCGAACACCCGCGGGTTCAACGAGGGTCGCTACGAGTCGGTCGCGCGACTCGACGACTACGAGGAACTGAAGTCGGAGGCCCGCGCTATCAAAGAAGACGCAATCGAGCGCCTGCCCGACCTGATAGCGCAGGTCCGCGAGAGCGTCGAGGAGAACGGCGGCACGGTCTACCTCGCCGACGACGCCGCGGACGCCAACCGGTACGTCGCGGAGGTCTGCGACCGGGAGGACGCCGAGACGCTGGTCAAGAGCAAGTCGATGACCTCCGAGGAAATCGAGGTCAACGACGCCCTCCGCGAGGCGGGCGTCGAGGTGTGGGAGACCGACCTCGGGGAGTTCGTCCTACAGGTGGCCGACGAAGCGCCCTCCCACATCGTCGCGCCCGCCATCCACAAGTCCCGCGAGAGCATCGCTGAGTTGTTCGACGCCCACTTCGACACGGACGAACCGCTCGAAACCGCCGAGGAACTCACCGAGTTCGCCCGCGAGTTCCTCGGCGAGCGAATCGCGGAGGCCGACGTGGGGATGACCGGCGCGAACTTCGTGGCCGCCGAGTCGGGCACCATCGCCCTCGTCACCAGCGAGGGCAACGCCCGCAAGTCGGTCGTCGCGCCCGACACCCACGTCGCGGTGGCCGGGGTCGAGAAGTTGATTCCGACGCTCTCGGACCTCAACCCGTTCGTGGAACTCATCGGCCGGTCGGGGACGGGCCAAGACATCACGTCCTACGTCTCGCTGTTCACCCCACCGGTAGATTCGCCGACCATCGACTTCGAGGACGGCGGGACGCCGGTTTCGGAGGGCGACCCCGAGGACCGGGACTTCCACCTCGTCCTCGTGGACAACGGCCGGATGGCGATGCGCGAGGACGACCAGTTGCGCGAGACGCTCTACTGTATCCGGTGTTCGGCCTGCGCGAACTCCTGCGCCAACTTCCAGTCGGTCGGCGGCCACGCCTTCGGCGGCGAGACATACTCCGGGGGAATCGCCACCGGGTGGGAGTCGGGCGTCGAAGGACTCGACGCCGCCGCGGAGTTCAACGACCTCTGCACCGGGTGTTCGCGGTGCGTCAACCAGTGCCCGGTCCAAATCGACATCCCGTGGATAAACACGGTAGTCCGGGACCGCATCAACCGCGGTGAAGGCGGCAATCGCGGCGCAGGTAGCAATCGCGGCGAAATCGACACCGGAACGGAGTTCGATTGGCTCGTGGAAGGGTTGACGCCGGACGCCGAGGCCGGCGGAATGAGCCTCCAGAAGCGGTTTTTCGGCAACTTCGAGCGCGTGGCGAAGGCGGGGTCGGCGCTGGCCCCCGCGTCGAACTGGCTGGCCGACACCGCCCCGGCGCGGTGGGCGATGGAGCGCGTCCTCGGCATCGACCGGCGGCGCGACCTGCCCGACTTCCGGCGGGAGACGCTGGTGGACTGGTTCGAGACCCGCGGCGGGTCCCGCATCGCGCCGAGTGCGGCCGAGCGCGAGGCCGTCGTCTACCCGGACCTCTACACCAATCACGTGCAGGTCGAACGAGGGAAGGCCGCGGTCCGAGTGTTGGAGGCGCTCGGAGTCGCGGTCAGGGTGCCCGAGGTGGCCTCGTCCGGCCGCGCGCCGCTCTCGCAGGGGATGATTAGGACGGCGGCGCGCCACGCCGAGGAAGTCGAGTCCGCGCTCCGGTCTCACGTCGAGGCCGGACGCGACGTGGTGGTAATCGAACCGAGCGACCTCGCCGTGTTCGACCGCGAGTACGGGAAACTGCTCGACGCGGAACGCCACGAGACGCTGGCCGAGAACAGTTACGAGGTGCTGGAGTACGTCTACGGCCTGCTGGGAGCAGAAGAGTGCGGAGACGCCGAGGCGCTGACGACCGGCGAGGGCACGGAAGTCGCCTACCACAGCCACTGCCAACAGCGCACGCTGGACCTCGAACCGTACACGACGGCGGTGCTGGAGGCGACTGGCTACGACGTACTCACTTCCGACGTGGAGTGTTGCGGGATGGCCGGAAGCTTCGGCTACAAGTCCGAGTACTACGAGTTGAGCGTGGACGTTGGCGAGCAGTTGCGCGACCAGTTCACGAGTCCCGAGGCCGCGAATCGGGTCGTCGTCGCCAGCGGGACTTCGTGTCTGGAGCAGTTGGACTCGCTACTCGGACGACCGACACGTCACCCGGTGGAGTTGCTCGACCCGGCGCGATAACGCCCACCGAAATCGCGGCGGATTTAACGCCGAGAACACTACGTAGTCCCGTGAAAAACGTCACGGACAGAACGAGCAACCCGTTCGGCATGCGACCGCCCTGTCCCCACGAGTGCGCCGCCGGAGTCAGCGCCGTCTTCGGTTACGGCGACGCCAACGCCGACTTCCACGTCGTCGGCGACCATCCGGGCGTCCACGGCGGCCGCGAGACCGGGATTCCGTTCACCGGGGGTCTCGCAGGCGAGCGCCTCCAACCGGTCCTGAACGAGGTCGGACTGCTCGGGGACGCCTACAGCGACGACCCGTCGATAGCAGACCTCTTCCTCAGCTATCGCCACATGTGCTGTCTCCCCGAAGGTCGCTCGCCGACCGACCGAGAGTACGACGACTTGGAACCGTTCTTCGACGCGGAGTTGCGGGCTATCGCGGCCCACGTCCTCCTGCCGGTCGGCGAGCGAGCGACTCGACACGTCCTGAGGACCTACGCCGCCCGCGAAGCACTGCTGGACGGCGACGGCGAGCGACCGGACCGGATGGCCCAACTCCACGCCGACCACGTTCCGGGCCGGGGTTTTCTGGTCGTCCCGATTCGAGACCCGAGCGACTGGGACGACGGTGACGGCGAGCGATTGGCCACCTCGCTCGCGGACCTGCTGGCGTCGGACTACCGCCAGACGGCCGACCTCGGCCGATTTCTCGCCGAACACGACACCTACGAAGTTCGGTAGCGCCCGGCCGACCAACCGGCAGGGTGCGCTCTACTGACCAACCGGCAGGGTGCGTCCGGCCAACTGCTGTCAGGTGGTAAAAAGCTCGCGCGCGTTCGCGGCCGACGGCCGCGAACGCGCGCGAGTGAATGCACGTGCGGGATGCGAACACGAGAGGTTCCGGATGTGGTAGTTAGCCACACGCTTATTTCTGCTGAGTCCTAACGTCGGGTGAATCCGTTCGCTGGCGTGCGATTCGTCCGGAGAAACGTCGAGACCGACTCGAACGCCGGAGGTAGTTCGCCGACCGGTGGCGGAGGAGACAATGACGAACGAGAACGCGAAAGTCAGCGACGAAGAGCGAACCTACGAACGACTCTACGACGAGGCGATACCCTCTACCGTCTCGGTTTACGCGACGGTCGAAACCGACGACGGGACGCGGCCTTCGGGAACCGGGTCCGGATTCGTCTACGACGACGGACACGTCGTCACGAACCAGCACGTCGTCGCGCCGCCGGTCCGAGGACCGCGCGGCGGACCGAACGGACGACGACAGCGTAGGCAGTCTGATAGCGGGAAGAGCGTCGTGGGTCGAACGGTCGAAATCCGGTTCAGCGAGGGCGAGTGGCGCACCGGCGAAGTCGTCGGCGCGGACGCCTACACCGACCTCGCGGCGGTCCGGGTCGAAGACGTGCCCGCCTACGCCGAGCCGCTCCCGGTCGCCGACGAGAACCCGGTACCCGGTCAGCGAGTCGCGGCACTCGGAAACCCGATGGGTCTCGACGGGACCATCACCGCGGGTATCGTCAGTGGAGTCAATCGCACGACGCCGACCGAAGCGGGGTTCACGATTCCCGACGCAATTCAGACCGACGCCGCCATCAATCCCGGCAATAGCGGCGGTCCGCTGGTGACGACGGACGGGGAAGTCGTCGGCGTGAACCGGGCCAAACAGGGCGAGAATATCGGATTCGCCGTCTCGCCCGCCATCGTCACGCGGGTCGTGCCGGAACTCGTCGCCTCAGGCGAGTATCGCCACTCCTACCTCAACGTCCGGACCGTGAACGTCTCGCCGACCGTCGCGGAGGCCAACGACTTGGACGAACCCGCAGGCGTCCTCGTCGCAGACGTTCGTCTCGGACCCGCTAGCGGTGGTCTCGAAGGCTGTGACGGGACACGCACCGTCGGCGGCCACGAAATTCCGGTCGGCGGCGACGTTATCGTCGGCGTCGCCGGACGGTCGGTCCGCTCCCACGAAGAACTGACGCGCTACCTCATCACGCAGACCGAACCCGGCGAGTCCGTGACCGTCGAACTGATTCGGGACGGCCAGCGACTCACCGAACGGCTAACGCTCGGTGAGCGTCCGTCCCCCGACGCCGGGTCGAGTCTGGAACCGCGTTCGCGCCCCGACGACAACTCTCGTTCCGACTTAGAAGGTTCTAAATATAGCTCAAAGATTGGTAATTCTTTCTTTAGCGGTCCTGAATCTGGTTTCGGCGGAGAGGACGCGGACGACGATTCCGGACGCAACATCCCGATTCGCTGAGTGAGGGACGCGCCGACGAAACCGACGCCGGATGTGCCGACGGAACCGACGCCGTTCGGTGACCCGTCGTCCCGTCACCTGCCACTTTCGGGTATTTCGTCTCCCTCCCGTTTCCGGCTATCCCGACCGCTTCTGGTCACCCCGTCGTTTCCGGCTACCCCGTCGTTTCCGGCTACCCCGTCGTTTCCGGCTACCCCGTCGTTTCCGGCTACCCCGTCGTTTCCGCTGTTTCGAGCGGAGAAGAGAACCCGGCGATGAGACGCCGACAAGGGGAGTCTCCCGTTCGAGGCGAATCGGCGGCGTCGGAGACGCGAGGGTCCGGAGACGAGAGGAACGTAGAGACGACCCCACCGTTTCCGCTGTTTTCGGGTCGTCGGGAAGGAAATGAAGACGTACTGAAGCAATCGGCGACGGAGACGCCTCGAAGCGCGGGCGGACGGAGAACGACGCAACACCACCGTTTCCGCTGTCTCGTCCGAGGGTTCCGTCCTCGAATCGAGCGTCTCTGGCCTTCTTTCGGGAGTCTGCGCCGACCGGAGCGCCGGAGCGACGCACGAACGAACCGGCGTCTTCGAGAAGAATCGTCGTACTCGAACTGCTGGCCGACGCGTTCGTCTTCGAAACCTGCTGGCCTTCGCCTGTCGTGGGTCTTCGAGAACGTCGGAGAGTTCGTGGACGGGTCAGACACACCCACCCCACCGTTTCCGCTGTTTTCGAGAAGAAGGGAAGGGTCGGAAGGAACACACCCACCCCACCGTTTCCGCTGTCTTCGGAGCAGAAGGGAGGGGAGGGGCGAGAAATCGCCCCTCACGATGGGGTTAGTCGATGAGGACGGAAGGAGTAAATCTTCGCTTTCGCCGTTTCTCTCGGAGTTCTTCCTTTTCCTCAGAACTTCCCACACCTTTTCACAAAACACAAGAAATTTTGATACGGATTCGGTTAATTATATAAAATCACTCTACCTTACATTTTTAATCGTTTAAATAACCCAATTAGTCTATCTGCACTACGGTTGTGGTTTCTCACTGAACTATATAAAGCTTTCTTTTTATATAGAAGCAACGTGACACCCACCCCACCTTCTTCCGGAAAAGCTCCGGAAACGATGGGGTGGGTGTGTCTTTAAGTATAACCGAACAACGGAAACGATGCTACCCTAAAATCCCGTCCTAAAATAAATAGCTTGGGGACAGAAGAAACAGCGGACGCCACGGCGACCACGATACTTTATAATCCAGTCCGTCCAAGAAACGCGCATGTCATCGTTCAGCTTCGATAGGGACAACTCCCTCTACAAGAACCGGGACGCCTTGCTGGAGGAGTACACCCCGGACAACCTCGTCGGCCGCGACGAGGAGTTAGAGGAGTACCACGCCGCCCTCCAACCGATTATCAACGGCGAGGCCCCGTCGAACATCTTCCTCTACGGAAAGAGCGGCGTCGGAAAAACCGCCGCGACCCGATTTCTCCTCAACCGTCTTCAGGACGACGCCGCCAAGTACGACGACATCTCGCTCAACGTCATCGAAATCAACTGCGACGGACTCAACTCCAGCTATCAAGTCGCCGTGCGCCTCGTCAACACCCTCCGCGACCCGTCCGAGCAAATCAGCAACACCGGCTACCCTCAAGCACAGGTCTACAGTTTCCTCTGGGAGGAACTCGACAAACTCGGCGGCACCATCATCGTGGTCTTAGACGAGGTGGACCACATCAACGACAATTCCATCCTCTACCAGATTCCCCGCGCACGGTCCAACGGCTACCTCGAAGACGCCAAAATCGGACTCGTCGGCATCTCTAACGACCTCTCGTTCCGCGATTCGCTGTCGGCGAAAGTCCGGTCGTCGCTCTGCGAGAAGGAAGTCTCGTTCCCACCCTACGACGCCACCGAACTCCAGAAGGTCCTGAGCCAACGCGAACAGGTCGCGTTCCACGACGGCGCACTCGCCGAGGACGTGATTCCACTCTGTGCCGCCTACGGCGCACAGGACGCCGGGGACGCCCGTCAAGCCCTCGACCTGTTGCTCGAAGCGGGGGACCTCGCCCGGAAGGAGGCCGTCGAGCAGGTCACGGACGAACACGTCCAAGAGGCCCGCGAGAAACTCGAACGCGACCGAATCATGGAGGGAGTCGCCGACCTGACCGAACACGCCCGCCTCATCCTCTACGCCCTCACGTCGCTGGAAGCCGAGGACGAGACGCCCGCACGCTCGCGGGACATCCGACCGCGCTACGAGCAACTCTGCAACCACGTCGGCACCGAACCGCTCACGAGTCGCCGGATGCGCGACCACCTCGCGGACCTCGCCATGCTCGGAGTCATCTCTTCGACGGAGAAAAACGAGGGGATGTCGGGCGGCAAGTACCGCGAACACGCACTGAAACAGGACCTCCAACTCGTCGTCACGGCGCTCGAAGAAACCATCGAGTTCGCAGGCGTCCACGAGAGCATCCGACCCTACTACCAGACCACGTTCGAGGACGCGGAGAACTGAGAAATCGCTCTGTTCGCTTCCGTACCCCACCGTTTCCGCTGTTTTCCGTCGGCATTCGCTCGTCGTCCGTCTTCTCCCTTATTCGGCCGTCTTTCCCCTTCTTTCGTCTCCGAAACGTACCCCACTGTTTCCGCTGTCGTCCGGCGGCTTTCCGGGAGCGACTTCAACTCGGCCCCGAAGGTCCCATTCGACTCTTTCGCACTCGTCTCCGAAACTCGCCTTCCGTTCTCAACCCCATCGTTTCCTCTGTCTACCGACACCGAAGGCAACTCGAAAAGACAGCGGAAACGACGGGGTAGCGGTTCGACGCGGTTGGCGACGGAACAACGGAAATCTCGGTGTTCCGCGCGTCTGCTCCTCCCGGCGAAGGACAACGGAAACGCCGGTGTCCCGTCGGCGGAAACGGCGGTGTGGCCGAGGAGAGGCGTCGGCGTCGGCGGACAACGGAAACGACGGGGTTCGTCGTCCGCCCCAGTACGCACCGAAAGACAGCGGAAACGACGGTGTTCGACTCTACTGGTTGTGTTCGACTTCCAGAATCCGCGAATCGCACTCCGAACAACTGACCGCCACCACGTCCATCGTGCGACAACACGACTCGACGGTCTCCTGTTCCATGGCGATGTCGCCGCCGCAGTCGGGGCAGGCGTCGAGGAAGATACGGAGACCGCTCAGGACGCGACTCTGGTTGGTGACCGTCAGCGACTCCCAGTCGTCGTACCGGTTCTCTAGCAGTTTCGCGGCCGCGAGGTCGGCGACGAGTGCGGCGCGGGACTCCCACTGTCCGAGGCGACCGTTGTCGTACTCCGCGACCAGCGCTTCCTCGTGTTCTTCGAAGGAGAGTTTCTCCTCGTCAACGTCGAGGACGGCGCTCAGGTCGCTCTTCTCGGTCTCGTCGGCTTTGATGGACTCCATGTTGTCGTACCACGCTTCGCGGAACGACTCGGAGAGACAGAGGTCGTCCATCTCCGCGCAGGGTTCGACCGCGCCAGCGTCTGCCAGCACTTCCTCCGGGTCGCGCTCTTCTTCGCTGATTTCGGGCGTCTCGTCTTCGAGTTTGTCGAACTTCGCCAGAACCCAGTCGGGGAAGTACCGCTTGGTCAGCGCTGGCGTCCCCGGCACGAGATACCCTCGGTAGTAGATGCTGAGCAGTGATAGCGTGAATACCACGAGACCACCGGCGAACGTCAACGCGGCCGAGACGAGACCGCTCAGCACGACCGCGATGAAGACGTTGACGATGGTACACGGCGTACACCGGTTCTCTCCGGTGTACTCCGGTTGTCGGAACCAGTCCACGAACCCGTTCGATTTCGTACTCATACTGTCTGTATTCTTTATTTTCTACTCATATATCTGTTGTTAAAGTAAACAGACAGGTTCGGCCGCCGGGTCGGGTCGAACCGGTCGGTTCGACCCGACCCGGCGACTCATCCGGTCAGCGGAAACCGACCGGCGATTCACTCCAGTTCGAGCGGAGAAGCGTTCTGCAACCCAGAAACGTCCTCGACCGCACGCTGGAGTCGGAGAGTCACCGCACTGCCGTTGGTGTGGTAGTCCTCGAACGTCAGTTCCCCGCCGAACTTGCCGACTATCCAGTTCGAAAGCCAGAGACCGAGACCGCTTCCGTGGTGGAGCGCGGTCTCTTCACCCTCCGTGAGAACTTCGCGTTCGTCCTCCGGGATGCCCGGCCCGTCGTCCAAGACGGTCACTTCTACCCACTCGCGGTCGTCGTCGGTGGCCGAGACGGTGACGGTCACCGACGGCCGATTCCCGCCGTGTTCGATGGCGTTCTCCACGACTTCGCTTATCGCGGCCTCGACCGTCTTGTCGGCGTACACGGTCACGGTTTCGGGAGTCTCGGCGGTTATCTCGGCGTCCGGGTACGACTGGCGGAACTCCTCGCAGGTTCGTTCCACGCAGGTAGTCACGTCGATTTGCTTGGTCGTCCGGTCCTCGCGGTCCAGCGTCTTGCCGACTTCGCGGGCCTTCTCGCTGATTTCGATGAGTTCGCTCGCTTTCTGTTCGATGATACCTGCTTCCTTCGCGGCCGGTGGGAACTCCTCTACGATGTTCTCGGCCCGGCCCAACACGACGTTGAGGTCGTTTCGGAGGTTGTGCCGCAGGATTCGGTTGAACACCTGTAGGCGCTGTTCCCGCCGGACGAGTTCCTTCCGGGTCTGTACCGAGTCGATGGCGTACGCGATATTGTTGCCGAACTTCGAGAGGACTCGGCGCTCGGTCTCGTCGAACGCGTGTTGCACGTCCGACCAGACGCTCAACACGCCGTACGACTGGTCTTCGTACACGAGGGGGACGACGGCGGCCGCGTAGCGTTCGATGTTTCCGTCTATCTCGTGGTCGAATCGGTTCTCCAGTTTCGTTCCGCGTTCGATGCTCACCTCGCAGGTCTCGACTGCCTCCCGGACGGGAATGCGGTCGCCCTCTTCCCGGTCGCCGTCGAGAACCACGGCGTCGAGGTATCGCTGTTCGACGCCCGCCGACGCCTCCGGTCGGACCGCGGTGGCGTCTTCGTCTACGCTCCCGACCCACGCGAGAACGTAGGGTTTCGAGTCTGCGAGTCGTTCGCAGACGGTCTCTTCGATGTCGTCGCGCGAGGACGCCTGCAAGACCGCCTGACTCACGTCCCACATGAGGTCGTTGACCGCGATTTGACGGTCGGCGAGTCGCTCGGTTCGACGCCGAGCGATGGCGTTTTCGATACGGTTCGCCAACACCGCGAACTGCTCTTTGCCCTCGCCCTTCCGGAGGTAGTCCGTGACGCCCACCGAGATAGCTTCGCTCGCGGTCTGTTCGCTTCCGCCGCCCGTCAACAAGATAAACGGGATGTCGGGGTACGTCTCTCGGACGGCGTCGAGAAACTCCAGTCCGTCCATGCCCGGCATCTGGTAGTCGCTGACGATGCAGTCGAAGCGCTCGGTTTCGAGTCGTTCGAGCGCAATCGCCGCGCTCTCGACCGTCTGTACGTCCATCTCGTACTCGCCGGTGAGAACCCCTGCCGTAACTCTGGCAAAGAAATCGTTGTCTTCGACGTGCAGTACGCGGGGGCGGACCTCCGGCATTCTCTGTGTTGCCGGATTCACGGCTACCTAATAAAGGGTTTCCTTCTTTTAACTTTGAAAAGTTGAATATCAAAATTGATGTTCGCCTTTCAGCTATGATTATGACCGGGAAAACGGGCGACTCATCCCTCTTGCGGAGGGTTCGGGGAGTGACCGAACGAAGGTGTAGAAGACTCTATAGGTTCTGCCCACGAGACCGCGTTAGCGATGATTTTTTGAATCTCCGGTTGGTGATAGATGGGGTAGGTCTCGTGGCCCGGCCGGAAGTAGAAGATTCGACCCGCGCCGCGTCGGTAGCAACACCCGCTTCGGAACACTTCGCCGCCCTCGAACCAACTGTTGAACACCAGCGTCTCGGGTGCCGGAACGTCGAACCGCTCGCCGTACATCTCCGTTTCGGGTACTTCGACGGACTCGCCGACGCCCTCGGCGATGGGGTGGCCCGGTTCGACCGTCCAGAGACGTTCGCGCTCGCCCTCGTTTCGCCACTTGAGGTCGCAGGTCGTCCCCATCAGGCGCTTGAATATCTTCGAGAAGTGCCCGGAGTGTAACACGAGCAACCCCATCCCGGACAGGACTCGCTCGCGGACGCGTTCGACTATCTCGTCTTGGACCTCGCCGTGGGCCTCGTGACCCCACCACGTCAGTACGTCCGTGTCGTCCAGCACCGCCTCGGTCAGGCCGTGTTCGGGGTCGTCCAACGTCGCGGTCCGGGTGTCGAACCCCCGGTCTTCGAGGAACTCGGCGATGGTCGCGTGGATGCCGTCGGGGTAGACTTCGCTGGCCGCACCGCCCTCTCGTTCGTGGCGGTACTCGTTCCAGACGGTGACTGTGGTCACCGGTCAGTCCTCCGTGGCCGCTTCTGGCGGTTTCTCGTCGCTCTGGCCGCCGTAGTCGAATATCGCGTCGAGGTCGGGGTCCTCGTCCAGAAGCGCGTACCCCTCGTCGGTCCGCTCGACGACGCCCTCCCGTTCGAGGTGGTCCAAGTGCGCCCACGCCTCGCCCGGTCCGTGCATGATGTGTATCTCCGACAGGTCGCCGAAGAGGTCGGCGCTGACCGTCCACGCGTCGGCCTCACCGCGGTCCCGGAGGACCGACAGCACGCGCTCGGTTCGCTCGCGGTGATGGACGGCGATGTCGCGCGCTCGCGCCGCGGGGTCGGCGATTGGGTCGCGGTGTCCCGGCCACGCGCGGGCGTAGTCGGCGTCGATGATTCGGGCGAGCGAGTCGAGGTAGGTGCCGAGCGGGTCCTCGACGCGGGGGTCCGCGCCGCCGACGTTCGGGGTGTACTTCGGCAGGAGCGCGTCGCCCGAGAGGAGTTCTCGGTCGCCCTCACTGGCGTCGTCGCCGACTCGCGCGCCGTCGAACGCGAATCCCGCGAGTCCGGCGGCGTGGCCCGGCAGGTGGACCGCTCGGAGTTCGACGCTCCCGAGGTCGAACGTCGCGCCGTCGCCGAACGTCTCGACGTTCGGCGACCGGCCCTGAATCCGGTCGTGGAGTTCGAGGAACTCCTCGAGTTCGGCGCGCGCGTCGGCGGGCATTCCCCACTCGTCCCAGAGTTCGTCCCGGAGGTCCTCGGCGGCGTCCCACGCCGCCTCGTCGCCCGAGACCAGCGGTGCGTCGTCCTCGTGGACGTACACCGTCGCGTTGCTCTCTTCCTGAATCTCGCCCGCGAGTCCGGTGTGGTCGTGGTGCCAGTGCGTGAGCAGAATCACATCCACGTCGCCGAACGAGAGACCGTACTCCGCGAGTCCCTCACGCAACTGCTCGCGGCCGTCGGGCGTGGCGACCCCGGTGTCCACCAGCGTCGTCGGTCCCGAGTCGCCCTCGAACAGGTACACGTCGTTTTGCCCTTCGAAGACGGTGTTTCCGAGTTGAATCCGTTTCACGTTCGTACTCCGTCGCTGGCCGATAAGTCGTTTTCTCTCTCGGCACTCTCTCCGGCCGCGCGCGTCGAGAGGAGTTTTATTACTCCCGTAGTAAAAATTCATACGGAACTTTTATGATAGATACTCTCCGCCCTTCTACTACGCGATGAGCGAACGACTGGAGCGACGGGAGCAGGACGCCGACCCCGTGAACTGGAAGCGAACGGGCGGCGGCGTCGAGATTTATGACGAGACGAACTCCGACGCGTGGGTGCGCATGGAGTTCGTCAGCGGTATCGACCCGGACAAACGCCTCTTCGGTATCTGTGACGACTGCGGTCTGGTCACGCCCCAACGGGCGTTACCCTCCGACAGCATGGCCTGTGGCAACTGCGGGTCGGAGTTCGGCGACTAATAGAATAGTAGTCGGTACGCAGGTATAAATGACTTTTAATACTGTACTAGTGTCACAACAGAAAGAATTATAATACCTCTCTATCGTTTATTGAACAAACTGAGTATAGTGAGTAATCCGTTCAGAACTAACTGATTGGGACCATTCTTAGGGATATGGATATTAAAAAGGAAGAAATTGAGGGGAAGGATGTTCGCGGTGTTGTCCGTGAACTCATTGATGAAGTCACCAAAACAGAAAAAGAAGCAAAAGAAAAAAGTACACGAGGTGGAAAGTCCCCCGATTTAAAACTCTACGTAGTTGATACTTCTGAAGAAGTTCTCGGCCAATTAAACGATCTCGCTACCTCAATAATTGACTCGGACTCTTCAAAGAAAGCAGCAAAGAATTTCTTTAATAGTCATATCATAAGCGAATATAAAATAAGCTCTGATATTTGGTGGGTGGAAATAAAAACTCCGAGATATGAACGTACTGATGATTTCATCTTTGTAAAAAGGGACGATTCAATCTGGATTCTGACTACTGAGTTAAAAGATTGGGCAGAGGATACAGTCGAAAACATAATCAAATATATGCCTCAGATGGAACGGGTATACCTAACATCTGATGACTTAGAGGATGTTATGGACTCTATAATTGATTCTGAAGTTTCCGGTTTTACTGCGAAATATCGCTCACAGCATCAAGAAAGAGCCGCTACATTACGGTTTCACGGTGCTGAACCAGATGATATGAAAAAGGCAGAAGAACACTTTCAGGCAACCCCTACACGAATTGAATTTAACCAACGTAATAGCCCCTCTACAGCAATACAAGGTTCTGGTTCTAACGATGGGATACTTACTGTTGAAAGTGTCCGGTTAGGTTCCGAAGGGAAGGCTACAGACACGCTACTTGACACTTCAAAAGATTTCATCCTTGTTGATAGCAAGAGATACGAGGTCAATACTGATTCTAAAGTAAGGTTTTTTGAATCCGGATTCAGTATAGACGAATTTACTAGTATAGAACTTTATGACCCTGAACGAGAATCAGCAGAAAACTTACGTGAAGAAATAAAATCTGAAATACTCTCGAAGAACCAATACCAATATGGTCGTTGGGGAGAAAATACGTTTTTCATACATGATAAGAACCATGGAGAAATTTTCGAACTAGGAATCGAATCTCCCGAATTAGTTCTCCATGCCAGAGAAGCAACTACAGCACTTAGCCTTCGAAGTTTCTGTAAGAGCGTACTTGACGAGTTTGATTCAACATATTCCATTCGAAAGAAAGAAACGGAGGTGACTCTCTAATGAGTCGGCAGTGGGAGAGACAAAAAACTGAGATTGACTCATATAATACGTTCTTATCCGCATACCATTCTCGTACAAGTTATCATGGATTTTCTGAAATGGATTATGTCGTTTCCAATTATTTCCCGAAGTTATCTGATCCGCATACTGGCGCTGATGCCGAACCCGATTTCGTTCTATACAATGGTAAGAATGTCATACTCGTCGAAATTAAGCAAGGAAATAATATCTCTTCACGACATATTAAGCAGATGGAGAAAAATAACGACGTTAGCATCGAATACGCAGAGGAATTCCTGAAAGATTCTCAGATTCAACGGAGATTTGGGCTCAGCGGCGATGTTTTTTCGGTCGAAACTTGTATTGTTTATGATGGTATGGGCGAGGAATACGTAGAAAAGTGCCGGAAAAAATGGCCAGATTGTCGTGAAAAACTGGAAGAGATGGAAAACGAGACCGCTATCCTTGGTCAAAGTAGGGATTCGAAATTACGAATTCTGACTGGCGAATTTGATTCTCCTGACTTACAACATTGGCTTGAATACGGGATTGATTTACCTCCCACACCACGGACTACTATATCTCTGACGGATGGACTCGAAATGGAAAGTATTGCAGTATCACTCTGTAATATCTGGGGTCAGAAAGCGGTATCCGGTTCTGTACTTGTCTCAGTACAGGAAATCCGAAGCCACTTTGACCACCGTGAACTCAAACCGGGTGATGTCACTGATGCATTTAAGTATTTAACCGATGTCAATGCGTGTGAGGCACGAGGAAACCGTACATACGAATTCCGAAAAGAGCATCTCGGGCAAATACTCGATATTGAACGAATCATAGCGGATGAAGACGACGATAGAGATGGTACTCAAAGAGGATTGGACGATTTTAACTAGTTTTGGAAATTTACTGGCTTTTGTGTCTATGACAGTCGGTCCGCGAACGACTCGAACTCCCCGCCTTCCGAAACCGACTCCAACTCGTCCAGCGCGTCGGCGTCCTCGTCGCGGTTCTGTTCGAGCAGGTCCACCCTCCTACCCCGCACACGTCCTTAGCTGTGGTTGAGGGTTCGAGACCCGGCGGACCCCCGTCGGCGGTCCCCCGTCGCCTCGTCGTCGCTCCGCTGTCGCGCCGCCGACGCCACCGTTTTCACGGAGGCCCCCGTCTGGGGTGTCATGGCCGTCCCGAAGCCGAAATCCGCGCTCGAAGTCGCGGCGGTAGCTATCGGCGCATTCGTCGCGCTACTCGTCGTCGTCCCGCTGGTTCCGCTCGTTCTCGACCTCGTAATCGGCATCTTCCGGGGCTTCTTCGACGTTATCGTCCCCGGCGGCAGGACCTACTCGTAGGGTCTCGGGATTCGACCGACTTCTCGGGGAGGGTGTCTCCGACGGCGGACGAGCGAACGCAGTGAGCGAGGAAGCAGGTACGAGGTCTGCGGTCGCGGTGCCGTCGCGGTCCTGATTGGTTCAAGCCTGAAGCTCGTTCTCGCCGTCGCTGTCGTGTAGCAGTGTGGTGCGGTAGCGGTGCTGTTGCAGTGCGGTCGCAGTTCGGTAGGTGCTGTTGCAGTGCGGTAGCGGTGCGGGTACGTCTTGCCCGAGCCGAGTCTCCGCTGAACCCTCTGCCGACCCGACCGTCGTCAACCGAGTCGCTCACGGTTCACTACTTCGGCAACCGAAAGAAGTTTCAAGAAACTCTCTACCACCTCTAAAGAAACATATATATTGCCTTAACATGGAAAAATCAGTCTTTCGCGTTCGACCGTCGCCCGACTAGCAACCCCGCGACGAGACCGACCGCCACCCATCCGAGCGACCGCTTTCGCTCGTCGAACCGGACGAATCGCGTTCGCTCGTCGGTGATTTCGAGCGCACCGACGGGCGTGGCGACGGACCCGCCGCCACCGCCGCCGCCCTCGCTGTCGCCGCCGGTCTGCGCTACGTCGTGGCTCTGGCCGAACCCACCGCCGAAGCCAAAGGCGACCCGCGCGACCGGAACCACCGTCTTGTCGCCGCGCTCTATCGGGTCGCCGTACACCGACCGGACGTTCGCGCTCCGCTGGAGTCGCTCCACGATGGACTCGATTTGTGTGACGCTCATGGTTTCCTCCGGTGTGGGTTCGACGCCGGGCGAGAAAAGCGTGCGTACCGCCGGGCGTCACTCGACCAGCACCGCCTCCGCGCGACGACGCGGCGACGGTCCGGACACTCCTTCGGCGTACCCCAGTCGAAAGAGGTGCTGAGACGACCACTCGGGGCGTCCGAGCAGGTCGGTCAACTCCCGGCGGATGCTCGGCACCTCCAGCGCGGCGCTCATCGGATGCGTCTGTACGCCCAGAACCGTCGCCAGCAGACTCGCCCGCTCGAACACCTGTCCGGCGCGAATTTGCGCTCCCCTGCCGTCGGATTTCGTCCGGACCACTGCGACCAGCGGCGCGTTCCGAATCGACGCGGCGTCCTTGCGCGCCTGCCGTCGGCCGACGTTCAGGTACGTCACGAGGAGTTTCCCCATCTTCGCTCCGGGCCACGAGTCGCCGAACGCGCCCCGGCCAATCCACCGGCCGAGTTCCCGGCGATAGGCGGGGTCGGCGAACTGGCGGCGGTCCGCGCGGGCGGTCAGGTCGGCGACGGTCCCGAGTTTCTGGGGGTCGGCGACGAACTGGAGAGTCACGTCGTCCTCGACACAACTGTCCCGAATCGCCCCGAGGTCCTCGCGCGGAATCGTCCGCTCCTGATACTGTCCGCGGCCGGTCCGCCGTCGCGGAATCGCCTCGAACAGCCGCGAATCGCGGTGTTGGCTCGCGCTCGCACCCGATTTCCCGCTTCCCGACGCCCGACTCGAATCCCCGTCTCCCGACGATAGTCGCACCGTCGCGGCGTGATTGCTGTCGCTCCCCGGCAGGTAGCGCACGTCGTGGCCCAACCCGAAGTGTTCGGCCGCGACGAGCAGGTTCTCCAACGCCGCCCCGAGACTCAGGTAGAGTTCCCGCTTGTCGGGGTCGGCGACCGTGAGCCATCGGTCGGTGTCCGCGAACAGTCGAATCTCGTCGCCCGAGACGTTGAACAGCCACGGTTGCGTGTTGTGACTCGACGGGGCCAACACCGCGTACCGGACCAGAAACTGGGCCTGTTCGACCGGCGTCCCTTCCTCGGGAAACGCCGCGGCCGAGACCCGCCACGGTCGCTCGCTCCCGACCCACCGCCGACGGAGCGAGAACTTCCCGAGCGCGTCGATTCCGAGCGCGTCGAGACCGGTTTTGCCGGGTTGGCTCTCTGCCCGACTCCCGCCTTTCCGGTCTCGCTCGGTCTCTCTTTCCCTCCGTTCGCTCTCGTTCGTCCGCGTCGAATCCCCCATGCTTGCTCTGGCACGACAGCGACTGACTTAGTTGTCCGCGTGTCCGAACCGCCCCACGACCCGAGCTTCGCCGAGCGAATTCTCGACTATTCTTCGGGGATGGAGCCTAAACTCGGATGCTCCCCGAGAGGTCTACGATTTCCCGTCGGAGTTTCTTCGGTTCCAGACCGAGGTCCAGCGTGACCGTCACGTCGATGCCGTCTCCCTCCCCGCCGGTGATGGAGATGGTGTCGCTCTTCCGGTAGGGTTCGGCCGGGAACGCTCCACCCGCCGCGAACGCGCGCCCGGCCTTCTCCTTCCAGACGGCGACGAGGACGGTAATCGGGAGTTCGTCCGCGGGGAGCGTGAGCGTCTGCTCGCCGATTTTCGGAATCGTGACCCGCTTGGTAATCTCGGGCGTCGCGTACGTCGCCTCGAACTCGTAGACCACCGTGTTCTTGCCGGGGTTCGGTTTCGGCGACTTCGGGACTACCTCCCGAACGTCGGTGATGCCGTACTCCTTCACCTCCTTTTTAAACGTCGGCAGGAGGCTCTCGGCTATCCGGTCGGCAGTTGCAAGCCTCGCCGTGAACCCCCGGAGGTCCACGTGACTGGCGAAGAACGTCGCCAGCGTCCGGTCGAACTGCCCGAGGGTCTTCTTTTTGACCTCCCGCTGGAGGGTCCTGTTCTCGTAGATGCGCGTCCGCTCGTGGGGGACGACTCCGGCCTTCTTGGGGTATTTTTTCTTTCGCTTGGCGGTCTGCTTCCAGTCTTTGCGCGCGCGACCGGTTAGTTTCGGCCACTTGACGTTTACCTTCGAGTCGTCGGCACTCCCCGACGGCGAGTTACAACCCGCGAGGAGGCTCATCCCGCCGACCGTCCCCGCGAGGAAGCGTCTTCGGTTCACGAGGTGTGGTCTCGATAGCAGTCAGATAAATCATGTGATTGGGGTGCGGAACGAACTGCTTTCCTCGCGGGAAGGAAGCGACGTTCTTTCGCCCGCCCGCGAGGGCGCGCCGTCGGCGCGCCCTCCCCTCAGTCGGTCGTCTGACTGTACTCGTCCACCCACTCTTTCAGGGTGATGCCCATCGCCGACTGGGTGATGGCGTTTGAACTCGCGGAGTTGGCGCTCTTGACCAACTCGGCTTCCAGCGTTCGCTTGGGCACCTCGCCGAGGAAGTGGGGAATCGCCCGCTGGACCGCGAGCGGACACCCGACTTCGTGGGCCAGCGCGTACCCCGAGATGGAGTGGGGCACTTCCTCGGTGGCGTACCTCGGGTCGGGGTCGAGCAGTTTCTCGTCGTCCACGTGGTCTACGTACTCGTAGCACTTGCCCACGTCGTGGAGCAGGCACGCGGCCCGAATCACGTCGAAGTCGGGGTCCGCGCCGTGGAAGTCTCGCTGTTCCTCGGCGGACTTGACCGCGATGCGCGTGACTCCCCGGACGTGTTCGACGTTCGTGACTTCGTGGATGTTCCACGCGTAGGGGATGTCGAACACGTCCTTCCACCCGCCGCGTTCGAGACCGAGCGTCCACGCCGCCACGACCTGCTCGCGCAACTGCTCGTCTTCGATGTCGCCGATTTCCGGAAACGCGTCTCGAACCTGCGCCTCGTAGTCGGGCGTCTCGTCGCTCATAGTTCGGAAATCCGTCGGGTGGACCGTAAGGGTTCGTGTTCGTCGGTTCGCAGTGGGCCAGCAAGAACTTGCCCGTCAAGCCCGACCTACACACGCTATGCGAACCACATTCCACCTCACGAGCGGCGACGAGGACCACCAGAAGACAGTTCTCACCATCGCGGAGAACCTCTCGAAGGACGAGACCGTCGAGATGGACGACATCGCTGTCGTCGCGCAGGCCGAGGGCATCGACCCCCTCACACAGGGCGGTACACACAGTGATACGGTGGCCTCCCTTCTCGACGCGGGCCTCTCGTTCAAGGCCTGTAGCAACACGCTCGACACGATGGACCTCGCGGAGGGTGACCTCGTGGAGGGCGTAGAGAAGGTCTCGTCGGGCGCTGGCGAGTTGACCCGGTTGCAGGAGGACGGCTACGCCTACGTCCGGCCGTAGGTTCGTCCATCGCCGAGCGCAATCGACTCGGCTACCCCTGCGTGGTCCCGCACTCGGTGCAGGTCAACTCGAAGTTTCCGCCGACGAATCCCACGTCTTGGGTCCTCTCCTCGTCGCACTCGGGGCAGTAAGCCCGCGACTGGAGTTCGTCCCAGTCGTGGGTCGCGCCGGGCGCGCCGAGCGCCCACCCTTCGACGGTCTCCTCGCCGTCGTTGTACCCCTTCTGGAACTCGCCGGGCGGGAACCGGACGAGTTCGCCCGCGTCCACGACGACCTCCTCGCGGTCGATTCCCACCTCGAAGGTGGCGGTCCCCGTCTCGACGTAGAACACCTCTTCTTGGTCGTGGTGGGTGTGTAGACTGCCGGAGAACGACTCTCCCGCTTCGAGTTCGAAGTAGTTCATCGCGAAGTGGTCCGTACCGAGCGCACGCGACACCGGCTTTCGGACGCTGTGTACCTTCATCGGGTTCCGCTCGTTGTCCACTGCGTCGATGGCGACTTTCTCCATGCCCGGTCGTTGGAACTACTGAACTAAGGGATTGGTGTTTGGGAGGAATCTCTCGTCGCTTCCTCGTAGACGACGCGGCCGCCGTTTTCGGAAAGCCCTCTCATGGATTGCTGAACCGCGTATCTGACGCGCGCAGGACTGCGCGCGTCAGATAGAGAATCGGAGTCCCTTGACGGGTCGGCAGTCACGCAAAAATCGAGGTCGCTCGCGCAACCGGACTACTCCAGCGGGTCCAGACCTTCCTCGGCCCGAAGCGCCTCGATGTACTCGCGGAAGCCGGTTTCGAGGTCGTACTCGGGGTCGTAGCCAAGGTCTTCCTGCGCGTCGGTCATGTCGAGCTTCTGGGTCCACGGGAGTTCGCCCTCGTCGCTGACTTCGATGTCGGCGTCGGGCATAATCGAGCGGACTGCTTCGGCGGCCTCCCGAATCGTTGCGACTTCTCCCCGGACGTTGTAGATGCGCTGGCTCAGGTCCTCCTCGGGTGCGAACGCGGCCTTCCGGAAGGCTTGGGCGATGTCCTTGACGTACTGCCAGTCGATAACTTGGTCGCCGTACTCGACCGAGAACGACTCGCCGACCGCGGGCTTTTCCACGATGTTGGCGAGGAACGCCGACCCGCCGGTCTCGCGGTAGGGTCCGTAGGCGACGGTCGGGCGCAGACCGACGTGGCTCAGGTCGTGGTCCTCGAAGTAGACCTTCGCCTGATGCTCGTTGTACTCCTTGGTCGCGCCGTAGAGCGTGTCGGGGTAGACCAAATCCTCCTCGTCCACCCAGTCGTCCTCGTAGTTCGCGGGAGGGGCGTAGACGGCCGCGGAGGACGCCCACGCCACGCGCTCCACTTGGTCGTCGAGGGTCCGGGCCGCCTCGAAGACGTTGTTCGTGCCCATCACGTTGACCTCGGCCGCGCCGCGGGGGTTGTCCCGCGCGAGGTTCGTCAGGAGCGCGGCGAGGTGGACGATGCGCGTCGCGCCCGACTCCTTGACCGCCCGGACGACGCTGGTCGGGTCGGTGATGTCGCCGCGGACGACCTCCACGTCGTCGGCGACGCCGAGTTTCTCCAGAATCCCGGTGTCGGTCGAGAGGTCGTAGGCCACTACGTCGTGGCCCGCTTCCACGAGGTCCTGTGCGACGTACGACCCGATGAAGCCGGTTCCGCCAGTGACGAGTACGGTCTCTGAGTCTGCCATCGCTCGCAAATCTGTCCGGCACCGTAAAAAAAGTGCCACAACCGACGCGCCGCCGGTCGCCCTCCGAGGCGTTCCCCGGACCGCGAGCGCAGGATACTTCCCTCCACCCCCACCATTCCGAACCGAAACACCGTGCGACTCCCTGCCGTCCCCGGACGCGACTCGCTCCCCGACCTCTCGCGCGAGACCCTGCTCGTCGTCGCCCTCGTCGGCGGCGCGGAGTTCGTCAACCACACGTATCTGGTCCTCTTCCCGCCGATTCTGGGCGTCCTCTCGAATGACTTCGGCGTCTCGCTCGCCACGCTCGGGATTGCGATGGGCGTGCAGGGCGCGGCCAACACCGTCTTCCAACTCCCCTTCGGCTACCTCGCGGACAACTACGACCGCAGGCTTGCGCTCGGTCTCTCGCTCGGCCTGAGTACCGCGAGCGTCTTTCTGGTCGCCTTCGCGCCCACCTTCGAGGTCCTGCTGGTCGGCCAAGCCCTGCTCGGAATCGGCATCGCGGGCCACCACCCCGCGCACTTCCCCCTGCTCGCGGACGCCACGCCCGAACACCTCCGCGCGCGGGCCTTCAGCGTCCGGGGGTTTCTGGGGAGCCTCGGGTTCGGCTTCCCGCCGGTCTTCTTCGCGGCCGTTCTCGGGTTCCGGGGGTTGACGTGGCGCGGCGCGATTGCGCTCGTCGGCGCGTTCGGCGCGCTCTACGCCCTTTTCACCCTGTTCGCCTTCCAGCGATGGGTCGGCGAGGACGTGACCGCGCCCGAAACCGGGTCGGCGGGGTCCGCGTCGGCCTCGGCCGACGCGGACGACCCGAGTTCGGCCGACGACGCCGCGGCGTCGTCGGCCGATTCGTCGGCGTCCCGTCTCGCGGGCGTCCGCCGGGAACTCCGGGCCGTCCTCGCCTCGCCGGGCGTCCTCGCGCTCGCACTGCTCGCGCTCGTCGCCTCGACGGCGAGTTGGGGTCTCACGTCCTACGCGGTGGTCCTGCTCCGGCAGGGGTACGGACTGGCGTTAGACGCCGCGAACCTCACGCTCTCGGCGATGTTCGTCGTGGGCGCGCTCGCCGTGCTGGTCGGCGGGGACCTCTCGGACCGCTTCTCGCCCGGCCCGCTCATCGTCGGAAGTTACGCCGCCGTCGTCGTCTTCGTCGGCCTGCTCGCTTCGACGGCGATTCCGGCGCTCGCCGCCGTCGCGTGCCTGCTCGTGGTCGGGGGCACGCGGGCGCTCGCGGGACCCGCCCGGTCGAAACTCGCAGACGGTCTCTCGGCGCGGTCGGACCTCGGCCGGACGTTCGCCGTCGTCACCGTCGGAACCATGACCGGGAGCGCGCTCGCGCCGCCGCTGTTCGGCGCGCTCATCGAGCGCTCGGGGCTTCGGGTCGCGTTCGCCGCCATCGCCGGAATCTCGGCGCTGGCGGTTCTCGTTACCCTGTTCGTCCTCTACCGGCAGGGGACCGGCCGGAGCGCGCGAGCGGGCGTCGAGGCGGAGTAACTGCGTTCGCTACCGCTCGTCGTACCGAATCGGGAGCGACTCGACGCCGTAGACGAACGAACTCCGAGTCGGTCGAAGGTCGTCGTCCGCGACTCGAATCTCCTCGGTGCGGTCGAGAAGCCCCGTGAGCGCGATTTCGGCTTCGAGACGCGCCAGCGGTGCGCCCAGACAGTAGTGGGTGCCGTGGCCGAACCCGAGTTGCTGTGTCGGCGACCGGTCGGGGCGGAACTCGTCGGCGGCGTCGAACTGGCGTCCGTCACGGTTTGCCGACCCGAGCCAGACGATGATTCGGTCGCCCTCCTCTATGGTTTCGCCGCGTAGCTCCACGTCCTCGGCCGCGATGCGGGTCATCGCCTGCACGGGCGACCGGTAGCGCAGGACTTCCTCCAGTGCGGTCGTGAGTCCTCGCTCGTCGCCGCGGAGTCGGTCGAACAGGTCCCCTCCGGCGTCGGCGAAACACCGGACCGCGTTGGCAATCAGGTTCGTCGTCGTGATGTTGCCCGCGACGAGCAACAGGATGCACATCCCGAGCGCCTCCTCTCGGGAGAGTCGGCTTCCGTCGCTCAGTTCCGCCGTGACGATTCGGGACAGCAGGTCGTCTCGGGGGTTCTCCCGGCGGTCCGCTATCATCTCCACGAAGTACTGGGCCATCTCCATCTGGGCCTGCTGTTGGCGTTCGAGGAACGCCTCGCTCGCGTCGTCGTCGCTCGCGGCCGCGACGAGGGTGTCCGACCACTCCTTGAACCGGTCGCGTTCGTCGGCCGGAACGCCCAGTAACTCGGCGATGACCGTCACCGGGAAGGGGTACGCGAGGTCGGAGACGACTTCCATCTCGTCGCCTCCCTCCGCGACGGCGGTGTCGAGCAAGTCGTGGGCGAGTTCCCGGAAGTGGGGTTCGCGCTCGCGGAGCGTCCGGGGTCGGAACTGGTCGTCCACGACGCCGCGGAGTTCGTCGTGGCGCGGCGGGTCCTGAAACAGCATCGTGTCGAAGATGAGACCCTCGCCGGGGTTGTCCGGTTCCACGAAGTCGTTCGCAAGCCGGGGGTTCACCGAGAACGTCGCGTCGTCGTCCAGAATCCGTTTCACGTCGTCGTAGCGGAACACGTCCCACGACCCCCGGTCGGCGTCGTACCTGACGGGATTCTCCTCGCGCATCTCCCGGTACCAGTCGAACGGTTCGAGCCACGACTCGCGGCCCTCTAACTCGTCGGGAAACGCCTGCAATCCCTGCGGATTGGCGGAACTCATGCCCCCGGTCTACACCGTTGCGGTGCTAAACTGTCCGGATTGGTCGGCTATCCGGACTGGTCGGCACGGCGAGGATTTCGGAGACCGGTCGCGTTTCACGGCCGTTCCGGATGGCGCTCGGGACCGCTTCCCGAAACCGTGCATCGTCGGCAAAGAAACATAAATATTGCTTTTAGAATTCTATTTATTTGTCTCGAAATTGGAATTCATTCTCTCGCCGTCACCCATACGTTCGCCGTCTCCATTTTCCGGCGCGCGCGAGCAACGCGCGCGAGGGACGAGCGAACGGAGTGAGCGAGGAGGTTGGGGAGGTGTGAGGTTTCGGTGGCGGTGCTGTGCAGTTGCGGTATGATTGGCTCAAGCCTGAAGCGAGTTCCTTCGAAATCGTCGCCGTCGCGGTTGCTGTGTCGTGTTCGGTCGCCGTCGCGGTTGCTGTGTCGTGTTCGGTCGCCGTCGCGGTTGCTGTGTCGTGTTCGGTCGCCGTCGCTGTCGCAGGTGCATCTAGTCGCCGTCGCGGTTGCTGTGCGGTCCGATTGGCTCCGTCCCGAAGCGTGCGACTTCCCTGCTCTCCCGACCGCGCGTCTCGGTCGTCTCCCGCCGACTCCGAAAACTCGGCTTTCGCTCGCGTTACTCGTGTAGGCCGCCGACTTCCGCGTAGAACGACGACTGGAGTTTCTCGGCCATGTCCTCCTCGCGGTCGATGCGAGCGTCTACGACCGTCGGCACGTCCGACTCCTTGCCCTCCCGAAGCGCGTCGGCCAACTCGTCGGGCGTCGTCGCCCGGCGACCCTCGGCACCGAAGCCCTCGGCGACCTTCACGAAGTCGGTGTCGTGGAATTCGACGCCCGCGATGTCTCCCTCGCCGTCCTGCATCTGGCGGACCATCCCGAGACTGGTGTCGTTCAGCACGACGAAGGTGGGCGCGACGCCCTGATCGACCGCGATTTCGACGCTGGTCATCGTCATCGTGAATCCGCCGTCGCCCGCGACGCCGACGACATCCTTGTCCGTCGTGATGGCCGCCGAAACCGCGGCGGGAGTCGCCCACCCCATGCCGCCGACGCCGCCCGACCCGAAGTAGGTCCGAATGGCTGGCGTCTGGAGGTGGTTCAGAAGCCAGAATCGGTTGTTTCCCGAGTCGGCAGTGACGATGGTCTCGTCGTCCACGACGGTCTCGATTTCCTTCACCGCGCGCTGGGGTTTGATGGGCGAGGCGTCGCTCTCACACTCCGGAGCGTGGAACGACTCGCGCGCGGACGCCGCGCGCTCGCGTCCCCAGTCGCTCGCGGACGAGGGCGCAGACGCGCCCTCGTCCGCGTCGCTCGCATCCGCGTCTCCGCCCGCGTCGTCCGCGGTTCCGCGGGCGTCCGCGAGCGCACGCAGACTCTCCTTCGCGTCCCCGATGAGACCCACGTCCGCCGGATACACCCACCCGGCGTTCCGGGTGTCGATGTCGGCGTGGATAATCGTCTGCTCGTCGGGCCGGATAAAGCTCGGGGCCTGCCAGTTGGTGTCCATCGGGTTCATCCGACACCCCGCGACCAGAAGCGCGTCGGCCTCGCTCACGACCTGATTCGCGCCCTCGTGTCCGAACGACCCGATGACGCCGCCCGCGAGGTCGTGGGTCTCCGGAATCGTCGATTTCCCGAGGTAGGAGGTCACGACCACCGCGTTGTAGGTCTCGGCCACCTCCCGCAACTCGTCGTAGGCCTGCGCCGCGTGGACGCCGTTCCCGGCGATTATCACCGGTCGCTCGGCGTCGGCGAAGGCGTCGGCCGCGGCCGCCACGTCGCGGTCGGTCGGCGCGGCGTCCCAGTTTCGGACCTGCTCGTCGGCGTCCCACACCGGCGGAATCGGGTCCTCGGGCACCTCCTCGGTGATGGCGTCACCGTCGAAGACGACCGCGGTCGGGCCGGGTCGCCCCGCGGTGGCGTGCTTGAACGCCAACTGGACGCTCCGGAGGGTCTCGGTCGGCGAGCGCGGGAACCAGTGTTCCTTGGTCACGCCGTCGAGGATTTTGGGGAGGTCGAGACCGCCGTAGTCGCCGCGGGACTGCTGGTAGGGCGCGAGCGTCGAGTAGTCGCCGCGCTCGCTGGCCTCGGTGAGGACGACCATCGGCGACGACGACAGGCGGGCCTCCATCTGGCCGATGGTGCCGAGGCTCCCTATCCACGGTCCCTGTCCGGCGAGGACGCCCGGCGTCTGCGTGAGGCGACCGTACATCTCGGCCATGACGCTCCCCTCGCGTTCGTCGCGCGGGCGAATCACGTCGATGTCCGACTCGGGGAGTTCGTCCAATAGCTCGATGACTCGGCCGCCGGGGTAGCCGAAGACGTACTCGACGCCGAGGGATTCGAGTTGCGAGACGACTTCCTCGTTGGTCTCGGTCATGGGCCGAGATGACTCGGGGTGGCGTCTTTGGTCTGTCGCTTCTCGAAGGTGTGTTTCGCCGGGAGACGACCCGGCGCGGTCGAACGACTGTACATCGTTGTCTGAAGTTGTCGGGGAGTGACGGGAGCTGGTGAAGAGGGGTGACAGCGACGACCGGTGTCCGAAGACGCGAGAAATCCGGCCGCCAAGCGGCCAGATTTCTTCGCGTCCGTTTTTTGGTCCAGATTTTTCGAGGAACGGTGCCAAGCGCGGCGAAGCCGCGCGCAGGCACCCGACGAGAAAAAGGTGGCTCCAAACCTTTTTTATCACGCCACACACCCACACAGCCATGTCGAACAAGATTTTGGACGGCGTGCGGGTCCTCGACCTCACGACGTTCGTCACCGGAGGCTTCGCCACCCTGATGCTCGCCAATCAGGGCGCAGAGGTCGTGAAGGTCGAACGCCCCGACGCGGGCGACGACAATCGCCACTCGGGACCCCCGTTCGTGGACGGCGAGTCGCCGTACTTCTGGACGGTCAACTACGGCAAGCGGAGCGTCGAACTGAACCTGAAGTCCGAGGAGGGAAAGCAGGCCCTCTACGACCTCGCGGCGGAGGCCGACGTGTTCGTCCAGAACTACCGGCCCGGCACCGCCGAGCGACTCGACGTTGACTACGAGTCCATCCGCGAACAGAACGAGAACATCGTCTACTGCGCCATCTCCGCGTTCGGTCAGACCGGGCCGTGGCGCGAGCGACCGGGCTACGACCTGCTCGTGCAGGGGATGTCCGGCATCATGAGCGTCACGGGCGAACCCGACCGACCCCCCGTCAAGGTCGGCCTGCCCCAGACCGACCTCATCACCGGGATGTGGGCCGGGTTCGGAATCGTCAACGCCCTCTACAAGCGCGAGCGGACCGGCGAGGGCGAGTACATCGACCTCGGGATGCTCGACGCGACCCTGCCGTGGTTGACCAAGCAGGCCGGGAAGGTGTTCGCTGGCGAGGAACCCACCAGAATGGGCACCAAGGACCCGGTTCTCGCGCCCTATCAGACCTACGAGACCGAAGACGGCCACATCAACGTCGCCTGCCTCAACCAGAAGCTCTGGCGGGAGTTCTGCGAGGCACTGGACCGCCCGGACCTGTTCGCCGACGAGCGATTCGAGACCAACGCCGACCGGGTGGAGAATATGGACGCCCTCGAAGCCGAAATCGAAGCCGAGTTGACCGAGCGGACCACCGACGAGTGGATGGAACTGCTCGTAGAAGACGCCGGAATCCCGGCCGGGCCGGTCCAGAGCGTCGAAGACGCGCTCTACAACGAGCAGACCGAGGCCCGCGGCGCGGTGACGACGGTTTCCGACGACGAGTCGGACCGCGAGATTCCGGTCGTGGAGCATCCGCTGAACTACGCCGACGCCGAAAGCGGGTTCGAGTCGCCGCCGCCCGAACTCGGCGCGGATAACCGCGACCTCTTCCGCGAAATCGGCTACTCCGAGTCGGAAATCGACCGACTCGCCGACCGCGGCGTCTTCGGCGAGAACGAGTAGCGTTTTGTCGGGGACGCCCGACGCTCCGCTATGAGTCAGACGAAGACGGTCGCCCTCCCCGACGGTCGGACCCTCGCGTACGACGAGTACGGTCCCGGCGACGGAACGCCGGTGTTCTGCTTCCACGGTAACCCCGGTTCCCGTCGTCTCTGGGCGCTGTTCGAGGACGCCGCCGAACGCCTCGGCGCGCGGGTAGTGGCACCCGACCGGCCCGGATTCGGTCGCTCGGACTTCCGGCCCGGCCGCGAACTGCTCGACTGGCCCGCAGACGTTTCGGCGCTGGCCGACCACCTCGGCGTCGAATCGTTCGCCGTCGTCGGCTTTTCGGCCGGGGTCCCCACGCGGCGGCGTGCGCCGCCGCGCTCCCCGAACGGGTCGAACGCGCCGTCCTCGCGTCGTCGTCAGCGCCGCCGGAACTCCGCGAGGACCCCGGACTCGCCGGGCGCGTCCTCGCGGCGGTGGGCCGGATTCCGGGGGCGTCCCGCGCGGCGTTCGGTCTCGGGAGTCTGCTGGCGAACCACTGGCGCTCGCGGTTCCGGGCCGGACTCGAAGCGAGTGCGACCCCGCCGGACGCGCGCCTCTTCGAGGGGTCGGTCGGCGACGTACTCGCGGCCGACGCCGCCGAAGCGTTCCGGCGGGGGAGTCGCGGCCCGGCCCGCGAGTTCCCACTGCTCGGCGAACCGTGGGGATTCGACGCCAGCGAGGTCGAGACGCCGGTCTCGCTGTGGCACGGCGAGCGAGACGGCCGGGTCGAGAGCGGCGTCGCGGAGCGGTTCGCCGAGCGACTTCCGGCGGCGGACCTGACGCTCGCGGACGAGGCCCACTACTCGACGCTCGTGAGAAATCGGGAGGCGATTCTCCGGTCGGCGGTCGTCTAGCGCAACTCGTCGTACAACTGTTCTGCGGCGGTGCGGACGGCTCGGGCGCTCTCGCGTTCGGGCGACCACCCGATTGCGCTGGCCTTCTCGACGGAGAGGCGCATCTTGGGCACGTCGCCGGTCCACCCGCGGTCCCCGCCGGTGTATTCGAACTCGGGGTCACACCCCACCACGTCGCTGACGAGCTCGGCGATGCGCGTGACCGAGATGGTCGTTCTGGTGCCGAGGTTGTAGAGGTTGGTCGGGTCGTCGGTGTTCTCCACGACGTGTTCCATCCCGCTCACGCAGTCCTCGACGTGGAGGTAGGACTTCTCTTGGCGGCCGTCGCCGAGGATTTCGAGGCTCTCGGGGTCGTCCAGCAGTTTCTCGATGAAGTCCGAGATGACGTTGTTGCGCTGGTGGGGACCCACCACGTTCGAGAACCGGAACATCCACGTCGTGAAGTCGTGGGAGTGGGCGTACGTCGAGAGCAGACCCTCGCCAGCCAACTTGCTCGCGCCGTAGGTGCTGACCGGTTCGAGCGGCGCGAAGTCCTCGGGCGTCGGGCGCGGGGCCTCGCCGTACACAGCCGAGGAGGACGCGAAGGCTATCTTCGACAGGCCAACCTCGTCCATGCGTTCGAGGACGTTGTACAGCATCGCGTTGTTCTCCTCGAAGACGCGCCGGTGGTCGCCGCGGTTCACGTCCGAGAGCGCCCCGAGGTGGAAGATTACGTCGAGGTCGTCCGTGACGACTTCGGCAACGTCGTCGGGGTCGGTGAGGTCGGCGTCCGTGAACTCGGCGTCCTCGGGCACCCACTCGCGGTTGCCCTTCGAGCAGTTGTCCGCGACCAGCACGTCGTTGTCCTCGGCGAGCGATTCGGAGAGGTGGGTGCCGATGAGTCCGGCACCACCGGTGACGAGGACCGACTTCCCTGAGAGGTCCATGCGGGAAGTACCGACGGAGCGACGGATATATCTTTATTTCCGCGGGTGTGCGTGGGTCTCACACCACGTTTCGGGAACTTCGGGGGCGGTCGATTCCGGTTCGGCGAGTCGGGGCCTTCTCTCACTCTTCTTCTCTCTCCATGCGAACCTTCCCACGCGGCGCGTGCGGGCGCGGCCGCGAAGCGGGCCGCGCCCATCCGCGCGAGGGACGCGGCCGCGGATGCGGCCGCGAGGTTGGGGAGGCGTGAGGTTCGCGGTAGCGGTGCGGTTGCGGTCTGATAGGTTCGAGTCCGTCGCTCGCTTCTGCTTGGCCTTCACTATCGCCGAGACCCGCCGTCGTCAGGACAGATATAGAGTGGTTCCCCCGACGCCAACACCTAAATATCCCTGATTGTTACCACGGACCATGAACGACGAGACTGACGCGTGGGCCGCGAGTGCGCTGTCGGTCCGCGAGGCGCTCCGGGACGCCGCCGACTCCGAGGTCGAGACCGGGACGACTCCCGACTCCGAGACCGGGACCGCCGTCGCTACCGTCGTCGCCGTCGAGGGGTCGGCCTACCGGCGGCCCGGCGCGAAGCGGGTTCTCGGCGACGAAGCGGTCGGGGCCATCACCGCCGGGTGTCTCGAAGGCCCGGTGGCCGACCTCGCGGAGCGCGCGCTGGCAGAGGGCGCGCTGTGCGAGACTTTCGACCTGACCGGCGAGGACGAGTCGTGGGGGTTCGGACTCGGATGCAACGGCGTCATCGACGTGCTAGTCGAACCCGCCGACCGGAGCTTTCTGCCCGCGCTGGAGCGTGTGGCGGCCGGTGAACGGGTCTCCCTGCTCACCGTCGTCGGCGGCGACCACCCCGACGCGCCGGTCGGTGCGCGGGCGCTGGTCGGCGCGGACGGGGACGCGGCGGACGGCGACGTTGCGCGCTCGGACTCCCGACTCGCTTTCCGCGACTCCCAGCCCGCGCTCCCCGACGACCTGCTCGCGGCGGTCCGCGAGCGGGCGAGGGAGTTCGCAGTGGCGGGGCGGTCGGACACCCTCCGCGTCGAGACCGACCGCGGCACCGCGTCGGTGTTCGTGGACGGACTCGAACCCGTCCCGGAACTGCTGGTCTTCGGTCACGGCGCGGACGTGCGTCCGGTCGCGCGCCTCGCTCGGGACGCTGGCTTTCGGGTGACGGTCGCCGCCGCACGCGGCGCGCGGGCCGAGGCCGAGCAGTTCTCCGCGGCCCACGAAGTCGTCGCTACCCGGCCCCCGGACGTGGCGGAGGCAGTCTCGCGGCCCGCCGACACCTACGCCGTGCTGATGAGTCACAACTTCGTGGACGACCGGCTCGCGCTCGAAGCACTGCTTGCGACCGAAGTCCCCTACGTCGGGTTAATGGGACCGCGCAAGCGCTTCGACCAGATGCGCGAGGCGCTGGCCGACGCGGGCGTCGAACTCTCGGTGGGCGACCGCGAGCGAATCTCGACGCCCGTCGGTCTCGACGTGGGCGGCGGCGAACCCGCCCAAATCGCGCTCTCGGTCGTCGGCGAGGTGCTGGCGGTGTCGAACGGCCGCGAGGGGGGTCGGCTGACCGACAGCGAGGGGCCGATTCACCCGCGGTCCGAGGTGGAATCGGACTGAAGCGCCCGCAGGTCGCCCACGGTGTCAACGTCGCGGTGGATACCGGGGTCGGGCACGCTAACCCACGTCACGGGTTCGGACGCCAGTAGCGCGCGCCCACCGGTGTCGCCCTCTACGCTCGCCAACTCGTCGAAGTAGCGGGCGTCGAAGAGAACCGGATTCCCTCGGTAGCCGTCGTAACGCGGCGCGACGATGCCGGGAGCGTCGGGGTCGTCGCGGAGTTCCCTGTACGCCCGGACGATTGAATCGACCGTCTCGACGCTCACGCGGGGCATGTCGCCGAGGGCGAACAGCACGGCGTCGGCGTCTCGTTCGCGGGCCGACTCGACCGCCCGACGGACCGACGCGCTCTGGCCCGCCTCGTAGTCGGGGTTGGCAACGATGCCGAATCCGTCGGGGAGCGCGCGCTCGACCGCCTCCCGGTCGTGGCCCACCACGGCGACGGCGGCGTCGAGACTCGACTCGGCGAGCGTCCGCGCCGCGTGCGCGACCACCGGCCGTCCGTCGAGGTCCGCGAGGAGTTTGTTCCCGCCGTCGAAGCGCGACCCTGTTCCGGCCGCCAGTAGCGCGCCGAGTATCACGTCCGGGACTCCGGCGGCGGTGGGAGTAAATGTTGGTGTCTCTCGAAGTGGATATAGGTTGCCCAAGAATAGTATTTTCATTCTTTTAGAAACAAAAATCTGTCTTTCGATTCCGCCGCGTCCGGCCAGACGCGCGCTATCGGTACTTCTGTCGGTCCGTGGTGCGCGCCATTAGTCCCTGCCCGGCGCGCGCGAGCAACGCGCGCGAGGGACGAGCGAACGAAGTGAGCGAGGAGGTTGGGGAGGCGTGAGGTTGCGGTGGCGGTGCGGTGCGGTTGCGGTATGATTGGTTCAAGCCTGAAGATAGTGACTTTTGGTCTCTCGTGTGGTATCGCGTTGGCCTGAGTGGAGACGCCGAGAGGAAGACGACGCGGAAGAGACGGGGAGCTAGCTACTCCTTGAGCCAATCATACCGCACCACGTCCTCCCCAACCGACTGCGCTTCTCGGTCGTCGCTTCGCTCCTCTCTCCGATGCTCGCCCCTCGCGCGCGTTGCTCGCGCGCGCCGGACTGGAAAACGTTTCGCGCGCCGAGTCAGATGATTCCCCCTCCGTCCTCTCCCTTAAAATCCCCTCGCGGAGAACGACACCCGGAACCCCGACGAAAGCCCCGTCCACATCCTGCTGTCACCCCCGAAACCCCTTCGCGGGACAACGTTTATGCGCCGTCCAGCTATACGTCACCATCTGCCATGAGTGCCGACGACACGTCCGGCGTTATCGAGTATCCCACAGAAGAAATTTCGCTGTCGATAAACGGCGAGGAGGTATCCGCCGAGGTCGAACCCCGGCACAAACTCTCGGATTTCCTCCGGGACGCGCGGGGACTCCGCGGGGTCCGGGTCGGGTGCGAACACGGCGTCTGCGGGGCCTGTACCGTCCTGATGGACGGACGGGCCGTCAAGTCCTGTCTGACCTACGCGGTGCAGGCCGACGGGACCGAAATCGAGACCGTCGAGGGTCTGGCCGACGACGGGGCGCTCCACCCGATTCAGGAGTCGTTCCACGAGGAACACGCCCTTCAGTGTGGCTTCTGCACCAGCGGGTTCGTCATGGCGACCAAGGAACTCTTGGACGAGAACCCCGACCCCGACGACGACGACATCGAGACCGGACTCGCCGATAACGTCTGTCGATGCACCGGCTATCAGAACATCTACGACGCGGTGCATCGCGCCGCCGACCGGCTCGAAACCGGCGAGACCGACGCCGACGAAACCCACGCCGGGGAGGACGACGCATGAGTTCGCGGCCGGACGCCGAAACCGGTCCCGAGAGCGACCCAGACGCCGAGACCGGCGACGAAGCCCGGTTCGCCGGGCGCGGCCTGAATCGGGTCGAGGACCGGCGCATCCTCACCGGCGAAGCCGAGTACGTCCACGACGAGGCCCCCGACGACGCCCTCCACATGGCGCTGGTCCGGAGCATGCACGCCCACGCCGACATCGAGTCCATCGACACCGAAGCGGCCGAGAACCACCCCGGATGCCACCTCGTCCTGACCGCCGAGGACGTGAAGGCCGACTACAACCCGATGCCGACCGGACTCCACGGCTTCGAGGAGTGGTCGCTGGCCGACGGGAAAGCCCGCTACGTCGGCGAACCCGTCGCGGCAGTGGTCGCCGACGACCGCTACGTCGCCGAGGACGTGGTGGACCTCGTGAGCGTCGAGTACGAGACCAGAGAAGCAGTGGTAGACCCCCGTGAGGCCCGCGAGAACGAGGTGGTTGTCCACGAGGACGTGGGTACCAACGTCGGCGACCACGAGGAACTCTCGTTCGGCGACCCCGAGGAAGCGTTCGAGGAAGCCGACAACGTGATTGAGTCCTCCTACTCGTGGGGGCGCATCTCGGGCGTCCCGCTGGAAACCGCGGGCGTCGTCGCCGACTACGACCGGGACGCCGACGCTTTCGACATCGACTGCAACATCCAACTCCACACGCTCGTAGACGACACGGTGTACGAAACCCTCGGTTACGACCCCGACGACGTGAATCTGGAGGTCCCGCCCGACGTGGGCGGGAGTTTCGGCACGAAAATCGCGCTCCACCGCTACTGCTCGCTGGCGGCGATGGCGAGCAAAGCAGTAGACCGGCCCGTCGCCTTCGTGGAGGACCGCATCGAGAACTTGCAGGGCGGCGACATGCACTCGACCCAGCGCGAGTACGACGTGAAACTCGCGGTGGACGACGACGGCACCTTCCGGGGTCTGGACTTCTGGTTCGTGGACGACTTCGGCGCGTGGCCGCGCTACCCCGTCAATCAGGTCCTCAAGCCCCTCTCGGTTCTCACGAACGCCTACGACGTGCAGGACGCCCGCTACGAGTACGACCTCGTGTTGACCAACAAGACCTGCCAGACCGCCTATCGGGGGTTCGGCGTCCCGGCCCACCTCTACGCGCTGGAGATGGTCGTGGACGAGGCGGCCGCGGAGCTGGAGATGGACCCCGACGAGTTGCGCCGCCGGAACCTCGTGGAGTCCGACCAGATGCCCTACGAACTCCCCTCGAAGAACGTCTACGATTCGGGGGACTTCCCGGCGGCGCTCGCGCACGTACAGGAGAAAATCGAAGACGAGCGCGACGGCGGCCTGCTCGACCCCGAGACCGTCGCCGAGAAGCGCGAGGAAGGCAAGTACCGCGGCGCTCGCCCGACGGTCCACATCGAACCCGGCGTCTCGGGGTCCGACTGGACCAACCGCCAGCGGTCGGACCGCGACGAACTCGACGAGCGTGACCGCGAGGACGTGGCCGAACTCCCCGAACACCTCCGAGCGGAGATTCGTGAGGACGGCACCGTCCGGGCTTACCTCGCCACCGACTCGTCTGGGCAGGGCCACCAGACCCTCGTGACCCAACTGCTCGCCGACGAACTCGGCGTCCTGCCGAGCGACGTGGACGTGTCGTACCTCGACAGCGTGGAGGCCCCCACCGAGTACGGCACCGCGGCGTCCCGGATGGCGGTGATGCTCTCGGGCGCGGCCCAAGGTCTCGGCGAAACCCTCGCGGCGAACCTCGAAACGCTCGCCGCCGAGGTGTGGGACTGCGACGAGGCCGACGTGACCTACCGCGACGGCGGCGTCCACCGCGTGGACGCCGACGGGTCGCTCTCGCTCGCCGAACTCGCCGACGCGGACGACGACGGCGACCTGACTCGCGCGAGTTACGACTACGAACACCCCGCGACCCGACTGGAGGAGTTCGACGAGGCGCTGGCCCGGAAGTTCCCGGTCTACCCGACCGCCGCGTTCGCCGCCAACGCGCCCATCGTGGAGGTGGACGCGAACACGGGTGAGGTCGAAATCCTCAAACTCTACTCCCTGCGAGACTGCGGGACGCAACTCAACCCGACCATCGTGGAGGGCCAAGCCCACGGCGGACTCGCGCAGGGCGTCGGCGCGGCGCTACAGGAGGAGTTCGGCTACGACGACTCGGGCCAACCGCAGGCAATCACGCTGTTCGACTACCGCCTGCCCTCCATCGAGAACGTGCCCGAGATGGAGTTGGACCACACCGAGACGCCCTCGCCGTTCACGGCGACCGGCGCGAAGGGCACCGGCGAGGGCGGGATGATTGACGGCCCGGCGAGTATCGCGTGTTCCATCAACGCCGCGCTAGAGCCATTGGGCGTGAAAGCCGACCGGATTCCGTTCACGCCGAACCGGGTTCGGGAACGGATTCGGGAGCGAGAGGGCGAGTAGGCGAGGTCTGTCGGGGGTCTCCCCGAGACGCACGGTCACATGAAATCCTTGTCTTCGACCATCTCGTCGAGGTTCGTCTGTGCGCTCGAAGAATGGTACGCGACGAACGCACCGGCGACTACTCCGAGGAGGCTGAGCGTGATGAGGGACGCTTCGACCGCGGTAAACACCGTTTTCTCCGGAGCGAGCCAGACGACCGCGCTCGAAACACCGAAGCCAGCACCGCCCCCGAAGAAGAACCAGAGTGCGCGGCTACGATTTTCACGACAGCTTCGGTACTCCCGCTTCGGCTCGTCGATGCTCTCCAGTTTCGCTTCGAGGTCGCCGAGGTCGGCGCGGTCGTCTAACACCCGCCGGAGAATGACGCTCGCTTTCTCGCCGTCTCGGAGTTCTGTGTGTTCGTGGTCGTTTTCGGCTTGACAGACGAACTCGTAGGCTTCGGAGACGACGGGACCGAGTTCCCCGCACGCGTCGTTCCAGCGGTCTTTCTGGAGGTCTTCTACGTCTTCTTTGTACTGGTCTTTCGGATGGGGCTGAGAACGGAGATACAACCCCACCTCCGAAGCTCAAAAAAGCGAACACGGCCGTCAATGCCTTCGCAAGCGGAACTGCACCTGCCATCGTCCTGCGAAAATCTCAAATACTTCCCGAGTCGGCCGTCATTCGCGGGTACTCCATGTAGACGTACGAGAGAAGTGCCCCGAGCGACCGCACGGACTGCTTGTACTTTACCCAGTGGACCAGCTTCTGCTCTCCCTCCGAGAGTCGGTCGAAGAACCTTTTCGCTTCCTGCTCACCCTTCGGCGTGAGACGAAACTCGTCGCCTTCGTACTCGGAGTCGTGTAGCGCTTCCGGCGTTCGCTCGACGTATCCGTACTCCGCGAGGCAGTCGAGTGCATCGAGAACACCTTCATCGTGGGGTCCGAACTTTCCGGCCGTGAACTCGAACCCGGCCGTCTTCTCGAAGTTCTCCCGAAGTTTCCGCTGGAGCAGAAACGTCGCCATCATCAGACGAGTCTCGCCGTAGACCGGTCGGGATTCGTCGTTCTCGTCGGTGGCGTAGAGTAACCGCAGTATCCACTCCTCACGGGCCTCGATTTCGCACGTTCGTGAGGGGGGCATCGTTTCTGTTGCCATCGTCTATCTTCGACTCCTTAGTTAGACAGGCCCTATGTTGTGAGTAATCAGTTATTAATGTTGTCATGGCCGACGATTAGAAATAACTGCCGCGGGAAACTACATTTGATTCTAACTCGGAAACTCTTCCGATACGTGTAGTCTATATCGACTAACGAACCGAATACTTAAGCGAAACCGAGTAAGCGAACGATACCGTCAGTATCTGCTAGTCCTCCAACGACGCCTCGGCCTCCGGTTTCGCTTCCAGTTTCGACTCCGCGGGTTCGCCCTCCCGCGCTTTTTCCTCCAAGTCCTCGAAGAAGTCGCTCACGAGTTTGTTCGTCACGCTCCCGAGCGCGCGCTGGCCGAGACTGGCAATCATCCCGGACACGTCGGTCGTGGCGGTCCAGTAGGCCGTCGTGCCGCCGTCGCCGTTCTCCTCCAGCCGCATCTCGGCCACGGCGTCGAAGGCGTTGCGCGAGGCGTTGCCGTCGGCCTGCATCTCCAGCAGTCCGGGCCGGTCGGCCTGCGTGACCACCATCTCCACGTCGAAGGTGGGCTTGACGCTCCCGACGCCGACGGCGATGGTCGCCGTGACCTCGTGGGGCGACTCCAGCGTCAGCGAGTCGGTGCCGGGCGCACACTCCGCAAGCACGTCGGGGTCGGTGAAGTAGCTCCACAACTCGTCTCGGGGTAGGTCGGACTCGAATTCGCCTTCGAATTCCATCATGTTGTCGCTCTCTCGTAGGATTTCGCCAGCGAGCGCCGGGCGTACTCGCCCGCGACTTCGACTTTGAACTCGCTGTCCGCGTGCATCTCGTCCTCGGGGTCGGCCGCCGCCGTCGCTCGCTCGGCGGCGGCCGACAGCGTTTCCTCGGAGAGCGGTTCGCCTTCTACTTCGGTCTCTGCGTCCTCGACGCGCAGGGGCACGTCCGCGGCGTTCGCAAGCGCGAGGCGGGCCTCCTCGATTTCGGGGTCCTCGGCCTCGGGGTCGTCCACGCGAACCGCAGTCGCGGCGCTGACGGTCGGCCACGTCTGGGCGGTGGGCTTGAGTTCGAGGAACGCCATCCCGGTGCGGTCGGGCGGGAAGGGACCGGTCGGAATCTCGGCCGCGGTGATAATCTCGTCCTCGCCGAGGTCGGTGAACATGTACGCGATAAAGTAGTCCGAAACCGGTACTTCGCGGGACTCGTCGGCCGAGGCGATTTCGAGCGTGGCGTCTAACGCCACGAGCGCCGCGGGGTAGTTGCCCGCGGGGTCGGCCTCGCCGACGCTCCCGCCGAGGGTGCCGCGGTTCCGGACGCTCGGCCCGGCGATTTGCTCTGCGGCCTCGGGGAGCATCGGCACGGTCTCGGCCAACAGGTCGGAGCGCTCGATGGTCCGGTGGCGGGTCATCGCGCCGACCGCGACGCTCCCGTCGCGATCTTCCACGAAGTCCAACTCTTCGACCGCGTTCAGGTCCACGAGGTGGTCGGGCGTCGCCAAGCGATTCGCCATCACGATTCCCAGCGACTGGTTGCCCGCCAGCAGTTCCGCGTCTCGGTGGTCCGCGAGCAACTCGGCGGCCTCTGCGACAGTCGTCGGTCGGTGGTACTCGAACGGTGCGGGTTTCATATCGTCGTCGTTTTTTGGGGTAGTTCGGTGGCGATACGGCGTCCACGGGACGGTCCAACGAGAGTCGGGGGACCGTTCCGGGAAGCGACGGATACGGAAGTTTCACGCAGGCTGGTAATAAACCTTGGTGTGAAATGGCATGACGGAGGCACGCTATACCCTACCAACATTTAAGAGGGTTCCGCGACACCTCCGACGGACGGAGGAACTTCAGATGCTCGATGGCTACCAGATGCACGACCTGACGCAACCGTGGTCTCAAGACACCCCCGCGTGGCCGACCTACGACAATCCGAAGGTGTGGTACGAGAAATCGCTCGACACCGAGAAGGTAAACGGCCAGAAGATAGAGTTCATGAACCACACCGGCACTCACTTGGACGGCGAGAAGCACTTCGTCGCCAGCGGCCGGGACATCGAGTCGGTGGGGTTGGACGAACTCGTCGGCGACGCCGTAGTCGCGGACATCTCCGACAAGGTGGGCGACTACGACGTGTACACCAGCGACATGATTGAGGACGTGGTGGACGTGCGCGAGGGCGACATCCTCTTCGTCCACACGGGCTATCAGAAGTACGCGTGGCACCGCGAGGAGGCCGACCCCCACGCCTTCTTCTGCAAGCACCCCGGCCCGAATCAGGAGTTCGCCGACTGGTGCAAGGAGAAGAACCTCAACTACCTGATTCTGGACTGCGGGAGCGCCGACCACCCGATGAACACGGTCATCCGCGACGTGCGCCCCGAGTTGGCCCGCGAAGCGCGCGAGAAACACGGCGTCGAGGACTTGGACGAAATCTTCCCGCCGGAGGGCTACCAACTGATGCACACCGAACTGTTCCCGGAGGGCATCATCCACGTCGAGAACGCCCAAGTCCCCGAGGAACTACTGAACGAACGCGTCCAAATCGGCACCTTCCCGTGGCGGTTCCGCGGCGGCGAGTCGTCGGTCTGTCGGTGCGTGGCCTTCGAGGAAGTGTAACGCGACCCGCGGCCAGTTTTCCGACCGCGGATGCGGCCGAGCGTCCGTCTCGAAGGCGAGACCCTACAACTCAACTTCGTGGAACCACTCGCCGAACCATCGGTCGGCCGGTTCGACGCGCCGCGGTACCGAGTCGGTCTTTCGATGTTCGTGTACGGCGTCCACGACGAAAATCGCTTGAAAGTACTGGGTCTCCTGCGCTCGTGCTTCGAGGTCGTCTAGCAACTGCTGGCTTCGCAGAACTTCCAGTATTCCCCGCGTCCCGATTCCGTGTGTACCCGCGAACTGGACGAACTGACTCCCGCTATCGGCGGCAGTCGGGGTAATCACGTTCGGTAACTTGCTGACGAGTAGCAGGTCTTTGTCGATGAATCCCCTCCTGTCGTCGCCCGTGTATATCTGGGGGACTTTCTCGACACCGTTTCGATAGTCACGAACGCCGCTGTTTCCGCTCGTCCAGATGTCCCGGTTTCCGTCGAAACGGCCGAAATCCCACGTATTCGTGAGCGTGGCTGGTCGGAGGCTTTTCGAGTTCATCACGTATCGCTTCGTCTCCACGGAGTCGTTCGGTCGGATTCTCCAACGGAGCAGGGAGTCCAACGGTCCGTACGCACGTTTCAACGACTCGTACTCGTGTCGGGCCGCGAAGTTCGACTCGATGGACCCTATCGAGATGACGTTACGGTTCAGAAACTCCGGATTGTTTCCGGTCTTGGCTTCGCTCACCGGGAGCGCGGTAATCACTTCGGCCAGAAGGGTACTCAAACCGATGGAGGTCCGCAGGTTGTCCTCGTGGTGGTTCGGTTCCTCGAACTGGTGGTGGACGATACCTTCGTCAATCGAGAACTCCTCGACTCCGTGGCCGAATATCGACCTGAACCTTCGATTACGCTCCCGCGGACTCGTCGAACTCTCGTCGATTTCGCTCGCTAAGTTGGTCAGATACGACAGGACGTTCACGTTTCCCGCCTGACTACCGCCGTAACCCGCGGCGGCGGTGAGGAGGACTCGTTTAATCAAGCGGCGTCTGTCCGAGTCGGCCTCTCGACTGTCGTCTGCATCCCCCATATCGGCCATTCATGTTAGACGGGAAATAAGTATTATGTAGGCCGAATTACCTTCTCCGGTGGAGTAGTGACCGAGTGCTTCTACGACTTCGGTTCCACGTCTCGGTGGATTTTCTGGTTCACGATTGACTCGAGAACCGGACGGTACGGTTCTCTCACGTCACCGATGTCTTCTTCGATGCGGTCTGCGCTCCAAAACGTCGCGTCGGCGGCGTCCGACCCCGCCTCTACCGGTCCGCGTGCGTCCTCTCTATCCAGCGTGAACACCGCGACGACGACGTGTTCCGTCGCTCTCTGCGTTATTTTGAGCGTCTCGTGCGTATCGACGGCATCCTCGGGGGCTTGCATCCCCGTCTCTTCCGTCAGTTCACGCACCGCGCACTCGCGGTGCGATTCGTCTATCTCTAAGAATCCCGCTGGCAGACTCCACTGGCCTTCGTCCGGGGCCGTTCCGCGCTGGACGAGTAGCACGCTATCGTCGTCTACGACTGCGACTGCCGAGGCGGGTTTCGGATTCTGCCAGAGTACGGTCTCGCACCTCGAACACACGGCCCTCTCCCGGCCCTCGATTCGTTCCGGTCGCGTTTCGTCGCCACAACGCGTACAAAATTCCGGTAACTGGACCCCCGACATAGTGCGTGACGACTCACACGACTGCAATCAAACTTTTGGCAGGTCTCGAACGACCTCGCTCGCAATTCTTCTCCGTTCTAAAAAAATTCTATACCTATCCGAAAGCAACCGCTCGATTGCCGTCGCGTCACTCGACCCCGGCGTCCCGGAGGTAGTCGGCGACGTACTCGTGCATCCCCTCGAAGTCGAACGGCGGGCGAAAGACCTCCAACTCCGCGTGCTGGCTGTCGGGGTTCAGTTCGTCGTCGTCGGTCTCCACGACGAATCCGACCGGGATGTAGTGTTTGCCGTCGGTTCCCTCGAACTCCGAGCGGTCGTAGAGGTGTTCGTACGCGCCCAAACGACCGACAATCGTCACCTCGACGCCCAACTCCTCGCGGGCGATTCGGGCCACGGCGTCTTCGAGTCGTTCGTTTTTGTGCAACCGCCCGCCGGGGACGAACCACTCCCCTTTGGCCGGTTCGTTGGTCCGCTTGCCCAGTACGACTCCGCCGTCGTGTCGGACGACGAGGTCCACCGACACGATGGGAACGTTTCGGACGATGGACTTCCACTCGTCGTCGGGTATTCGCTGATGCATCGTTGTCTCCTTCCGGTTTTCGCGTCTCGGCCGCCGACCGGAAGTCCCGGACGGCGCGGTTGTTCTCACCGACGAATCGGCTCGGATTATTCCTTTCGATTGGGAACGTTCCGTCACTCGCGGGGTCGAATCGGCAACTCGACGTGCGTGGAATGCTCCCGGTCGTGGAACACGGTGTTGGTCGCCACCTCGTACTCCCTGTCGCCGTAGAGCGGTCCGCCCGTGTTGTGGTTCACGTCGTAGCGCGGGAAGTTCGAGGAGGAGATGTCGAGTCGAATCCGGTGGCCCTCGCCGAAGACGTTCGCGGTCGGGTACGGTTCCATGTAGAACTCGTAGACTTCGCCGGGTTCCACGAAGTCGGGGTGGTCCCGATACCCCCGGTAGCGCGCCCGGCAGATGGAGTCCGAGAGGTTCAGCGCGAACCCGTTCGGGAACTGGTCGCTCGGCGGGTACTCGTCGACGAGTTTCGCCGTGAAGTCGGTGTCGCGGGCGTCCGTCGAGGCGAACACCCGGACCCGAATCGGTCCCGCGATTTCGACTTCCTCCTCCAGCGGCGGCGTCCGGAAGACGAGTACGTCGTCGCGCTCTTCGAGGGGTCTGTACGGCGGGTCCGCGAAGTAGGTGTCCTCGCGCGTGCGCTGGTCGAACCCGCCGCGGCCGGTCATGTCCAGCAGTTTGCGCTCGCCGAGGGGGTACTCCAGAATCGACTCCTCGCGGGGTTCGTAACTGATGTACGACGAGCAGTTGCCCCCGAGGGTGGGCACCGGGTCGTCGGGGTCGAACTCGTAGGTGGTCGCCGAGTCCGCCGCCTCGGGTCGCTCGCGCGCGAGCGACCCGTCCCCGTGAGCGAAGAACTTCGTGAACTCGGTGCCGGGCAGGGGCCAGTCGTCGCCCTCGGCCCACTCCCCGCCGTGGAAGAGTCGGCCGTCGCGGGCTTGGCGGCCGTCGCCGGTCCCCATCCGGAAGTACTGGACGGTCGGTTGGTCGTCCCACGTCCCCTCGCCCTTGAGGTAGTGGTCGAAAAAGCGCAGGCGGACCCGCTGGTAGTCGCGCAGGGCCGCCTCGCCGAACTCCAGTTCGCCCGAGTAGGACTTGTTCCACGAGGGCAGGGGGTAGGCGTTCCACCCGTGAGTCCACGGTCCCATCAACAGGAAGTGGTCGGACTCCTTCCGGTCGGCCAACGCCTCGAAGTTGTCGCAGGTCGCCTTCGTGTACGAGTCGTACCACGCCCCGGCGTACACCGTGGGCACGTCCGCGCTCTCCTCGCGGAACCGCTCGAAGTTGACGCCGGGCGACTGCCACAGGTCGTCCTCGGCGTTTCCGGACTCCATGATGTCGAAGGCCCACTCCTCGTAGTTCGGAACGTGGCGGAGCGGCGACTGGCCGCGGTGGACCGGCCCGTCGGCCAGCACCTCGCGCACGTCCACGTTGGCGAGTCGCTGTTGCACGTCCGAATCGTCCAGCGCGCGCTGGGCGAACCCGCCGCCCAAGGTCAGCGCCCAGCAGAGCCACCGTAACTCGAACGCGCCGTTGTGCCGGAAGGTGGCCTCCCGGCCGTTGGCCGCGCCCTGATTGACGAACATGGCTTCGAGGTGGTCGGGGTCCTGCGTGGCGAGCGCCGACTGGACCCACGCGCCGTAGGAGGTGCCGATGGTGCCGACCTGCCCGTCGCAGTACTCTCGCTGACCCAACCACTCCACCGTGTCGTGGCCGTCCTCGGCCTCGTTCGCGAAGATGTAGTAGTCGCCCTCGCTCTCGAACCGTCCCCGGCAGTCCTGAATCGCCACGACGTAGCCTCGCTCGGCGAACCACTCGCCGTGGCGCTCCATCCGGCCGCGCTTGTTGTACGGCGTCCGGTCCAAGAGGGCGGGTTTCGGGTCGGAAATCGGTTCGCCCGTCTCCGGGTCGGCGGGGCGGTACACGTCCGTCGCCAACTTCGTGCCGTCGCGCATCTCGACGGAGACGTTCAGTTCGGCGTGAACGTCGTACTCGGCTTTCGAGACCATATCACACAACTTTCGAGGGACGGCCAAATAGGTTCCCCCGAGGGCGACAGCGCCGCCAAAAACCCCGAATTCGTTCGGTTCCACGCCTCAGAAGCGAAAAAATTACCGGTATGCTTATGCCAATCGTTTATGCAATGGTAGCTATGCCACTCGTGAGTACCGCTATCAGGTCACGGAGGTCACACGACCCGGCGGAGCGTTCGGGTGAGACGCCATGAGCGAGGAGGGCGACGACTTCGAGGAAGTCGAGAAGGACTTCTCGCCCGAGGGTCCGGGCGTCGAACCCGAGACCGAAGCCTCGGTGGACATCGAGTACGGCATCGAGGACAAGCCGCCGCTCGGCGAGTCCATCCTGTTGGGATTCCAGCACTATCTGACGATGATTGGCGCGACAGTGGCGATTCCGCTCGCCCTCGCCGGAGCGATGGGGATGCCCGGCGGGACCACCGCCCGACTCATCGGCACTTTCTTCGTCGTCTCCGGCATCGGGACGCTGGCCCAGACCACTATCGGGAACCGCTACCCCATCGTGCAGGGGGGCACCTTCTCGATGCTCGCGCCCGCCCTCGCCATCGTCGGCGTCCTCGCGTCGAACGGCGCTGGCTGGAACCTGATGATACGCGAACTCATGGGCGCGGTCATCGTCGCGGGTCTCGTGGAGGTACTCATCGGCTACTTCGGAATCATGGGGTGGCTCAAGCGCCACATGGGTCCGGTGGTCATCGCGCCCGTCATCGCGCTCATCGGTCTCGCGTTGTTCAACGTCCCCCAGATTCAGAACCCCAACTTCGGCGCGCCCGGCACCGGACAGAACTGGTGGTTGCTCGGGTTGACGATGGCGCTCATCGTCGCGTTCTCGCAGTATCTCGACCGCTATCACCGGTCGTTCCGACTGTTCCCGGTTCTGCTCGGCATCGCGTCGGCGTGGATTATCGCCGCCGTACTCTCGGTGACGGGCGTCTTCGCCGAGGGGTCGGTGAGCTACGTCGCGCTGGGGTCGGTGACGCAGGCACCCCTGTTCCAACCTATCTATCCCTTCCAGTGGGGGATGCCCCTGTTCACGCCCGGATTCGTCGTCGGCATGGTCGCCGGGATGCTGGCCTCGGCAATCGAGAGCTTCGGCGACTACCACTCGGTCGCTCGTATGGCCGGACGCGGCGCGCCCAACGCCCGGCGCATCAACCACGGCATCGGGATGGAGGGGCTTGGCAACACCTTCGCGGGCATCATGGGAACCGGCAACGGTTCGACCTCCTACACCGAGAACGTCGGCGCTATCGGCATCACGGGAGTCGCCTCCCGCTACGTCGTCCAAATCGGTGCCGCCGTGATGATAGTCGTGGGCTACCTCGGTCCGGTCGGGCAACTGTTCGCCACCATCCCAGCCCCCATCATCGGCGGTCTCTACATCGTGATGTTCGGCCAAATCACGGCGGTCGGTCTCTCGCAGTTGAAGTACGTGGACTTGGACAGCAACCGCAACGTCTTCATCGTCGGGTTCTCGCTGTTCGCGGGTCTCGCGGTTCCGGGCTTCATGTCGAACGTCGGCGCGGGGATGGACGCCTCCGCGTCGGCGGCGTTCCAGCAGGGCATGGCCGCGGTGCCGATTCTCGGCCCGGTTCTCGGGTCCGACGTGGTGGCGACGACCATCTTCGTCATCGGCGGCACGGGCATGGCAGTCGGGGGCATCCTCGCGTTCTTCCTCGACAACACCATCCCCGGCACCCGAGAGGAACGCGGCCTGACGGCGTGGGACGAACTCACCGAGGACGACAGCGACTTCGAGTCGTTCTGGGACCGGCGTTCGTCCGACTCGGAGGAACCGGCACAGCGCGCGGACTGACCGCCCGACGCGGTTTTCCGACCGGTAGCGAACGTCCGGGGTCCCGTGACCGAGGCGAAAACGCTCGCAACGTCACCCCAATCTTTTCCCTCCGCCGTCGAAAACCCCGTCTATGGGGAGCGACACGTACCTCTGCCCCGAGTGTGGTTGGACCGGTAGCCAGTCGAAACTCGACCGGAGCGGCGACGACTACTCGTGTCCGCTCTGTGACGCGAGCATCCGCGTCGAGGCGTAGCCTCGGCGCTCTCGATTTCCGGACGGCGACCCGCGCGGCCGAAGTGTCATCGGCCGCCGTCCCCGAATCACATACACTAAGACTCTCCCCGCGAATCCAACCCAGTAATGAAACTCCAGAACTCCTTCATCGCCGCGAGCGGGGTGGGCGAGAAGACCGAGCGCGAACTCTGGAAGCAGGGGGTCACACACTGGGACGACTTCGAAGAGGACCTGCTCGGCCCGAAGACCGGCCGAAACGTCCGGAAGTTCATCGACGCCGCCCGCGAACGCCTCGACGCCGGAGACGCCGCTTTCTTCGGCGAGAACCTGCCGAGCGGGAGCCTCTGGCGGGCCTACGACAACTTCGCCGAGAGCGTCTGCTTCTTCGACATCGAGACCACCGGTCTCGACAGCGCGCGCCACGACGTGACCACGGTCAGTCTCCACCGCGGGGGCGACACCCGGACCTACGTGCAGGGCGAGGACCTCACGGCCGAAACGCTCCGCGAGGAGTTCGCCGAGTCGAGCATGCTGGTCTCGTTCAACGGCAAGCGCTTCGACCAACCCTTCCTCGAAGATAGTTTCGACCTCGACGTATCGACGCCGCACCTCGATTTGATGTACACCTGCAAGCAGGTGGGTCTCTCGGGCGGTCTCAAATCGGTCGAGCGACAGGTCGGCATCGACCGCGACGAGGACGACGTGGACGGCCGCGAGGCGGTCCGACTCTGGCACCGCTACGACCGCGAGGAGGACGACGCCGCGCTACGGCGACTCGTGACCTACAACCGCGAGGACGCCGAGAACTTGCGGACTCTGCTCGAACACGTCCACGGCACTCTGCGGGCCGACGTGTTCGAGCAGTACCTCTGAGACCGCTGTGTAGGTTACACGCTTGCCGAGGTAGTTCCCCGCCTTCCCGCTCACTCCCCGCCGTCTCCCGCCCGTTCGACCACCGCAATCTCGTCGTCGTCCAGTCCGTAGAGTCGGTAGACGATTCGGTCGATTGCTTCTTCCAGCGTAGCGACCGTATTATTAAGATTCTTCGCCCGTGCGCGAACCTCACGGTAGCGTGCAACCTCGTCGCTGACCGTCTCGGGGTCCGGCAGGGAAAGCGCCCGCAGGCGGTCAAGCGGGGTGTTCGTCTTGGTCGCGTACGCTCGGAACCCGGCGAACCCGCCGCCGCGTTCGACTGCGGCCGGGACGAAGGCTTCGAGTAGCGTGCGCTCGGTCTCACCGAGATTCCGGAACCGGAGCGCGGGAATCGGGTCGGTCTCGACGTACCCCCACCGGTCGGTCTCGGCGTCGTCGCGTTCGGCGTCGTCGGGTTTGTAGCGCGCCGTTGTCGAGACGACGAGCGCATCGCCGTCGCCGTCCCGACGGACCTCCACGTCGCCGATTTTGAGCCCCTCGCGGTCGGCGCTCGCGTCGGCCAGCACCGAGTCTTCGACGCCCGACGCCGCGACTCCGATTTCGCCCAGCGTCGGTCCGGACTCCGCTTCGGCCCGCTTCGCGGCGTCTCCGAGGTGGTCCAACACGTCGAGGTTCAGTTCTGCTCGCTCCTCGCGGAGGGTCCGGACGCGTTCGGTCAGGGTCGCCACGGCCGACTCGGGGTCGGCGGGCACGTCTTCGACCCCCGCTTTCGCGGCGATGTCGGCGACTTCGCCGTCTTCGACCGGCGCGCTGTCGGGGTCTGGCACGGGCATCCGCTCGGTGAACATCGGCTTGAATCGGAGGTAGTCGCCGTTGACGTGGGTGCCGCCGTACACCTGCCGGAAGTAGGTCGCCACGAACGCCGAGTTGAACACCCCGAGCAGGTACCGGAGCGACCGGTCGGACTCCTCGCGGAGTCGGACGCTGTAGAGGGTGTTGAGCGCGTAGTAGTCCGCGTCGTCGTACACCGCGACCGGCCGGTCGCTGATGTCCCGGACCAGCAGTTTCTCGCCCTCGAAGCAGTCGGGTCGCCGGAGGTCGGCGTAGTCGCCCGTCGAGCGCTCGACCAGCGAGTCGTCGTAGCGAATCCACGTCCCGTCCCAGTCGAGGCGGTACCTATCGACGGACTTCCCGTCTACGACTCTTCGGTACGGAGAGTCGCCGCCCCCGGAAACGTCGGGGTCGTCGGTCAGCAGTTTCTCGCGGACGTTGCCGGTGTGGACGCCCTCGGTCAGGGTAACGTGGTCGCCGAGTCGGTCGCAGTTCGCCAGCACGTCGGCCGCAACGTCGGCGAAGTCGGGGTCCAAGTCGAGGGGGACGACCCGGCCGCCGAGTCGGTCCACGAACGACCGGGTGACGGCCGTCGTCCGGGAAGCAGTCAGCGCGCGTTCGTCGTCGGGCGTGCGGACCCGAATCTCGGCGTCGTCCGGCGACGACACGTCGTCGCCGGACGACGCTTCCCCGAAGGTGACGACCACCGGATAGATGTCGGCGTCGGGGAACACGTCGAGGTTCGAGGCGTCAAGCACCTCGCAGTGACCCCGGTCGTCGAGCAACAGGTCCCGGAGCGGTCGGCCGTACTCGGTCGTCGTCCACTTGTTCGGGACGACCAGCGAGACCCGGCGGCCGAGGTCGGCCGCGAGTTCCACGAACGGGACGTATAGGTCGTACGAACCCTGTGCCGTCCGGTACTCCTCGGAGTAGAACTCCTTGCGGTCGTCGGGGAGGTTCCGACTCCGGACGTAGGGCGGGTTGCCGACCACGGCGTCGAACCCCGCGTCGGTCTCGGTCTTCGGCGACCCCTCTTCGTCGTAGAACACCTCCGGGAAGGCGAGTTTCCAGTGGAAGAAATCGCGGGACTCGGCCACCTGCTGGGCGTCCTCGAACCACGTCTGGTCGGCAAACCTCTCCCACGCCCCGGCGTCGTCCAAGGCCCCACCCATCCGCTCGTAGGCATCGGAGGGAACGTCGAGACCGAACCGCTCGGCGGCGTGTACGTTCGCCATCCGCGTGAGTCGGCGTCGGAGGTCGTCGCGCCGGATTTCGGCGTACTTGCGCTCCATCTGCTTCACGTCCGAGAGCGTCTCGTTCTCCAAGGCCGCGAACTCCCGGTAGGCGTCCATCAGGTCGCCGATTGCGTTGGCGCGGGTCGCACCGAACTCGGCCAGCGTCGCGTTCGGGCCGGTGTCGCGGGCCAACGCCTCGACTTCGGCCACGTCGGTCCCGGCCAGCGAGTCGCCGCGCTTGAGGTGGTGGTCGAGGAACGCGAGCGGTTGCTCGGCCGCCAGCGTCCGAAGCCACAGCGACACCTTCGCCAGTTCGACCGCCATCCCGTTCTCGTCCACGCCGTAGATGCACTGCTGGGCGACCTGCCTGCGCGCCCAGTGGATGTCGCGGGCGTCGTCGGGTGAGACGGTCGTCCCGCCGGACAAGTCGGACCCGGCGGTCGGACGCTCGCCGTCCCCGGCAACGGGGTCGGTCCCGACCTGCCGTGCCTCCACGACGGCCCGAGCGAGGTACTCGACGGTCTTGACGAGGAAGTGGCCGCTCCCCATCGCGGGGTCCAGCACCGAGAGGTCGAACACGCGTTCGGCGAACGCCTCGGCGTAGTCGGGGTCCGCGGGGTCGAGGTCCGCCCGAATCTCGTCAAGTAGAGGTTCGAGAGTGCGCTCGACCACGTACTCCACGACGAACTCGGGGGTGTAGTACGACCCCGTTGTCTTTCGCTTGCCGGTCTCGGTCGTGAGGTAGGCGTCACCGGGTTCGGCCCGCGCGACGGTCTCTTCGGGGTCGGCGTCGTCGGCGGCGACCCACTCCTGTTCGCCGTCCGCGCGCACCGCGGCCAGCGGCCGGTCGGCGATTTCGAGTTCGTACTCCAGCAGTCCCTCGTAGATGCTCCCGAGGTGGCGCACGTCTAACGACGAGTAGTCCACGAACACCCGGCCCTCGCCCTCGCGGGCCGACTCCCGGCGAGTGAGCAGTTCGACCACCCGCGCGAGGTAGGTGTCGCCGACGGCGTGGGAATCGAGGAACGCGGCGGTGTCGTCCGGGTCGGCGTCGTCGGGATTCGTCTCGAACAGGCCGCCGTTGTACGCCGGGACGTGGAGGTCGTCTTCGGGGATTCCCTGCGCCTCGCTTCCCCGGTCCACGAGCGCGAACAACTCGTCTAGTCGGTCCCAGAGCGCGGTCTGCCACGGCCGATAGATGGTGTCGTTCCTGTCCAACTCCTCGGCGACCCGTCGCTTGAGCGTGTTCAGACTGAACCGCTTGCGATACACCTCGTTGTCGGTGTCCAGCAGGTTCCGTCCGTCGCTCTCGGCGTACAGCACGAAGATGAGCCTGTAGAGGTAGGTCAGCGACGCCTCGTAGACGGTATCGAGGTCGTCGGGTCCGATGTCGTCGTCGCTCTCGACGAACCCCTGTGCGAGCAACGAGAGCGCCTCGTAGACGTTCTCGCGGAGGTCCTCGCTCAACTCCTCGGCGAAGACGTTGCTCTTGCGGTGGACTCGCTCTACGAACGGCCGGTCGGTCCCGAGGTGACTCGCGGGCATCGCCTCGGCGCTCGCCGTGCCGCCGAGGAACGCCTCCCGGCGGAAAAATAGGTAGAAGTACTTGAACTCCTCCCAGTCGCCGGTCGCCAGCAGTTTCGGCAGGTCGATTTCGTAGTAGGAGTCGAGGCGGTGGCTGGTCGGCCCGTGGTAGAGTCGCCACTTCCGGCCGTTGGTCAGGATGCCCCGGTCGAGACCCGTCGCGTCGAGGTAGACGTGAATCTGATAGCTCGGGTTGGTGAACTCGCGGTCGGTCCCGCCGTCGAGCGACTGGTCCCACCGCTCGGTGTCGGCGACTGCCAGCGCGTTCGCGTGGAACGACCGGCCGTCGCGCCGTCGCTCGACGGCGTTCTCGCGGGCGCGTTCGCTCCCGAACAGCGCGTAGTCGGGCCGAAGTCGCTCGCCGCGAATGGGTTCCCCGACTGCGGTCGTCAGTCCGAGTGTCTCGAACACGGGGTCGAGGAGGTTCTCGCGGAGTCGTCGCTCGTCGTACTCGGCCGCGCGGTCGGACTCGCGTCGGTAACAGTCCCGAATCTCCTCGTAGGCCGCCCGCACTTCCGCCTCGTCCGCGGCGTGCCAGTCGTCGGTCTCCGGAAGATGCTCGTCGAGATAGTAGTTCGAAAAGAGGTCCCGGTTTCGCCGATAATTCAGCGCCTGCATACGTTTGTAACCCTTGTGTCGGAAATTATCCTAGCTCTGAGCCATCTAACAAAAATAGTTTGTCATTTATGCCGACGGAGCTACGCCGCCGGACTCAAAGAGGGCTCTGGCTAGACGGATAGGCTCCCACTAGAACCTTAATTACGGGTTTCTTGGCCATGTTCTCATTTCTTATAGAATCTTTTCCATTTCCTTTATATATAGAAATATTGCTCTACCTTCGAAGGCGTCGGCGACTCCGGCGTGGAATTCGCCGAGCGATTCGTGGCCCGACGACGGGTTCTCCGGCGACTTCGCCACCGGCCGCGCCGCGTAGCAACCGGCCGAGATTATCAACTCGATACCACTCTCGTCGCCGGTCACGCGAAACCATCGCCGCGAGACCGGAGTCGGCGGTCACGGACTCGTCAGTCGCGTACCAGATTTGCAATAAAGACTAAATACGTATTCGTTGCTAAACCGGTAGTGCCTACGAAACGCCGCCTCCGTGTAGCGCTCGCCGTCCTACTCGCGGTCACGGCGCTGACCGTCGGGTCCGGGTACGCGATAAACTCGGCCGACGGAACCGTCGAGGACCACCTCGACGGGAGCGGACCCGCCAATCCCGCCGCGCAGGTCGTCCCGCCGAGCGACGACATCACCGTCGTCGCCACCGACTCGAACTCGTGGCTCGGCGACCGGGGAGAGGGACCGCGCGCGAGGGCCGAACTCGTCGCGTTCGCGCCGAACGGGTCGATACTCTACTACGACGACTCGCACACCCGCTACTGGGACGTAGACCCCGTGCCGGGGACCGAAGCCACCGTCGAGTACGGCTACTCCGACCACCTCACCGCCTCGGAGTGCCCCGACGACTGGAACGCCTCCGAGTTCGGCGTGGACCGCCAGCGTTGGAACGAGTACTACGAGGCCCAGAGCGACGTGAACGCCTGCACGCTGAACGGGTACGAGCGAGTCAACCTCACGACCGGCGAGGTCACGCCCGTCTGGTCCCAGACCACGCCCGGCAAACCCGAGACCCGGTATCACGACGTTGACCGCATCAACGACACCCACCTGTTGGTCGCCGACATCTACCTCGACCGGGTGTTCGTGGTGAACGCCGAAACCGGCGACATCGGGTGGCGGTGGAACGCCGCCGACGCCTTCTCGCCCGCCGACTCGGGCGGTCCCTACCCCGAGGACTGGACGCACCTCAACGACGTGGAACTCCTGCCCGACGGCCGGGTCATGGCGAGTCTCCGGAACCACGACCGGGTGGTCTTCCTGAACCGTAGCGGCGGTCTCGTCGAGGACTGGACCCTCGGCTCGGAAGACGAGTACGACACGCTCTACGAACAGCACAACCCCGACTACGTGCCCGCCGACTCGGGCGGTCCCGCCGTCGTCGTCGGCGACTCGGAGAACAACCGCGTCGTGGAGTACCAGCGAGAGAACGGCGAGTGGGTCAAGTCGTGGACGTGGCGCGACGCCCGGATGCAGTGGCCCCGCGACGCCGACCGACTGCCGAACGGCCACACCCTGATTACCGACTCGAACGGCAACCGCGTCTTCGAGGTGAACGAACGGGGCGAGACCGTCTGGAGCGCGGACCTCGCGTTCCCCTACGAGTCCGAACGCCTCGGCACGGGCGACGAGAGTTCGGGGGGCCAGAGCGCCGAGCGAGCGAGTCTCGACGCCCGGACCCCGCCGATAGACGAGCAGTTCTGGATATTCCTGAAGGGTCTCGTGCCGGGCAAGTACCTCAACGGCCTGATGTACGTCACGCCGACGTGGATGGGCTTTCCCGAACTGTTCGCGTCGGCGCTGTTCGCGCTGGTGGCCGTCGTCTGGCTCGCGGTCGAGTCGTTCTGGGTCGTCGCGCCGCGAGTCCGGTCCTCGCGCGCGCGGTCGGAGCTAGACGACCGGCAAGTCGAGGACGACTGACCGCCGACTGGTCTCGACCCCGTGCCGGTCCTCGCTCGCGCGGCGCGAGAGCGCGCTCTCGCCGCGCGACCGTTCTCACGCTTCCTCGTCGTCGGGAAGTCGCGACACTCGGACGGTGGGTAGCGACCCGAACAGGCGGTCGATTCCGTCGTCCCGGTGCTGGTCGGCGGTCCGGTCTCCGGCGTCTCGGTTTTCGGAGGTCACGCGAGAGTACAGGGACCGCGACCCCTTGAAACCCGATTCCAAGCCGTACGTGGCCCCGAGAAGTCCTTCGTACCGCTCCGGAGGGCTACCGAGAGCTACGAGTAGGCCGACCGCAGGTGGCCCAACACGTCCCCGACTAGCGCCTCGTCGTAGGTCCAGAACCCCGAGAACTCGTTCGGTTCGCGCTCCTCGGCGACCAGCGCGCAGTCCCGGTCGTCGGGCGCGTCGAGGACCACGAACCACGAGTCCCGAATCTCGTCGGTGTCGTCGTCGTGGACCGTCAACCACTCGGGGGTCGGCGGTTCCCAGTCGGGGACGCCGTAGGCGTGAACATCGACGCCTCGGTCGGCGATGCGACCGTAGAGGTCCCACTGTTCACGGAACAGCGACAGGAACTGAAACCCGGCGTGGAGTTCGCCGCCGCCCGCGCGCCACGCCCGCTCTTCGATTTCCCGCGAGGCGAGAATCATCCGGCGCTTGCCGTAGGCCGTGAAGGTGGCGTCGCTGACGTGTTTCAACACGTCGGGCGTCGTGGTCTCGGCCAAGTCGGTCGCGTCTACCAATCCCGTCTCGAACGAGACGGCCCGGCGGAGTTCGGCGAGTTCGCTGGCGGCGAGAAACTCGTCGCCGTCGTGGAGGACCGCGAAGTCGTCGGGTCCCTCGGGTGCGGTCGCTTCTCTCACTTCGACGTTCTGTACCTCGAAGTGGCGCTCGACCGACGAGACCGCGGTCTCGTCGGTCGGGTCGTACACCGTAAGGGTTCGCTCGCTCCCCTTCAGGTCGGCGATGATGGACGAAATCGTCATTTGCTGGTCTACGTCACACCTACGTCCGATAATATTAAAAGTGACACGTTCGGCCGCGAACGAAGTCGGATTTCAAGCGACAGCTATTACATTGCACTGTCCTAAGGGCCGACTATGACCACAGGAGTCGTCTTGCTCAACTTCGGTGAGCCGTCGGAACCGACGCGCGAGAACGTCGTCCCGTACCTCGAACGCATCTTCCTGAACAACGCCTCGCTGGAGGAGGCCGACACCGAAGAGGAGGCCCGCGAGCGCGCCCGCCAACTCGCCGAGCGCCGCGCGCCCGGTCTCATCGAGGAGTACGAGGAAATCGGTGGCTCCCCACTCGACCCGCAGGCGAAGGCCCAGTCCGACGCGCTCGCCGACGAACTCGACGCGCGGGGCTACGACGCGGAGACGTACCTCGGGATGCAGTTCACCGAACCGTTCATCGCCGACGCCGTGGAGGCCGCCTACGACGACGGCGTGGACCAACTCGTCGCGCTCCCCATCTACCCCCTCTGCGGTGCCTCCACGACCATCGCGGCAAACGAGGAACTCCAGAGCGCGGCCGACGACCTCGACTGGGACGTGCCGGTCGCAGAAATCACCGGCTGGCACCGCCACCCGCTGTACAACCAGATTCGCGCCGAGAACGTCCGTCGGTTCGCGGAGGCCCACGACGTTGACCTGACCGACGACGACACCGAACTCGTCTACTCGGCCCACGGCACCCCGCGCCACTATCTGGACGAGGGAAGCAGGTACGACCAGTACGTAGAGGAGTTCTGCGACGTGATTGCCCGGAAACTCGGCGTCGAGTCGTACACGCTGGGCTACCAGAACCACGAGAACCGCGACATCCCGTGGACCGAACCCGACGTGGAGGACGCCATCGAACGAATCGGCGAGACCGGTGACGCCGAGCGAGTCGTGGTCGAACCCGTCAGCTTCATGCACGAACAGAGCGAGACGCTCTCGGAACTCGACGACGAACTCCGCGAGGAGGCCGAGGAACTCGGACTCGACTTCTACCGGGTCCCGGTGCCCCACGACGACGACCGATTCCGGACCGTCCTCGGGGACCTCGTTGAACCGTTCGTCGGCGACTTCGACCCCGGCTACTACCAGTTCCGCCGGTGTCAGTGCGCCGACTCGCCCGACGCGATGTGCCTGAACGCGCCCGTCGAACGCACATGAACTCGAAGGTGGGAATCGTCGGCGGGGGAATTACGGGTCTCACGCTCGCCCACTACCTCGCGGACCGCGGCGTGGCGTTCACGCTGTTCGAGGCCGCCCCGGACCCCGGCGGCGTCGTCCGGAGCGAGCGCGTCGATGGCCACCTGCTGGAGTGGGGACCCCAGCGAGTCCGGCGCACCGACCGCATCGACGGTCTGATTCGGGACCTCGGCTTGGAGTCGGAGGTCCGGACCGCCGACCCCGACCTCCCCATCTGCGTCTACGCCGACGGCGAGGTCCGGCCAGCGCCCTTCTCCGTCGATGAGTTCGGCGAGACCGACCTGCTGTCCGCGGAGGCCAAGCGCACGGTCCTCGCCGAACCCTCTACCGATCCCGCGGACCCCGACGAGACGGCCGCGGAGATGTTCACTCGCAAGTTCGGCGAGGAGACCTACCGGAACCTGCTCGGTCCCCTCTTCGGCGGCATCTACGGCTCTGACCCCGCGGAGATGCCGGTCGGCCACGCGCTCTCCGGTCTCCTGAAGTTAGAACAGCGCGACGGAAGCCTCCTGAAGGCCGCCATCAAGCGCGCGGAGGGCGGCCGGGATACCCCGCCCGCCATCTCGTTCGACGGCGGACTCCAGCGACTCCCCGAGGCCCTCGCCGAGGCCCACGCCGACTCGATTCGACTGGAGACGCCCGTGACGAGGGTCTCCGAGGCTGAAGGCGACGACGGGGGCTACGAAGTGGAGACCCCCGAGGGGACGGCCGAGTTCGAGCAGGTAGTGCTGACCACGCCCGCGGACCTGACGGCCGACCTCGTGGCGGGCCTCGCGCCCGACTCGGCCGACGCGCTCCGCGAACTGAACTACAATCCGCTCGCGATGGTCTACCTCCGGACCGACCTCTCGGCGGGCGACGTGGACCCCGCGCTCGGCTATCAGGTCGGGTTCGACGCCGACCTCCGGACGCTCGGCGTCTCGTGGAACGCGAGCATGTTCGACCGCGATGTCGTCACGGCGTTCCTCGGCGGGATGCACGACCCCGAGGTGCTGGACGAGAGTGAAGACCGGATGGGCGAAATCGCCGCGACGGAGTTCGAGCAGGTGACGGGCGCGCCCGCGGAAGTCGTCGCCGTGAACGTCCTCGGCCGGGGCTTCCCGGCCTACGACGCCTCGTGGGAGGCGCTGGAACGGGTGGACCTCCCGAAGGGTCTCCGACTGGCGACGAACTACACCGCCCGGATGGGCGTCCCGAGTCGGATTCGGGAGGCCGAGGCGCTGGCCGACGAGTTGGCGACCTCCCGAGACGAGGAGTGAAGTCGCTCGACTTCGGGGGCCTTCGTGGACCTTTTTAAACTCTGTGTACAGCGGGGGTCCACGAATTGCGGGTGGCGAACGAGACCGTGAGAAAGGTTTATTTGGGCTATGGACGAAATATCACCCCCTGTTGCAGGACCCAGAAAACCCACCACGGGATTGAAACGCGTCTCGGTCCCGTTAATCCAGACGGTGAGGTCCCGAGTTGCAGGACCCAGAAAACCCACCACGGGATTGAAACTCTGATTTCATAGATTATGGGGTGCCCGGTGTCTCGCGTTGCAGGACCCAGAAAACCCACCACGGGATTGAAACACGACCGGCACGCTCCGGAACGCCTCGTTGAAACTGTTGCAGGACCCAGAAAACCCACCACGGGATTGGAACATGGCAGACGACCCACCGCGTCCACCCGGAACACAAGGTCGCAGGACCCAGAAAACCTCTCTCCTCGCCTACCACTCCCACTCTTTGGCCGTCTCCACGAACGCCGTCGCGTTCTCGACGGGCGTCTCGCGGTCGATGCCGTGGCCGAGGTTCAGGATGTGGCCCTCGGGTCCGGCCTTCTCGATGACTCGCTCGGTCTTCTCGCGCACGAACTCCTCGTCGCCGAGCAGGTAGGAGGGGTCCAGATTCCCCTGTACCGGGGTGTCGCCCAACTGCTCGCGGGCGTCGGCCATGTCCACGGTCCAGTCGAGACTCACCACGTCCGCGCCCGAGTCGGCCAGCAGGTCGAGTTTCCCGCCGGGGTTGCGGACGAACACGACCGTCGGCACCTCTACCGCGTCGAAGACCCGCCGGTGGAGCGGTTGGACGAACTCCCGGTAGTCGTCGGGCGTCAGGAGTCCGGCGTAGGTGTCGAACAGTTGCACGAGGTCCGCGCCCTTCTCGACCTGATACTCGACGTACTCGACCACCACGTCGGCGAAGCGTTCGAGCAGACGCTCGAACGCCTCGGGGTACTCGACGCGGAACCGGCGGATGGGCTTCTGCTTCTTGCCCGCGGGTTGCCCCGCGACGGCGTAGGCCGCGAGGGTGAACGGGCCTCCGGCGAACCCGATGATGCTGGTCCGGTCGCCGACGCTGTGCTGGAGACGTTCGAGCAGTTTGCCCACGTAGTCGAGTTCCTCGCGCACGTCGGCGTGGTCCTCGGGCACCTCCGAGGGTCGCGTCACGGGGTTCTCGACGACGGGACCGGTGCCGCTCTCGATGTGGTAGTCGAGTCCGAGCGGTTCCAACACGGTGAGGATATCCGAGAACATCACCAGTCCGTCGGGTTCGAAAATCTCCCACGGCAGGAGGGTGATGCGCTCGGCAACCTCGGGCGTCGAGATGGCCTCTCTGAAGGTGTAGTCCTCCCGAATCTCGCGGTACTCGGGGATGTACCGACCGGCCTGTCGCATCAACCACACCGGCGGTCGCTCGGTTCGCTCGCCTCGCGCCGCTCGCACCAGCAAGTCGCTCATTACTCCGGGCGTTAGGACGGCGTAGGCTAATGGTTTCGGAATCGTGTCTGAGTGTGACGTGGCGGAGTCTACTGGTTTCGGAATCCGGTGTCGGCGGTTCGTCGGCCGGGCGCACGCGTCGGACCGAGGCGACGGGAGTAAGGAATAACTCTAAGTTCCGGTAGTCTGTGTGCCACGTTATGGACGGACACGCAGACCTCCGAGTCGTGAACGCGCGAGTCGTCACGCCGAGCGGAACCATCGACGGCGGCGTCGCGGCCGCAGACGGCGAAATCGTCGCGGTCGGGTCCGACCGCAACCTGCCGGACGCCGACCGGACCATCGACGCCGAGGGCAACTACCTGATTCCCGGATTCATCGACCCGCACGTCCACTGGGGACTGTCGCGCTACGAGTACGACTACCACGAGGGACTGGCTCACGACTTCGAGACCGAGACCCGCGGGGCGGTCCACGGCGGCGTCACCACCGTCGTCAACTTCCTGCTCCAACCCGACCCCTACCTCCCAGACATGGACTTCTTCCGGGAAGTCGGCCGCGAGAACTCCTACATCGACTTCGCGTACCACGCCATCGTCCATCAAGACCACCACGTCGAGGAAATCGAGGGTCTCGCCGAGGAAGGCGTCCGGTCGTTCAAAGTCTTCTTCAACTGGTACAAGCACGCCTCGCCCGAGTTGGGAATCGACCACTCCGACGCCGGGCGGGTCTACAAGGTGCTGGACAAGGTGTCGGACATCAACGACGGCGTGGTGATGTTCCACGCCGAGAACGAGGACCTCGCCATCGAGCGCCGACGGGAGTTGCAGGAGGAGGGTCGAAACGACCTCGAAGCGTGGTCGGAGGCCTCGCCCAACGTCGCGGAGGCGATGCAAATCGAGCAAATCGGCCGCCTCACGGAGTACACCGACTCGCGCGCCTACATCGTCCACATGTCCACCGGCGAGGGCGTGGACATCTGCGAGCGATTTCAGGAGCAGGGAGTCAACCTCCACGCCGAGACCCTGCCCGCGTTCCTCGCTCACACCAAAGACGAGGACCTCGGCGTCTGGGGAAAGATTTCGCCGCCGCTCCGGGGCGAGGCAAGTAAGAAGCGCCTCTGGGAGGGCCTGCGAAACGGCACCGTCGAGTATCTGGGCACCGACCACTGTCCGCACAAAATCGAGTTCAAGGAGAAGGGCGAAGGCAAGCACGGCGACGTGTGGGAGGCCATCCCCGGCGACAACAACGGCATCGAGTACTTCCTGCCCGTGATGATGAGCGAGGGGGTCAACGAGAACCGCATCAGCATGGAGCGACTGGTCGAAGTCGCCTGCGAGAACAACGCCAAGCGATGGGGTCTCTACCCCCGGAAAGGCGCGCTCGCGGAGGGGTCGGACGCCGACATGGTAATCGTGGACCTCGAAAAGTCGGCCGTCGTGGACGACGACTTCTACCACACGATGGAACCGCGCTACTCGACGTTCCACGGCGAGGAACTGACGGGTCTGCCGACCCACACCATCGTCGGCGGCGAAGTCGTCGTGGAAGACGGCGAGTTGCAGGTCGAGAAGGGCGGCCGGGAGTATCTGGCCAGAGGGCCGGAGGGCGTGGTGCGCAACGAGACGTAGCCACCGCGCTCGCACCCTGCCCCTTCCCCGTCGCTTTTGGCCCCGGCCGCGCAACCCTCGCGCATGACCGACCCGGACCCCGACAGATTCAGTTCTCGCCGCTCGACCGTCTACGCGCCGAACGGACTCGTCGCCACCAGCCAACCGCTCGCGGCCGAAGCGGGCGTCGAGATGTTGCGCGAGGGCGGCAACGCCTTCGACGCGGCGGTAGCGACCGCCGCGGCGCTCAACGTCGTGGAACCGACGAGTACGGGTCTCGGCGGCGACGCCTTCGCGCTCTACCGGACCGCCGACGGCGAGGTGGGCGCGATGCGGGCCTGCGGGGGCGCGCCCGCCGACGCGACCATCGAGAACGTCGAGGCGGCCCTCCGGGAGGACGAGAACGCCAGCGATTACTACCCCGAGTCGCGGGGCTACGCGACCGACGCCGACGCAGAGGCCGGGATGCCGTTCCTCGGTCCCCACGCGGTCACGGTCCCCGGCACGGCCCGCGGGTGGGAAGCGACCGTACAGGAGTTGGGCGAGTTGTCGCTGGCCGACGCGCTCGACCCGGCCATCGAGTACGCGACGGAGGGCTACCCCGTCTCGGAGATTATCGCCTCCCACTGGACCGGCGCACAAGACCTGTTCACCGACGACCACGCCCGCGAAGCCTACCTGAAGGACGGCCGCGCGCCCGAAGTCGGCGAGACGATGACACTACCCCGACTCGGCGAGACGATGCGGACGATTGCCGAGGAGGGCGCGGACGCGGTGTACGAGGGCGACATCGCCGAGCAGATTGCGGGCGAAATTCAGGAGAACGGTGGGTTCATGACCGTCAAGGACCTCGCGGACTTCGAACCGGAGTTCGTGGACCCGGTTTCGACCACCTACGGGGGCGCGGAGATTTTCGAACTCCCGCCGAACAATCAGGGGTTAATCGCGCTCGAAGCCCTGAACATCGCCGAGGAAATCGGCGCGGGCGACTATCCGCTCGACTCGCCCGAGCGCGTCCACTACTTCGCGGAGGCGACCAAGCGCGCGTTCCACGACGGCCATCGCTACGTCACCGACCCCGAGTACGAGCAAATTCCGCCGCTCGCCTCCGAGTCGTGGGCCGCATCGCGCGCCGAGGACATCGACGGGACTGCCTCGGACGTGTCGTTCGGCGTGCCCGAGGCCCACGCCGAGGACGCCGACACGGTTCTGCTGACCGTCGCCGACGGCGAGGGGAATCTGGTCTCGTTCATCAACTCCCGGTTCGCCGGGTTCGGGTCGGGACTGGTCGCGGGCGACACCGGCATCGCGCTCCAGAATCGCGGGGCGTCGTTCTCGCTCGAACCCGACCGCCCCAACAGCCTCGAACCCGGCAAGCGGCCGTTCCACACGTTGATTCCGGGGCTGGCGAAGTTCGGCGAGGACGACTGGGCGGCGTTCGGCGTGATGGGCGGGTACATGCAACCGCAGGGCCACGTCCAAGTAATCTCGAATATCGTGGACTACGAGATGCCCCTACAGGCGGCGCTCGATTACCCGCGCTGGCGCTACCGCGAGTCGGGCGAACTCGCCGTCGAGGGCCGTCTCGACGGCGCGGTCCAGTCGAAACTCGCCCGGAAGGGCCACGACGTGCGCGTCCTCCCGCCGGTGATGTTCGGCGGTGCCCAGATTACCCGACTGGAGGGTGTCGAGTCGGGCGACCCGGTTCTCTCGGGCGCGACCGAACCCCGGAAGGACGGGAATGCGACGGGGTTCTGAGGGGGCGCGGGCGCTCGAAGCGGTTTTCGACCCGGCGCGTGCGGGCGCGGTCTTGCTGAGCGAAGTGAAGCAAGGCTCGGAAGACGCAGTTCGTCTTCCGGTGCCGCAGAGCGTGTCGCGCCCGTCCGCGCGAGGTCGTCGGGAGCGGAGCGACCGATGGCTCGTCGGAACTCGCTTCCGACGGTGTTTTCCGGAGCGAAGCGACGGAAAGCTCGGCAGAGCAAGCTCTGCCGGTGGATGAGCGAACGCGAGTGAGCGAATCGCTTGGGGAGGGAGTGGCCGCCGCGGTGCCGTGCGGTGCGGTAGCGGTCGCCCGCTTCGAGTCCGTCGCTCGTCACTGTCGTCCCGTCGGCGGTCCGCGGCCGTGCTGGAGTTCTCCGTGACCGCCGGTAGAGACAACTAATTCGTTCCCAGATTCATCTCCAGAACTATTAAAAACTCCTATAGATTGCTCAAAGAAACACAGAGATTACTCTTCGGTCTCTTCCCCGTCGCCGTCGATGGTAATTTCCGTCGGTTCGCTCGCCACGTCCTGCCACTCCCCGGCGTCGCCGCTCCGGGACCCGAGGACGTAGCCGACGGCGAACGTCAGCGTGAGGAGAACGAGCGTTCCGAGTGGCGACCGACCGCCGTCCGTCTGCGTTTGGTTCGGCATACAGTACCCGACGGGCGAGAGGGACTTTGGGGTTGCGGCGTTTCGTCTGCCTGAGGTGTCGGATGGTGGCTTCGGTAGTTCGCCGTCGGTAGTGATTCCGTGAGTCAATCAGACGCAACCGCACCGCGACTGTACTGCTATCGGGACTCCCTCTGCGGACGAAAGAAACTGAGAAGCTAGCTTCAGTCGTGAACCAATCGGACCGCACCCGTGACTCGTGAACCAATCAGACCGCACCCGTGACCGTACTCGCAATCGCATCTGCACCCGCGACCGCATCCGCACCCGCCACCGCGACCGCACGCGCCGAAGCCGAGAGGTCATTGTCGGCGTGCGACGGGGAGGGAGACGGAAACCGACACCGACCTCGCCGCCTCAGTCCGCCGAAAACCACCGCAGGGCGACCCTACGCGCCGGGCAGATGGTCCATAACAAAGCGGTTGTCTTCCCCAGAGTCGCACATGCGGAAACTCGTAGTGACACTGACGATTCTGGCGGTCGTCGCCGGTCTCGCGGCGGGCGCGACCGGCGGTCCCGGACCGCGGAGCGACTCCGTGGACGGACCGGACCCGACCGGCGAGACTCCGGAAGCGGCCGAACCCGCGGCGCGCGAACCGCCCGACCTGCCTGAGCAGTGGCGACGGACCTACGGCGCGAGCGGCGACGACATCTTCGCCGACGTTGCCCGGACCGACGACGGCGGCTACCTCCTCGTCGGATGGGCGGGCGGCGAGAACCGCGACGGGTGGGTTCTCAAGACCGACGGCGCGGGCGAGAAGCAGTGGTCGAAGACCCTCGGCGGGCCGGGAACCGACCGCTTCTGGGGCGTCGTCCCGACCGACGAGGGCTACCTGCTCGCGGGCCGGACCGACGACGGCGGAGCGAAGGGGTGGCTGGTCGAAGTGAGCGCCGACGGTGAAGTCCGGGAGAACCGAACCCTCGGAACCGGCGCGTTCTACGCCGTCGAACGCCGCGCTTCCGGGACCGCCGACGCCGACGGCGGGGCGAGCTACCTGCTCGCTGGCTGGACCCGCGGCGACGGCGGCGTCGAGGGGTGGGCCGCCGAACTCTCCGCCGACCGCTCCACGGCGTGGCAGGAGTCGTTCCCCGCGCCCGAGGGCTACGACGCGGGCTACCTCCGGGCGGTCGTCCCGACCGACGAGGGCTACTACCTCGCCGGGAAAGTCGAGGGCGACAGCGACGACGCGTGGGCGCTCCGACTCGCCGCCGACGGCACCCCCGACTGGCAGACCACCGCTGGCGGCGCGAGCAGAGACGACGTGTGGGCCGCCGCGCCAGCGAGCGTGGGCGGTGACGCCATCGCCGACGCCTCCGCCGGGTTCGTCCTCGCGGGCGAAACCGAGAGCGACAGCACCGGCCCGCGAGACGGGTGGCTGGTGAAGTTCGGTCCCGAGGGGACCGTCGAGTGGGAGCGCAGGCCCGGCGGCGAGGGCACCCAGTGGCTCGACTCGGCGATGCGGACCGACGGGGGCTACCTCTTCACCGGCGGGTCCGACGCCGGACCGAACGCGAGCGTGGACGGCTACCTGCTTGCGACCGACGACGCGGGCGAGACCCGCCGCCAGCGCTACTACGGAACCGACGGGTGGGACAAGCCGTGGCCCGCCATCCGCGCGCACGGACCGGGCTACCTGCTCGCGGGCCAGACCTCCGGCGGCGGCGCGGAGGGAAAAGACGGTTGGCTCGTCCGAATCGGCGCGTCGGCGGGCGAGACGGCTACGGCCGCGGTTAGCGAGACCGGAACGACGCCGAACGCCGACACCGCGACCGGAGCCGAAACCGCCGGTACCTCCGCTCTCCCCGACACCACCGACGCGCCGATTCGCGGCGACACCGCTACCGAGACCGCCACTTCCGGAGGTCCGGTCCCCGGATTCGGCGTCGGGGCCGCGCTCGTCGCGCTGGCGGCGTTCGCGGCGGCCCTGCTCGCCCTCCGGCGATAAGCCCGCCCTATCGGGACGGAAGGCCGAGGCAACGCGACGTTACGCCTCGCTTGCGTTCCGCATAACAAAGGGTGGAGGTAGGGTACTCCCGGCAGAGACAACATGACACGGGGGGAGGGAGGCGACACGCGGCGACAGATGGACGCGCTGGTTCTTGCGTGGGTGCTTGTCGCCAGCACCGTCGTCGGCGCGAGCGGAGTCTCGCTCGCGGCCGGAACTGGGGCGACCGGTTCGGCCGAGACTGCGGCGAACGGTCGGCCTGCGGGCGCGGACGCAGTTGCGTCCGCGCCCGCGAGCGCAGGCGCATCTGGACCTGCGAGCGCAGGCGCGTCCGGTTCTGCGGGCGCGAGCGATTCGTTCGGGAGTCCGGCGTCCGCGAGCGAATCGCTCGCGGACGCCGGAGATCGTCGCGCGCTTCGCGCGCGGACGAATCACAAAATAATATACTCGAAAACAACAATCAAGATACCGACACTCGGTGCGGCCGGGGCGCGATTCCCCGCGGTCCGGCCGGGTCCGCGAACCTCTCGGACGCCGACGCCGAACTCTCGGGGGCGGCGGACAACGACCGCGCGGGGTGGGCGACCGACGTGGGCGACGTGAACAACGACGGCCGGGCCGACCTGCTGGTGGGCGCGCCGACCAACGACTCCGCGGGCGAGAACTCCGGGGCGGCCTACCTCTTCTACGGCCCGGTGAACCGGAGCGAGGTCGAACTCTCCGAGGCCAACGTCACCTTCCGTGCGCGGTCCTCGGGCGAGCGCGCCGGGTTCTCGGTCGAAATCGGCGACCTGAACGACGACGGCTACGCCGACATCGTGGTCGGCGCGCCCCTCGCGGACGTAAACGGCCGGGACTCGGGCGCGGCCTACGTCGTCTACGGCGGGGGCGACCTGCCCGAACTCGTGAAACTCGAGTTCGCCACGGCGACCTTCCGCGGTGCCTCGTCGGGCGACCGGGCGGGGTGGTCGCTGGCGACCATGCCGAACGCGAGCAACGGGACCGCGGGCCTGCTCGTCGGCGCGCCACAGCACGACGGCGTGGCCGAGGACGCGGGCGCGGCCCACCTCGCGTACATGCCGCGAGTCGGTACTTACGACCTCGCCGACGCCAACGTGACCTACCTCGGCGAGGCCCGCGGCGACTTCGCCGGGTCGTCGGTGGCGGCCCTCGACGCCGCCGACGACACCGGGAGCGACGTGCTGGTCGGCGCGCCCGGCAACGACTCGACCGGCGAGGACGCTGGCGCGGCCTACCTCCAGTACGGCCCGCAGTTGGCCGGGACCTCCCTGCTGGTGAACGCGCCGGTCAAGTTCCGCGGCGCGGACGCGGGCGACCAAGCCGGGTTCGCGGTGGCCGACGCTGGCGACCTGAACGCCGACGGCGAGGACGACGTGGCCCTCGGCGCGCCGTTCCACGACGACCCCGCCGAGGACGCGGGGGCGGCCTACGTCCGGTACGGCGGGGACCTCCCGCGCACGGTGAACCTCTCTTCGGAGGCCGACGCCGCGCTCACCGGCGAGGCCGAGGCGGACCACGCGGGGTGGTCGCTCGCGGGCGCGGGTGACGCCAACGAAGACGGGTACGGCGACCTGCTGGTGGGGGCACCCTACAACAACAGCACCGCACCGAACGCCGGGGCCGCCTACCTGCTCTACGGGTCCCGAATCGCCGAGCGACACTCGCTGTCGGGTGCCCACGCCAAGTTCGGCGGCGAGGCGGAGGGCGACCTCTCGGGGTACGCGCTGGCGGGCGGCGACGTGAACGGTGACGTGGCGGCCGACCTGCTGGTGGGTGCGCCCTTCGCCGACGACGGGAAGAACGCGGGGTCGGCCTACGTGGTGAACGGCGACTGCCCGCAGAAACCGACGGAGACGACGACCACGACAGAGACAACGACCGCGACAGAGACGACGACCACGACAGAGACGACTACGACCACGCCGACGCCCGAACCCCTCCGGATTCGCGTGGCGTTCGACTGCCGGAAGGTCACTGTCGCGGCCGAGCAGTACACCCGAGTCGTCCTGACGTTCGCCGACGGCGACACGCAGGCGTTCGAGGGCATCTTCAGCGGGACGAACGCCTTCGCGGGCACGGGAGAGAACCGGGGCGAAATCGTCACGCGCGTCAAGGTGTTCGACGGTCCCGACAGGTTCGAGGCCCGGCGCAACGACACCAGCGGCTGTGAACCCGCGACAGAGCAACCGGACCGACCCTTCGTCCCCAAAGTCTTCTTCGTGAGTTGCGAGAAGGCAGTCGTGCAGGCAGAGGAGTTCCGGTCGGTGACGCTGGTGTTTGAGGACGGCGACCGCCAGACCTTCCGCGGCGACTTCCGGGACCGCGGCCAGTTCCTCGGCACGGGGGACAATCGAGGCGAAGTGGTCGAGTTCGCCATCGTCAGGGGACCCGACGGCGAGTCGGTGACGCGCCGGAACCCGAGTTTCGAGGCCTGCGCGCAACCCGAGACGACCACGACGGAGACGACTACGACGACCACCACCGAGACGCCGCGACCCCTCGAACCGACCTACGACTTCGCGTGCAGGAAGGTCGCCGTGACCGCCCACCGCTACGACGCGGTGACGCTGGTGTTCGAGGACGGCGACCGCCAGACCTTCCGCGGGCGCTTCCGGGGCCGGAACGTCTTCTTCGGGACCGGAGCGAACCGCGGGGAGGTAATCGAGCGCGCGGTGGTCAAACGCGACGGAGAGTCGGTCTCGCGGCGCAACCCGGACTTCGAGGAGTGCGTCGAACGCGACACGACGACCACCACGACCGAGACGACGCTCGCACCCCCGACGACCACCACGACCGAGACGACGACGACCACCACGACCGAGCGAGCGGGACCGCCGCCGAACGCCCGCGCGGGGAATCCGGCCTGCGAGCGCCTGCGACTCGCCAACCCGACCACCGAGCGAATCACCTTCTCGGTGACGGCGGCCTCCGGTCTCACGAAGGTCGTCATCCTGAATCCGGGGCAGGTCGAGACGTTCGCCCTCCCGTCGGGGACCTACCGCGTGCAGGCGAAGGCGGGCGGACTGGTCGAACCGACCCGGCCCGCCACGGTCAACGGGAACCAGATAGCCACTATCGAGGTCGAGGCGTGTCCGACAACTGAGACGACGACAGAGACGACGACAGAGACGACGACAGAGACGACGACAACGGAGACGCCAACTGAGACGACGGAAACGACCACGACGACTGAGACGCCGACCAGTATCACCGAGGAAACGACCACGACGACCACTGAGACCCCCGAACTGCCGAACGTCGAGGCGGAGTCGGCGGCACCCGAGTCGCTGACCTTCCGGAACCCGACCGACCTGAACGTCACCGTCAACGTCACCGGACCTGACGACTTCGACGAGACGGTGGAACTGGCTCCCGGCGACGAGACGACGCTGGCGGACCTGACGCCCGGCGACTACGTGGTCCGGGCGCGGACCGGATTCGTCGGCGAGGAATCGAGGACGGCGACGGTCAACGGCCGACCGAACGCGACCGTGAGCGTGGCGGCCGCGCCGACGACGACCGCGACCGAAACGACGACGACCGAAGAACCGACGACCACCGAGACCACCACGACGCCGACGCTGACGATTGCCGAGGAGACGACGACTGAGACGACGACCGAAGAACCGACGACGACCACTACCGAGGAACCGGGACCGCCCGCGGTGAACGTCGTCGCCGCGAGCGACGACTGTGAGTCGCTGACACTGACGAACGAGGGCCAGCGCGCGGTCCGGGTCGGCGTCGGTGGACCGGACGGGTTCGCCGACGAGGTGACGGTGCCGCCGGGCCAGTCGCGCACGCTGACCGGTCTCGAACCGGGCGAGTACGCGGTCGAACCCACCAGCGAGGGCGTGAGCGTGAACGGGACCGCGCGCGTCTCTGTCGGCGTCGCGGACTGTCCGGGCGTGACGGACGGAGAGACGACGACCGAGGAACCGACGACCGAGGAGACAACTACCACGACCGAAGAACCGACGACCACGACCGAGACCACCACTACCACGACTGAGGCGACAACGACCGAGGCGACAACTACGACGACCGAAGGGACCACCACGACCGAGGCGACAACTACGGCAACAACTGAGGAGACAACTACGACAACAACTGAGGAGACAACTACCACGACCGAGGTGACAACTACGACAACGGCGGAAGAACCGACCACAACCACGACCGAGACCACCACTACCACCGAAGAGACCACCACGGCGATACCCGAACCGGACGTTACGCCGCGGCCGGTTGCCGGGTTCCCGACGTGTTCCGACGGGGGACTCCAGACCGCGCTGACGCTGACCTACGAGGACGGCGCGTTCACCGGCGAGAACGCTACCAGAGTCGGGACGGACGCCTTCCAGTTCGGCGTCGAGGGCGAGACCTTCGAGATGGAAGTCGTCAACGTCGAACGCGACGAGGACGGGAATCCCGTCGCGGTGACGTTCGACTCGACGCTCCGGGTCGATGCGGTCGTCGTCCGCGGTGAGACGGGCGCGAACGTCTACGAGTTCACCGAGTCCGCCTCCGAACGGGCCGACCTCCGAGCGCCGACCAACACCAACACGGGCCGACCGTTCGCCATCGAACAGGTCGCGTTCTGCTACGACGGGACGCCCGACCGCGCGGACGCGACCGGCGGGCCGTTCGACGTTTCGGACGCGCTCGCCGGACTTGCCGTCTGAAGAATTTCGCACGTCTGGCCTGCCGATAGTGAAGCTACGCCGCTGGCTCGCGGATTCGACACCGAAAATATCGGCCAAGATGTGAAATACATAAATTAAGTAAAATCCATATTATTTGTAACTTTAGCTATCAAAATTTTTATTATGTAAGGGCATAACATACCAGACAAGGAGGTGAACTCAATGGAACTTTCGGACCTTACCGAGAAGCAGCACAGTGAAGGCGACTTCATCCCGTGCATTTGCTTCGTCGACGAGTAACGTACTCCCGCAACTAACCATTTCTAAGAAGCGCGTGCGACCGTACGGAGATTCTCGGACAATCTGAACGACAGTCGCGTCACCGGAAATCAACACCGAGGATTCGTATCGGAAGTAAATTCTACGAGTGACATCGTTCCGTACGTCCGCTTGCTTGACGAACGAACCAACACTCGGCGTCCCGAACACGTATCCGAGATGTAGATAGCAGTATACGCCTCGACATGAAACAGCGACGAATCGTCTCCAGAGTACTCCCGATAGTTCTGCTCACTACACTCTCAGTGCCCGAACGCCGGAATATTTCTAATTTGTGTATCTATGGACTCTCCCGTTAAGTTGTTATTTATTATAGTAGCCATCGAAATTTTTATTATGTATGGGCATAACATACCAAACGAGGAGGTGAGAACTAATGGAACTTTCGGACCTTACCGAGAAGCAGCACAGTGAAGGCGACTTCATCCCGTGCATTTGCTTCGTCGACGAATAACGGCTTTTAACCAACCCATTTCCAGAAGCAACGTCACACTGACCGACAGAGTTGTGTGGTCAGCGCGAACGTAGTATCTCCGTAGTGGCGACGTTACGGCGTATTCGTCAGGTGAGGTTTTAGTGATTTGATTCATGCGTCGTGAATAGAGGCGACGGGGATGGCGCTTTCGCGGCGTCCGACCGATTTCGAAGCGCCGACCGGCGACCAGTTAGCAACTCGAACTCGATAATTTGGTAGAAAATACCAAGAGCTATTAATCCTCGACGGCTCGATTAATACTATGACCGTCGTCAGTATCTCGATGCCGGACGAACTACTCGACCGAATCGACGAGTTCGCCGACGAACACGGCTACACGGGGCGAAGCGAAGTGTTCCGCGAGGCCGGACGAAACCTGCTCGGGGAGTTCGAGGACAAGAAACTGGAGGACCGCGACCTGATGGGCGTCGTCACGGTCCTGTTCAGTTACGAGAACACGACGGTCGAAGAGCGGATGATGCACCTCCGCCACGAGTACGACGGGTTGGTCACGTCGAACGTCCACAACCACGTCGGCGACCACTACTGCATGGAACTGTTCATTCTCGAAGGGAACCTCGAAGACATCTCCACGTTCGTCGGCAAGATTCGGGCCACTCAGGACACGCTCACGGTCGATTACTCCGTGATTCCGGTAGACGAGGTTGGACCGCTCACGACAAGTTAGATATTTTATATTTAAATAAAACGACAAAACGTTATTGTGGGCGTCGTTCGTCGCTCCGAGTAAATGGCCGCCATTCGGGTTCTGCTGGTTGACGACCGTCCGCCAGTCGCCGACCTCACTGCGACGTACTTAGAGCGTGTCAGCGACGACATTTCGGTGTGCATCGAGACCAGCGCCGGAGATGGTCTCTCGCGCCTCGACGACGAGACGTTCGATTGCGTCGTCAGCGATTACGACATGCCCCGAAAGGACGGATTGGAGTTTCTCGCCGACGTGCGCGAGGAGGCACCCGACTTGCCGTTCGTCCTGTTCACGGGGAAGGGGAGCGAGGAAATCGCCTCGGAAGCGATTTCGGCGGGCGTCACCGACTACCTCCAGAAGGGAAGCGGGAGCGAGCAGTACGAGGTGCTGGCGAACCGCATCGAGAACGCCGTCGCCCAGTACCGCGCCGAGCGAGAGGCCCGCGAAGCCACCGAGCAGGTGCGTCGGATGCACAACCGAATCACCGACGCCTTCTACGCGCTGGACGACGACTGGCGGATAACCTACATCAACGAGCAAGCCGCCGACTTCGTAGAGTGTAGTGCCGACGAAATCGTCGGCACGGACCTGCGCCAAGCGGTCCCCGAGGACGCGGGCGAGGAGTTCTACGAGGCCTACAGGGAAGCGTTCGAGACCCAAGAGTCGGTCACGCTGGCGACCGAATCCGTACTGCAACCCGGCCGGTGGGTCGAAGAGCGAGTGTACCCGTCCGAAGACGGCCTGTCGATATACTTCCGGGACATCACCGAGCGGAGACGCCGCGAACAGACGCTGAGCGCGCTTCACGACGCCACTCGGGAACTCATGCACGCCGAGACCGAGCGGGAAATCGCGTCAATAGTCTGTCGAATCGCCGAAACCGTGCTGGAGTTCCCCGGAACCGGCGTGCGACTCTACGACGACGACCGGGACGCCCTCGTCAACGTCGCTATCGGCGGCGAGGGTGCCGAGGAAGTGGACGAGCGACCCATCTTCGGCATCGAAGATAGCCCGCACGGGCGGGCCTACCGCGAGGGCGAGACGGTGACGGTCGAAGTGGACGAGGCCGAGACCGACGACCTCGGCCCGTTCAGTCGCACGATGTACGTTCCGATGGGCGAGTACGGTCTGCTGAGCGTCGGGAAACACGAGGACGAACCGTTCTCGGAGTCGAACGTCCAGTTCGTGGAAATCCTGAGCGGGAACGCACGCGCGGCGCTAGACCGGGCGGACCGCGAGAGCAGACTCCGGGAGCGCGAGCAGGCCCTCGAAACCCAGAACGAGCGACTCGAGGAGTTCGCCAGCGTGGTCAGCCACGACCTTCGCAATCCGCTCAACGTCGCGCGCGGCCACCTCGAACTCGCTCGCAGGACCGGACGCGAGGAGAGTTTCGACCGAGTAGCGGCCGCACACGACCGGATGGAGTCGCTCATCGACGACTTGCTCGCGCTGGCGCGGAAGGGCCAGACCGTCGGCCGGACCGAACCGGTCGCGGTGGCGGACGCCGCCGACCGCGCGTGGGAGAACGTAGCGACCGAGGGGGCCGCCCTCGAAGTCGAGAGTTACGAGACGGTCGAAGCCGACCCGGACCGCCTCTGTAACCTCTTCGAGAACCTGTTTCGGAACGCGGTGGACCACGCTGGCGACGACGTGACCGTCCGGGTCACTGCCAGCGACGGGGGCGACAGGTTCGCAGTCGCCGACGACGGTCCGGGCGTCCCGGAAGACGAGCGAGAACAGGTGTTCGAGTACGGCTACTCCGCGGACGGCGGGGTCGGTCTCGGACTCGCTATCGTCAAAGGAATCGCGGACGCTCACGGGTGGGCGGTCGAAGTCGGCGAGAGCGAGGCGGGCGGCGCGGAGTTCGGCTTCGAACTCGACGGTTAGTCGTCGGCCGACTCGTCGCCGTCGGTCGCCGCGTCGTCGCCGCCGTCGGTAATCGCCGTCTCGCGCTTGCGCTCGAACCACGTCCACTCCTTGGTCTTGAGACCGGCGTCTTCGAGGTTCCACGGGTCGCCGCTCTCGACGTGGGGACCTTCGAGCCACGAGGTGACGAGGTTCCAGACGAAGACGAGTTGACCGAACCCGATGAGGAACGCGCCCACCGTGGCGACGACGTGGAGCAGTTGGAACTGCGGGAGGTAGGTGGCGTACCGGCGAGGCATCCCGCCGTAGCCCAGCAACAGCAGGGCGAAGAAGGTGACGTTGACGCCGACGATGGTGAGCCAGAAGTGTAGCTTGGCGAGCGTCTTCTGGTACATCCGACCGGTAAACATCGGGAACCAGTAGTAGATGCCCGCGAACGCGCCGAACGGGATGACCCCCATGACGATGAAGTGAAAGTGGCCGACGACGTAGTAGGTGTCGTGAAGCACGAGGTCTACCGGAACCGACGCGAGGAAGACGCCGGTGACGCCGCCGATGATGAAGTTCTGGACGAACCCGACGCAGAACAGCATCGGCGCGGTCAGCCGGAGTCGGCCGTTCCACATCGTCGTAATCCAGTTGAACACCTTGACTGCGCTCGGCACGGCGATGGCGAGCGAGACGGCCATGAAACTACCACGAATCCGAGGGTCGATGCCCGTGCTGAACATGTGATGCGCCCAGACGCCGAACGACAGGACGCCGATGGCGAGCGTCGAGTAGACGACGAACTTGAACCCGAACAGCTTTCGGCCCGCGAACCGCGGCAGGATGAGGCTGACGAGACCCATCGGGGGCAACACGAGGATGTACACTTCGGGGTGGCCGAAGAACCAGAACAGGTGTTGCCACAGGAGCGAACCGCCGCCCTCGGCCGCGAAGAAGAGGGTCCCGAAGTTCCGGTCGAGCAGGAGCATCACGAGGGCGCTCCCGAGCAGGGGGAACGAGAACAGGATGAGTCCCGACTGGGTAATCATCGTCCACGAGAAGATGTCGAGGCTCTCCCAGCCAACGTCGTCACCGCGCTCGGTGAACACGGTGGCGATGAAGTTTATCGCCCCCATCGTCGCCGACACCCCCGAGAGGTGTAAACCGAGTAACATCAGGTCCACGCCGGGGTTGGTCTGTTCGACCGACAGCGGCGTGTACATCGTCCAACTCGTCTGAGACGGGTCGATGCCGACGTTGAGCGGCGCGGTGAAGAAGCCGCCCCATATCAGCAACGCCGAGGGCGGAAGCAACCAGAACGCGATGGCGTTGACCCGCGGAAACGCCATGTCGTCCGCGCCGATGAGCAACGGGATGAAGTAGTTGCCGAACGCCGCCAGAATCGGCGTCCCGAACAGGAACAGCATCGTGATGCCGTGGGAGGTCAGCAAGGCGTTGTAGAAGTTCGCTCCCACGATGGCGGACTCGGGCGTCAGGAGTTCGGTCCGCATCAGCAGGATGCCCACGCCGCCCCAGACGAACGCGACGAGAGCGTAGAGACCGTACATGAGACCGATGTCCTTGTGGTCTACGGTAGTCAGCCACCGGGTCAGACCGCCGGGTTTCTCCTCGTGGGTGACTTCCGCGCCCTCCCGGTACGCGCCGCCACCACCCCCGGAAAGCGGCGTGTACGACCGCCAGTTCTCGATTCGCAGGATGAACGCGGCGACGGCGACCAGCAGTAGCCCCATGACGACGCTCAGTACGAGTTGCCCTGCTTCGACCATGTGCCACCGAACGGCCGAGAGATACGTGGCTTCTCGGTTGGCGTGCGACAACTCGTATCACTCACCGTCGCCGTCGCCGCGCGTTCGGGCGTCGTCGCGCGGTTCGTTCCTGACTTTCGAGGAACACGTTCCGTCGCGGCCGACATCGGGTCGGGCGTCGGTCCGGCGGCGCGTACTACGCGCCGCCGGACGGCGAGTCGTGCGTTCGGTGTCGGAGCGACCGGCCATATATACACGACTCTAAGAAATTTATACATGTGTTTAAGACATATTCTCGTTTCTTAAGGGCGTGACTCCCGTTCCGTATCGAGGACGCCGACGCAAAGCGTCGGCGTCTCTCGCCGTCGCCTCTAACTTGGCGCACGCCGAACCGCCGGTATGCGCGCCTTCTCGTTCGCGCTGGAGTACGACGCCGGGACCGACCCGGTGGCCGACGCCTTCCGGGGCGCTCCGGACCTGTACGGCCACTCGCTGGCGTGTACCGTCACGCCCGAGAACTGCTGGCGGGTGGACCGCTTGACCGGTCCGACCGACCCGCTGGAGCGGGCCGCAGACGCGTACGCCGAGTCGGGCCACGCCGCCGACTGCTTGGGACCGGCCGACTGCGCGGCCGACCACCGGACGGAAGTCCTCCAACGGGACCCATCGACGCGCATCCTCTTCACCTCGTGGGAGCGAACCGACGCCTGCCGGTCGATACCCCACCTCGCGCTGGACCACCTCGGTCCCGGCGTCCTCTTCGCCACCGAGCGCCACGGCCCGCGTTACGAGTGGCACGTCCTGCTCCCGAGCGACGACGAACTCGGCTCGCTCTCGGACGCGATTCGGGCCGCGACGGGCACGGGCGTCCGGTTCGCGCTCCGGCAAGTCACCGACGAGTCGGCGTGGCTCTCGGCCTACAGCGGTCGGCCCGCGCTCCCCTACGCCCACTACGAGGCGATGGCCGCCGCCGTCGAACGCGGCTACTACGAGACGCCGCGGGCGATTACGGTCTCGGAGTTGGCCGACGAGTTGGACGTGCCGCGCTCTACGCTCTCGTACCGACTCCGGCGTGCAGAGGCGGAACTGGCCCGGAGTTTCGTTGGGAACGAGTCGTAGCGAGTCGAAGGGCAAAGAGAGAAGAGGAGAGGAACGGCGACGACGGGAAGCTAGCTTCAGGCTTGAACCAACCAGACCGCACAGCACCGCAACCGCACGTGGGCCACACCCTCCCCAACCGACTCGCTCACGCGGTCGCGCCCCCGCGAGCGCACCGGAGCCATGCGAATAAAGCGATACGACCCGAACAAAGCGATACGAACACGGAACCCCTCGACGGCCGGTAGCGGTCCCGACTGCCGCGAGCGGAGACCCTTTTGGTCGCCGAGACTGATACGAACTTGTCATGAATATGCTCGTAGACGGCGAGTGGCGGACCGACGCGTACGCGTCCACCGACGACGACGGCGAGTTCGACAGGCAGGAGACCGCTTTCCGCGACTGGGTGGAAGCCGACCCCGACGCCGAGTTTCCCGCCGAGGCGGGTCGCTACCACCTCTACGTCTCGCTGGCGTGCCCGTGGGCGCACCGGGCCCTGCTCGTCCGGAGTCTGAAGGGACTCGAAGACGGCCTCTCGGTCTCGGTCGTTGACCCCTACCGCGAGAACGACGGGTGGGAGTTCTCCCCCGAGAAGGACGGTTGCACCGAGGACCACCTCCACGGTTACGACTACCTCCGTGACGTGTACACCGAGGCCGACTCCGACTTCACCGGGCGGCCCACCGTGCCGGTCCTCTGGGACACCGAGCGCGGGACCATCGTGAACAACGAGTCCGAGGAAATCATGCGGATGCTCGACACCGCGTTTCACGAGGTGACCGACCGCGACGTGACTCTCTATCCCGAGGGCTACCGCGACGAGGTAGACGAGACCATCGCGGACATCTACGACCCAATCAACAACGGCGTCTACCGCGCCGGATTCGCCGGAACCCAAGCGGCCTACGACGAGGCCGTCACCGAGTTGTTCGACGCACTGGACCGCTACGACGAACTCCTAGAAGACCGACGCTACCTCTGTGGCGACCGACTCACCGAGGCCGACGTAGCGATGTTCACCACGCTAATCCGGTTCGACGCGGTGTACCACACTCACTTCAAGTGCAACGTCCGGCAAATCTCGGACTACGAGAACCTCTGGCCCTACCTCCGGGACCTCTACCAGACGCCGGGGGTCGCCGAGACGGTGGACCTCGGTCACATCAAGGAACACTACTACCGAAGTCACGCCGACCTGAACCCCAAACGAATCGTCCCGAAGGGTCCCGCCATCGACTTCGAGGAGTCACACGACCGCGACGAACTGCCGGGCGGTCCGCCCGAGGAACTCGCACGAGCGACTCGGACGTAGCCGAGACCGTTAGCGGTGGATAGAACGCGTGAGCGTGAAGAAGAACATGGCGACGAGAAAGCCGCCGATGAAAGCTTCGACGTAGATGATGATTCGGTAGGGTAGCTTGAAGAACGTCGAACCGAGGAGAATCGAGAGGAACGCCTCCCAACTCAACTCGAAGGCGTGGACGGTCGTCTGCCAGAGCGTCGGGTCGGTCTCGGCGGACCGCTGTACTGCCGACGCGAGCGCACCCCCGGTAGAGTCGAACGCAGTGGCGCTTTCGGCCGCGTTCGGGTCGCCGCGCGACGGGATTTCCGAGTCGTCCAGAATGGAGGTCACGATGTAGACGACGGTAAACGCGGCCACGACGACGAGCGAGGCGGCGACCGTCTTCCACGGACTCTCGCCGTAGGAGGACGTGAGACCGAGCAGTCGGTTCCGAACGTAGTTCAGCCAACTGTCGCGCTCCCGGTGGGCTTTCCCCCGGTACCGCATCTCCTTCTGGAAGAACTTCGACGCCGCGGTGCTGTCGCCGACGGCGTTCGCGCCGTTCTTGGCCTTGAGGTAAGTCGCTTCGAGGTCGGACGCGCGGGGGTCTGAGTCCCCGACCGTCGAGTGGAGATTCCAGTCGGCCAGTTCGAGTTCGTCCCGGTACTCCGCGAAGTCGAACCCGTCGAAGGAAGTGTTGACGCACTCGAACTGCCGGAAGACGCTCCCCTCCCCGCCGCACGAATTGACACGTTCGGCCGAGTTCCGCCGACTGGAAATCGCTACGTCGCCGAGTGTCCCGTCCGACACGTCGAAGACCACGCCCTCGGGCGGTCGTTGAATCGTCCCGGAGGCAATCGTCGCCTCGCGCAGGTTCACCGTCCCGCCGGTCGTCACGTCGTACTCGGTGAAGTTCACCGTCCGGCGGAACGTCGTCGTCTCGAAGGTCGGGGGTCGCTCGAACGACGTTTCGGCGAACGTCGCCGTCCGCTCGAAGATGGCCGCCTCGAACGTGGCGGTCTGCCCGAACGAAGCGTCGTTGAACGTGACTTTCCCCTCGAAGACGACATCCTTGAACTTCGCTCTACTCCCGAACGTCGCGTCGTCCACGAACACCTTCCGGCCGAATACGGCGTCCCAGAAGGTCGCCGACTCCTCGAATCTCGCGTCGTAGAAACTCGCGTTCGACTCGAAGTCGGCCTTCGAGAAGTCGGCCGACTCATCGAACGTCACCTGCTTGAAGTTCGCCCGGTTCCGGAAGGTGGACTCCTCGAAACTGGCGTCGGACTCGAACAGGATGTCGTTGAAGTACGCGTCGGCGTGGAAGGTACACCGCTCGAAGTTCGAGTATCTCGTGAACGTCGTCTTCCGTCGCTCCAGATTTTGCTCGTCGTGGAACGCCGCTTGGTTGTACTGGCTCACTTCCTCGTCCGAGAGCATCTTGAAGACGGCTTCCTCCTTGAAGCGGGCCTTCTCGAACGACGTACGCGCCCGAAACGCCGAACCGCTGAAGTAGGCGTCGCGTTCGAAGGTGACTTTCTCGAAGTTGACGATTGCGTCTTTCTCGTAGTCGGCGTTGAACTTCGTGTCGATGAAGAACGTCTGTTCTCGCTCGAACGTCGCTTCCTCGAACGACACCGACTTGGAGAACTCCGTCTTCAGGAAGTCGATGCCCGACTGGAACGTCGCCTGCCCGAAGTCAACCCTGTCGGCGAAGTGGGCGTACTCGAACGCGGTGTTGTCGCCGAAGACGGCGAATTTGAACGTCACGGGTCCGTGGAACACCGCGCCAGCGAAGTAGATGGGGTCGTAGAGTTCCCCGCGGCGCAACGTCAGTTCCCCGCGAATCTCGGCGTGACGGAGGTCGATAGGGTGGTTGTCCTCCGAGTCAATATCGACGTTTCGGAGGTCGAGGTCCCCGAACGTGGCACCGACGAACTGCTTGCGTCTGAGCGCCTCGTCTACGCCGTCGTGAGACTGGCGCAACTCCTCGAGGAATCGGTCGCGCACTGCTTCGTCGTCGATTTCGAGTTCGCGCCGCTCTTCGGGACTCAGGTGGAAGAGACAGCGGTCGTCGTGGTGTTTCGGCCGCGGGCACGTCCAGTCGGCGTCCTCCCGGAGCGACTTCGCACCCACCAAGCAGGGTCCGTCGCCGTCGTACTCGTCGGCCGAAAGCGTGAACTCGCACGTCCTCCGGTCCGGTCGATTTTTCGTCATCGAATCACCCAACCTACGGGAGAGTAGTTGGAATACTAATTAATTACTGGGGCCGACAGACGAGGGCATCGCGGCAGGAATCTGTTCCTAACGCCGAGAGGGATTCCGCGACGGCGACCGGCGATTACTCGCGTAGTCGCTGACGGCGCTCCTCGAACTCCTCGTCCGAGAGGTCCCCGCGGGCGTACGCCCGGCGGAGTTCCTCCAGCGCGGGGTCGGACTCGCCGTTCGACACCGACCGGACGAGCAGGTAGCCGACGCCGACGAACACCAGCAGGCCGACTATCCAGAAGCCGAACATCCACGTCGGCGTCCCGCCGCCGAATCCGCCGGGACCGACCTGTCCGTCCACCGGACCGTGCATCCACCATCCCATCCCCATCAGCGGCCACGCGAACAGCATCATCACTACCGGGAGCAACAGGAGGAGCGCAACCGCGACGATGGCGATGCGCGAGAGTTGTGCGTTCGTCGCCATACTCGACACAACGACGGCCGAAAGTAAAACTCTGCGTGCGTCGTGACGACCGGTCGCAAATTTCTTCCGTTGCTATAGAAATGTTTTGGTTTCTCTCGTAAACATATAGTTATGCCCGAGAGTTCTGCGCGGTCCGCGGGTCACGGGCCGTGTCGCCGACCCCGACGCTCCGGCGTCGGGGTCGGCGACATCTGTCCGCCGGAATGTATTACTGGTGTTCCGTCCAAGCGAGTAAACGAATCGCGCTCGCCGTCGTCTCGGTCTCGCGCTCGAACGCGTCGTTCCCGCGAACGACGGAGCGTCCGGAGTTGTCCGCCATGAAGGTCCCGCGCCCGGAGACGGAGGTCCCGCGCCCCGAAAACTGGCTGGTCGTCCTCGCTGTCGCGGCCGCGACCCTCGGGGTCGCGGCCGCGCCGACGCCCGCGGGACTGACGCCGACCGGCCAGCGCGCGCTCGCTACCGCGGTGTTCGCGGCGGGTCTCTGGATTACCGGGGCGCTCCCGCTGGCCGTGACCGCGCTGACCGTTCCCGTCTGGTTGGTCGCGCTGGGCGTCTACCCGACGCTCGCGGCGGCGCTGACCGGGTTCGCCGACCCCATCGTCTTCCTCTTTCTCGCCACGTTCGTCCTCGCGGCGGCGCTCCGGAAGCACGGACTCGACCGGCGGGTCGCGCTCGAACTGCTCGGCCGGGTCGGGACGACGCCCCGCCGGGTCGTCCTCGGGGTGATGGTCACGACGGCGGTCCTCTCGATGCTGGTCTCGAACACCGCCACCGTCGCGCTGATGGCCCCCATCGCGGTGGGCGTGGTCCGCCAAATCGACGCCGCGGCCGACCGGTCGGTCGAGAACCTCCACACCGCGACCCTGCTCGGGGTGGCCTACGCCGGGAGCATCGGCGGCATCGGCACGCTGGTCGGCACGCCGCCCAACGCCATCGTGGTCGCGCAACTCGCGGACGCCGGGTACGAAATCGACTTCGCGGAGTGGTCGGTCGTCGGTCTCCCCACCGTCGCGGCGACTCTGCCGCTTTCGTGGTACCTGCTGGTCCGACTCTACCCGCCCGAGGAGGTGGACGTGTCCGCCGCGCGCGCCACCGCCCGCCGGTCGGCGACCGAGGCGGGACCCCTCGACAGGTCGGCCCGGAGAGTCGCCGCGATTTTCGTCGCCGTCGCCGCGCTCTGGGTCGTGGGCGGTCTCGACTTCCTCTTCGCGGGCGTCCTGCCTCCGGAGTGGCAGACGACGCTGTTCGGTGGCGAGGGACCGCGGATTTTCGCCGCGGCAAGCGCGGGCGGCTATCAGGGCCTGCTCTACTTCGTCGTGGTCGGGTTGGCCGCGATTCCGGTGCTGTTCCTCGCGGGCGGCGTCGAGTGGGACGACGTGGAGCGCATCGACTGGGGAACCCTGCTTCTGTTCGGCGGCGGTCTCACGCTCGCGGACGCGCTCTCGGACACGGGCGCGACCGAGTGGCTGGCGGGCGCGGTGCTGGCGGCGTTCGGGGACGCGCCGCTCGCAGTCCTGCTCGCGGCAATCGTCGCGCTGACCGTCGCGCTGAGCGAACTCGCGTCGAACACCGCGACTGCGGCCGTCCTCGCGCCCGTCCTCATCGAAGTCGGGACCGAACTCCCCGCCTCGGGCGTCGAGACGGCCGTCCTCCTCCCGATAGCCAGCGCGGTGGCCGCGAGTTACGGGTTCGCGCTCCCGGTGGCGACCCCGCCCAACGCCATCGTCTTCGGAACCGGCGAGGTCACGCGCGGCCAGATGCTCCGGGCGGGGTCGGTGCTGGACGCGGTGTTCGTGGTCGTGACGACCGGCGTGCTGTTGGCGCTGGCCGCGACGCTCCTGCCGGGCGTGGCGTGAGAAACCGACCGAAAACGAGGGGCTACGACGCTCGCCGACCCAACCACGCGACGACGAGCAGTCCCGCGAGCGCCGCCTGCACGAACCCGAATCCGGGGCTTCCCCCCTCGGAAGTCGTCCCGACCCCGGACCCGGAGTCGCTTCCCGTCCGAGAGTCGTCCTTCAGTGCGGACTCCGAGGACCCGGCGGTAATCGTGACCGGGCCGACCGTCTGCTCGCGCCGGTCGTCCTGCCCGGCGAAGTAGTACCGCGCCTGCCCCGTAATCTCGTACGTGCCGGGTTCGTTTATCTGGAGGCGAACTTGCAGGGTCTCGTCGTCGTCGGGCGTGACTTCGACGAACTTCGTGGACTTCGGGCTAGCCAGACTGCCGCCGCTGACTCCCGAAACCGAGACGCCCGTGTCGGGGAGGTCCAGTTCGAGTTTCGCGTTCAGGTTCTCGTCGTCCACGATGTTCGAGATTCTGAACGTGACGATGGCCGACTCCTCGCCCGCGACGACCGTCCCGCGATGCGAGGTGAGTTGGAAGTCCGCGTTCTTCTGGACTTCGACGACCTTCGTCGCGGTGTTGACGACGCCGCTGGAGTCGGTCACGCGGACCCGGACCCGGTGCTTGCCGCCCACCTCGAACGACGGTGCGACCTTCGACCCCGACGCCTCGAAGTCGCCGTCGTCGTCGGTGTCCCACTCGAACTCCACGTCCGAGTCGTCCGACGAGGCGGACAGTGGCACCTGCTGGCCGGTCTTGGGCCGGGTCACGTCGGTCGATACCGACACCGACGGGCGGTCCCGAACCGTCACGCTGTATCGCTTCGTCGCGGTGTCGCCGTCGCCGTCTTCGACGGTCAACTCGACGGTGTACTCGCCGGAGTCGGCGAACTCGTAGGAGACCGACTCGCCACGCTTCTCGTTGCCGCCGTTGACCGTCCACCGGTAGGTTTCGACCCGACCGTCCGGGTCGCGGGACGCCGCGGCGTCGAACGTCACGACTTCCCCGATGGTGGGCGTCGGCGAACTCGGGTCGATGTCGGCGATGGGTTCCGTGTTCGCGTCCGCGAACACCGGGGTCAGCGACTTGTCGCCGGTCATCTCGACCGTAATCCGCTCGGAATCCCTGTCACCGGACGGGTAGTCGCCCTCCCAGTGGTCGAAGACGTTGCCCTCCGCCGGATTCGCCTCCAGCGTCACCTCCGTACCCCCCTCGTAGGTCCGGATTCCGCCGTAGGAACTCCCGGAGGGGGACACGTCCACGTCGCCCTCGGTCCCCGGAGACGCAACGTCGAGGTCGTACTCCGAGACTTCCTCCGCGAAGACGGGCGTCAACGACTTCGCCTCGTCCATCTCGACGGTAATCGTCTCGGAGTTCTCCTCGCCGTAGGGGTGGTCGCCCTCCCAGTGGTCGAACTTGTAGCCACTCTCCGGGTCGGCCTCCAAGGTCACGTCCGTCCCTTCCTCGTAGGTCTGGGTGACGATGCTGGTGTAGGTGTCGTAGGGCGGCGAGAGTTCCACGTCGCCGTTGCCCGAGGAGTCCACTTCGAGGTCGTACTCCGACACCTCCTCCACGAAGACGGGCGTCAGCGACTTGTCGCCGTCCATCTCGACGGTAATCGTCTCGGAGTTCTCCTCGCCGTAGGGGTGGTCGCCCTCCCAGTGGTCGAACTTGTAGCCACTCTCCGGGTCGGCCTCCAAGGTCACGTCCGACCCTTCCTCGTACTCGCGCGAGGCGTAACTACTGTAGGTGTCGTAGGGCGGTGAGACTTCGACTTCGCCGTTGCCCGAGGCGTCCACGTCGAGGTCGTACTCGGTCACCTCCTCCACGAAGACGGGCGTCAACGACTTCGCCTCGTCCATCTCGACGGTAATCGTCCGGGAGTCCTCTTCGCCGTAGGGGTGGTCGCCCTGCCAGTAGTCGAAGTTGTAGCCACTCTCCGGGTCGGCCTCTAAAGTCACGTCCGTCCCTTCCTCGTACTGGCGCGAGACGTAGCTACTGTAGGTGTCGTAGGGCGGCGAGAGTTGCACGTCGCCGTTGCCCGAGGCGTCCACGTCGAGGTCGTACTCGGTCGTCTTCTCCTCGAAGACGGGCGTCAGCGACCTGTCCTCGTCCATCTCCACCGTAATCGACTTCGAGTCCTCCTCGCCGTAGGGGTGGTCGCCCTCCCAGTGGTCGAACTTGTACCCCGAGAAGGGTTTGGCTTCGACCGTCACGTCGGTTCCGACCTCGTAGTTCTGGGACGTTCCGCCGTGGTAGGTCGAGTAGGGCGGACTCAGACTGACCCCGCCGTTCGAGGACGGAACGTCTACGTCCAGCGTGCGGGTCTTCGACTGGACATCGACCTCGTAGCGACGGACCTCGAAGTTCTGTTGGTCGTTCGTGTCGCCGTACTGGGGGGCGTTGAACTTCCGGTCGGGGTCGTCGTCGTCGGTCAGGGTGACGCGGGCGTAGAAGACGAACGTCCCGGCCTCTTGGGGAGTCACTCGGACCGACATCTGGCGGCGCGACCCGCCGTACCACGTCCCGGACCCGCCGACGCCCGCCTCGGCGAGGGCGTAGTCTGCGACCATCTCGTTGCCGTACTTGTCGTAGATGGTGTCGCCTTCCTCTCTGGTGAGGTCGAACGACAGGTCGGTGTAGACGCTATCGATGTGACTGTCGGTCTGGTGGCGCGGGAACGACACCGAGATAGTCGAGTACTTGCCCGCCGTCCCGCCGTAGTTCGCTCCTTCTACCGTGATAGTGAACTGTTCTCCGACCGTCACTTGACCCGGCGCGGCGACCCCGATGTCGGGGTCGGGTTCCTGATAACTCTGAGTCGCACCGACGACCGGCGAGAGCGAAGAAAGAATCAGAAGGACGATAACGAGACCCGTACGAACTTCCATAATCCGATATTCAGTTCGCGAGATTGCATAACTCCTTTGGTATCTACTTACAAGTGATTTGTCAATTGTCTTCCCGGACTCCCGTCACGCATAACCATCTCGGGGCCGCACGAAACGCCATGAGTGGGGGCGACCGGAGAGACCGCGAGGGAGACGACGCCAAGAGCATCTGCCCGTTCTGCGGCGTCGGGTGCGGCGTCCGATACGACGCCGAACGAGGAAACGCCGTCGGGTGGCGCGCGCCGGTGAACCGGCGCGGCGAACTCTGTCCGAAAGGCGTGGCCGCCTACGACGTGGTGGACCACGACGAGCGACTGACGACGCCGCTGGTCCGGGAGGGCGACGAACTGGTCGAAACGTCGTGGGACGACGCCTTCGGGCGCGTCGAGTCCGACTTCCGGGAGATTCTGGACGAGAACGGTCCCGACGCGCTCGGGTTCTTCGCCTCGTCGGGGTGTACCAACGAGGAGAACTACCTGCTCCAGAAACTGGCGCGCGCGCTCGGGACGAACAACGTGGACAACTGCGCTCGGCTCTGTCACTCATCGACGGTGGCCGCGATGCGCGACCGGTTCGGCACGGGCGCGATGACCAACACCGTCGAAGACCTGCCGGAGGCCGACGCCTTCCTCGTGGCGGGCGCGAACCCCGCCGAACAGCACCCCGTCATCTTCAGTTCCTACGTCGCGCCCGCGGTGAAGCAGGGCGCGACGCTGATTCACGTGGACCCCCGCGAGAACGCGACGACGCGGTACGCCGACCACCACCTCGCGGTCCGGCCGGGGTACGACATCCCCCTGCTGAACGCGATGTGCAGAGTCGTCGTGGCGGAGGGACTGATAGACGACGAGTTCGTCGCCGCGCGCGTCGAGGGCTTCGAGGAGTTCCGCGAATGGCTCGACGGCGTGGACGTTGCCGCCAGCGCGGAGCGCGCGGGGGTCGAGGAGTCCGACCTCCGGGCGGCGGCGCGGGCCTACGCCGAACCGGACCGAGCCGCCGCCTTCACTGGGATGGGGATGAGCCAACACCGATGCGGGACCGCGAACGTCCACGCCCTGCTGAATCTGGCGCTCCTCGCGGGCAACGTCGGCAGGCGCGGCGCGGGCGTGAATCCGCTCCGGGGGAAGAACAACGTGCAGGGCGCGGGCGACGTGGGCGCGCTTCCCGACGTGTTGCCGGGGTACCGGGACGTGACCGACGACGAGGCCCGCGCCGAAGTCGCGGCGGAGTGGGGGTTCGAGCCACCGGCGGAACCCGGCCTGACGGAAGTCGAGATGACCCACGAGTTCGGCGACGGAATTCGGGGGGCCTACGTCGTCGGCGAGAATATCGCGGCGACCGAACCGAACGCCAACCGAGTTGCCGACGAGTTGGACGACCTCGACTTGTTGGTCGTCCAAGACGTGTTCCCCACCGAGACGGTGGGGCACGCCGACGTGGTGTTCCCCGCGAGTTCGTGGGCCGAGAAGTCCGGGACCGTCACGAACACCGACCGGCAAGTCCAGCGGATGCGACCCGCGGCGCAACCGCCCGGAGACGCGCGCCGGGACCTCGACCTGATTCGGGAGGTGGCCGAGAGGCTGACGGATGGAGAAGTCGGAGGCGACCGTGGGGGTCCCGAAGCGGTCTTCGCGGAGATGACCCGCGTGAATTCGCTCTACGCCGGGATGGGCTACGAGGGCATCGGCGAGGAGAGCCAACGCTGGCCGTTCCCGGCGGGCGCGGAGTCGGGCGTCGGCGTCCTCCACCGGGAAACGTGGGGCGACGGGGCAGAGCGCGCGACGCTCGAACCGGTCGAGGGCGTCGAACCCGCCGACGAAGTGGGCGACGACGAACTCGTCCTGACCACCGGGCGGGTCCTCTCGCACTTCAACAGCGGCGCGGTGACGCGCCGGTCGGGGATTCTGACCCGCCTCCGGAGCGAGGACGCGCTTCAACTCCACCCCGACGACGCCGCGGACCGCGGCGTCGAGGAGGGCGATTCGGTCGTGGTCGAGAACGACCGCGGGCGAGTAGAGGCGATTGCGGCGGTGACGCCCGCGGTGCGGTCGGGCACGGCGTTCCTGACCTTCCACTTCGGGGAGCCACTGGTCAACCGACTGACCGGGGATGCGCTCGACCCCGTGGCGAAGATTCCGGAGTACAAGCACTCCGCGGTCCGCGTCCGTGTTTCCCGGTCGGACGCGACGGGCGGAGACGACGGTGGCGAGGCGTAGCAAACGGACGAAACGCTTTCCGTGAGAGTTTCACCGCCTCACGAAACACGCTTGGCGACGAGAAAAGCCGGGCTACCCACGGGCGGAGTCCCGGTCTCAGAGGTCCTGAAACGCCCCAACGAAGTCGTCGTGGTCGTCCAGTTGGTCGCGGGTGTCGTCTACCTCCGTGCTGAGTTCGTCGATTTCGGCTTGCAGTTCGGCGTACTCCTCGCTGGCTTCGAGCGTCTCGGGGTCCTTCTCGGCTTCGAGGACCGCCTTCTTCGAGACGAGCGAGTAGTACTCCTGAAGTTGTGACCCGTAATCGACGCGCGTGAGCATCTGCTCCACGATTTCGTGGAGGTCGTCTTTCGACACCGGCTTGACGAGGTAGTCGTCGAAGCCCATCTCCAAGATGTCGAAGTCGGGTTTGACTGCCGTCACCATGACGACCCGGCAGTTGAGGTCGCGGTCACGAATCTGTTCGAGTACCTCGTCGCCGGACTGTCCGGGCATCCGGCGGTCGAGAAGGACGACATCCACGGTCTCGTCGAGAACGTCCAGCGCCTCGTCACCTTCGTAGGCACTCCGCACGCGATAGTCGTTCTGCAACCACATCGCGTAAAGGTCGGCAACGTCTTGCTCGTCGTCAACGACGAGAACTGTCGATTGGTCGGGGGACATGGTCTGTCAGGCGACTCGATAGCCTCTGGTTACTGACTGAATCATGCGACAAGATAGACTTATATCTTGTGGTTACAGGATGAAACTGACTCTCGGCAGACGTAAGAGAAAATTGACATTCGCGTTCGGCGTCGAAATTCGCGTTGGGAGCCGGTTATTTCGCGTTTCGCCGGTTTTGTTCACTGCTCTAACCATAATAACTAAGTCAGTGTATTTTGTATACAATATTGGATATGTCGAAAACCAGTGATCGCTTTTGCCACGGGCAGTGAGCCCGAAGCAACACCCGAGCAACGATTCGAACGGCTTCTAGAACTTCCACCGAGCGCGAAGCTCGTCTACAAAGTGCTAGAACAGGAGGACGGCCCGCTGACGCAGGGCCAGATTCGCAAGGAGGCGCTCCTCCCGGCACGGACGACCCGAGACGCGCTGACGAAACTCAAAGACGAGGGACTCGTCGAGGAACAGATGTACGTTCCCGACGCGCGAAAGCGGTTGTACGCACCGCAGTCCATCGCAATCCCCGAGGACGCGGAACTCACCGCGTAACTTTCCGACGGGACTTAAAAAGATGATATACCATGCAGTACACCTATGCGTGTATCGGACACGTATAGAAACGCCTGCAGGGGTCCCACGCCCCGGCGTCGCAGGCAAGGGAGTCGTATTCAAACTGTGCCTCTGACAACCGGGGCGGTCCTCGCCGCCCTGATTCACGACTCGCTAGCGACTTCTGTGACTCGTCGGTTTCGCTTCTGACGGTACCTCGCGGAAAAAACGAAACGTCGGAGTCGGGACTGCGGCGACTCGAAGACTTCCTTACTGGAACGCTTGGACCATCCCGTCGTAGGTCCGCTGGACGTTCCACGACGAGATGAACGTCGCCATGGCGTCTTCCAAGTTCGTCAGCGTCTCGGGGTCCACCGCGAGTCCGTGTGCGGTCGAAGGCGGTTGTGCCTCCGAGTTCTTGAACTCCTTCATCTGGCGCTGGAGGAACGGCCCGAAGGCGTCCTGTGGCACGTCGGTTCTGGGCGGAATCGACCCCTTCTTCGGGTTGAACCGGCGCTGGGCGTCCACGCTCCCGACGTAGCGCAGGAACTGTGTCGTCGCGTCTGGCGACGGGTTGTTCGTCGGGAACGGGAACGAGTCCATGTTCAGCATGTAGTAGCCCTCGGTGCCGGGGAAGGCGACCTGATTCCACCCCTTCTCGAACTCCAGATTGTCGGGCGAGTACATGCCCGCCGCCCAGTCGCCCTGATGGAAGAACCCGGCCTGCCCGTTGATGACCTTCGTGTTCGCCTCGGTCCATCCGATGGACCCGGCGTCGTCGTTGAAGAACTGCTTGTAGTCTTTGACGATTCGGAGCGAGTTCTTGACGGCCTGCTGGTTCTGTTCGACCCTTCCCTCGGTGAACGCGGTGTAGGTGTCGAGTCCGTGTTCGCCGAGGAGAACCGTCGTCCAGAGTTGGAGCGTAGACCACCCGGATTTGGTCTGGTGGGCCATCCCCGCGGCGTCGGTGTTGTTGTTGACCTGCTCCATCGCGCCCACGAGGTCACTCGGTTTCGAGATGGACGACGGGTCCACGTCCGCCTGCTCCACGACGTTCACGTTGTAGAACAGGTTGTTGATGCGGTGGATGTTCAGCGGCACCGTCACGAAGTCGCCCGACGGCCGGGCGGCGTCCTTCGGTCCCTGCAGGTAGGCCGACTGCATGCCGTTGTGCGACCACACCGACTGCCCGATGTTCTCCAGTTTGTTCGCCCGCGTGAACGGTAGCAGGTTCGCGCCCGGCCACGCCTGCCACGAACTCGGCGGGTTGTCGTTCAGCACGCGCTTTTTGATGACGGTGTGAAGGTTCTGTCCCGCGCCACCGGCCACCGGATTCTGGTTGACCTTGATGTTCGAGTGCTTCTGCTCGAACCCCTCGAACAGCGCCTCAATCGCCGCCGCGCCGTCCCCGCCGGTCCACCAGTGTTGGACCTCCAACGTCTCGAAGTCCTGTCCGAGCAGTCCGGTCAGTCCGCCGAGACCGGCAACGCTCGCCGCGCCGGTCGCTTTCAGATACGTACGTCTCGACAGCGTGTCTTCGTTTGCTCCCATTCGTGTCCCCCGAGGGTGTCAACTACGAACACACACTAATGATTTCCGACCAGTTCGAGCGTCGAATCGGTGGACGAAAGGCCGGGACGCGGCGACTCGGGGCTATCGAGGCGACAGTCCCTCGACGTTCTGCTGGAGTCGGATGGTCGCGGTGGTGAGGAACCCGGCGACGAGGACGACGAAGACGCTCTCGACGGCTTGGACGACGACCGGACTCGCCCCCGCGACGACGCCGAGGTCCGCCACGCCGAGTCCCCCCAACGAGACCAGCACCGGCAGGAGATGTCGCCGGAGGGTGTCGAGACTCGTCCCGCGGGCCAGCGACTCCAGTTTGTCGGCGAACACGAGACCGTAGGCCGCGAACGCCACGCTCCCGAGACCCTTGACCAACTGGGCGACCACCGACTGGTCGATGAGCAGGACCGCGACCCACTCCACGACGATGACGACGACGAATCCCGCTTCTATCCGGCGCAGGGTGTCGAGCGAGAACTGCCGGTCCTCGGGGGGCGGCGCGAGCGCGGAGTTGTAGTACACCTCGCGCATCGAGAACGCGAGGAAGACGATGCAGAGCAGTAGCGCCCCGTGGCCGAACGCGGTCAGCGCGCGCGACCTGACGACCGTCCCCGCGACACCGAGCAGACCGTACAGTCCGGCCGCGGCCCCGACCAGCGCGAGGTAGCGCCAGAACGGACCTTGAGACTCCAATCGGTTCAACCGGAGGTTCCGGACGGCGTAGAAGCCGAAGAACGCCGCGGCCATCGTGACCAGAACCGACCCGAGGAAGTGGACGGCCGCGGCGCTGGCGTCTCCGGAGGCGTGAGCGGTGAGGGGCGCGAGCGCCATCTTTTTCGAGGCGTCGAAGCGAGGGAACTTAAATGGGGGCGGAACGCCGACCGGCGTCGGGGGACGCCAGCGCGGTCGGAAACGCCGGGAGATTGAAATCGCTCGCCTCCGTCTAGTCCGACGTGCACTCCCACGACCCGGAAGACACGCCCTGCCCGGTGTGTGGCAAAGCCTACGACCAGCGCGTCGTCGTAGCGCGCGGCGACCGATGGGCCGACGTGTTCGGCGGGCCGCCGTTCTCGTTCATCACGAAGTACGCCCGGCGCTGTGCGAGTCGCTACGACGTGGAGGAAGAGCGCGCGCGAGGCGAGAGCGAGCGCGTCGTCTACTTCCACGACGACGGACCCGCGGGCGGGCGATAGCGCTCGCGGTCCGGCGGGGACGCGTCCCCGCCGGACCGCAACCGCAGTGAGAACGCTCCCGGCGAGCGAGTGCTACAACTCGTAGGAGAGCGACAGGTCCCGCGCGAGGATTTCCAACTCCCGGCGGAAGTCCTCGGCCGTCTCGAACCGGGCGGGCTTCTCGGTCCGGAGCGCCCGGCCCACCAACCGGTCTATCGCCTCGGGCACGCCCTCGGCGTGCGCGCTCGGCGGTTCGGGGTCCTCGTTTTGGACCTTCCGGGCGATGTCGGCGGGGTCGCCGGTGAACGGCGGCCGACCGGCGAACAGCGCGTAGCAGAGCGCGCCGAGTTGGTACACGTCCGTCGCGGGGTCCGGGCGGCCGAACGTCTCGGGCGCGAGGTGTTCGGGCGCGGCGTAGGCCGGTGGCACCGGCGGGGTCGTGGCGTCCGCGAACAGGTCGCCGAACGCCCAGTCACCGACTTTCGGGACCGGCCACGCACCGAAGGTGCGAGAGAGACCCACCGCACCGGGTCGTAGCGCGCCGTGGACAACCCCGCGGGCGTGGGCGTGACACATCGTCGCCGCGAGGCAGTGGGCGTACCACACCGCGCGGTCGAACCCGACAGACCCGACGGCCTTCCGGAGGCTTCCGGCGTCCATGAACTCGCTGGCGAACCACGGCCGAGGGTCGGTCCCGCGCGCGAGGACGGGCGCGACGTGCGCGTGGTCGTCCACGCCCACCCACGACCGGAGCGCCGTCTCGAAACGCGAGGGGTCAACGCCGCTGTCGGGTCTGAGCGTCCGGACGACGACCACGACGTGCTGGCCGCCCTCCGACGACGGCGCGCGGGCCTTCGTCGCAGTCGTGAGGGGGTCGGTGCCGAGGTCCGCGAGGCGTTCGAAGGTCTCTCGGTCGCCGTCGATTTCCGGCACTGCGGGAATCCGGTCGGGCGGGCCGAGCGACTCGTCGGTGCCGTCGGTCCCGTCGCTCTCGTCGTCGTCGTCCGCCGACTCGTCGTCGGCCCCGCCGCCGCGAATCCGGATGAGTCGGCCGTCGTCCGCGTCGTCGGACACCGCCACCACGTCGCCCTCGCCGCGAAGCATCTCGGCGATTTCGGGCGTGGCCTCGACGGTCTCGGGGAAGCCTCCCTCGTCGAGTCGGACGACGAGTCGCCGGAGCGTCTCGACGGCGTACCGCCGCGCGAGTCCGTCCTCGTCGGCGACGAGGGCGGCGAGTTTGCTCAGCGCCGGTTCGACGGCGCGGGGGTACTCCTCGGCGACGTTCGAGAGCGCGAGGACGCCGTTCTCACGGACCAGCGGGTCCTCGTCGGCCAGACTCTCGGTGACGGCCGGGAGCGCGGCGTGGGCGCGGTGTGGGTGTTCGTCGGCGATGGTCGCCACAGCCCACGACGCGCCCCGCCGGACCCACTGGTCGTCGTCGTTCAACAGCGGCGCGAGTTTGGACTCGACCGGGAGTCGCCGCGACCGGTCGGGGTCGTCGGCCGCGAGTTCCGCGAGTGTCCACACCGCCTCGGCGCGGACCGCCGGGTCGTCGCTGTCGAGTCTCGCGGCAACTGCGTCCGCGTCGTCGTCGGCCCGGCCCCACCGCTCGCGGGCCTCCTCGCGGAGTCGTTCGGCCCGCTCGGGGTCGTGAGAGTCGCGCTCGCGTCCGTCCATCGGTTCGACCGATTCGCTCCCGTCTGATAAGTTTTCTTCACCGGCTACCGTCGGCGAAGAACGAAGTGCGTAAACGGAAACGTAATCGGGAACGTAAACGGAGACGTAAACTAAAACATAAACGTAAACGGAATCGCAAGTACCGGCTCTCGGAAGCCGGTCCGTTCGCTCACTACGAGTCGCCGCCGGGGGTGATGTGTTCGGCAGGGCGTTCGCTCGTGGTCCGCCGCGGCGCGCGCCCGCGGGGTCGCTTCAGCTAAAGATAGCTATAGATGGCCGAAATATAACGAAATATATCTTATATATTGGTTAAAAATTCTAAAGGAACGATATTTCAGCTCGAAGGAAACAGCAGAAGGTGTCCGGCCACGAACCCGAAGTAGGCCACGACGAAGGTGCTGGCGTCCCGTCGGTTGAGTTCGCCGTCGGTGACGCGGGTGACGTAGATGAACGCGCCGACGCCGATAGCGAGCATCACCGGAAGGTCCCAGTAGAGTACCGCGTCGGGCACGCTGTAACCGGAAATCACGCCCCCGAGACCCACCGCGACCAGCAGGTTGACCACGTTGCTCCCGACCAGCGTCCCGAGCGCGAGCGTCGGTCGCTTCCGGCGGATGGACTCACCGACCGTCGAGAGTTCCGGGAGCGCCGTCCCGACGCCGAGGGTAGCGATGCCGACGAGCGACCCGCCGAGGTCGAGGGACGCCACGAGGACTTCGAGCGCCGATAGCACGAGGTAGGCGCTCGCCAACACGACCGCGAGTCCGCCGAGCGCGATTGCGGCGTCGGTCCGCACGCCGACGTTCCGGACCTCCAGTCCCTCGGGGACCGTCGCCCGCTCGCGCCGGTCGTAGGTGTAGTAGAGGTAGACCAGAAACGCCCCGACCAGCAGGAGACCGTCGAGTCTGGCGATTTCGCCGTCGGCCGAGAGCGCCAGCACCAGCGCCGCCGACAGCATCATCGGCACGTAACTCGACCGGACGAACGACCGCGAGAGCGTCACCTCCCCCGCCGCGAAGAGGAACACGCCGACCAGTAGCGTCTGCTGGACCACCGACGACCCGATGCTTCCGCCCAGTACCGTCGCCGACGCGACTCCGGCGTCGAGCGCGCCCGTGAGAATCCCGACGGAGGCGGTGGCGTTCGCGGAGATTTCGGGCAGACTCGTCCCGACCGCGACCACGGTCAGTCCGATGACCGACTCCGAGACCCCGTAGCCCTGCGCGACGTTGACGAGTCGCTGGACCGTGACGCGCGTGCTGACCAACAGCAAGTAGAGCGAGACCCCGCCCACCAGTACCGCCACGACCGACCTCGGTGTGACCGGCACGCGACTCGTTTCGGTAGACCGACCGGTAAGCGTTCCCCCTAAGTCGCCGTCTCCGGTGCTACTCGCCGACGACGCGTTCGAGGACGACCCGCGCGGCCAGCGCCAGCGCCACGAACGCCCCGAACCCGCCACCAATCCACGACCACTCGGTCGCTCCGAGCGAGACGACGCCGAACGGGACCCGAAGCGGCGTGTACAGCACGACCAACTGGAGCGCCAGCGTTACGCCGATTGCGGCCAGCAACCACGGGTTCGACCAGACCGACAGTCGGTAGCGCGACCGGATGAGCTGGATTCGAACCATCTCGATGGCGACGAGGAACGTGAACAGCGCGGTCTGAGCGACGACCAGCGTCGAGCGACCGAGACCGTAGAAGAACACGCCCAGTCCGGTCACGGTCATCAGGACGCCGATAGCGCCGACCGATGCCAACACCCGGCGATTCACCACGCGCTCGGACGCCTCGCGCGGCGGGCGGGCCATCACGTCGCCGGACTTGGGGTCGGCCCCGAGCGCCAGCGCTGGCAGGCCGTCGGTGACGAGGTTGACCCACAGGAGCATGACCGGCGTCAGCACCACCGCTTGTTCGGCGGCACCGAACGTCTCGGGGAACAGCGCGGTCCCGACCAGCGCGCCGAAGAACACCACCAGCACTTCGCCCGCGTTGGCCGACAGCAGGTAGTTGACGAACTTCCGAACGTTGTCGAAGACGCCCCGTCCCTCGGCCACCGCGTCCCGAATCGTGGTGAAGTTGTCGTCCCGAAGCACTACGTCCGAGGCGGTCCGGGCCACGTCGGTTCCTCGCTGGCCCATCGCCACGCCCACGTCGGCCCGCTTGAGCGCGGGCGCGTCGTTCACCCCGTCGCCGGTCATCGCCACCGTGTGGTCGTTGCCCTGCAACGCCTCCAGAATCTCGACCTTGTGAGCTGGCGAGACCCGCGCGAACACCTCCACGTCGCCGACGCGCTCGGCCAACTCCCCGTCGGAAAGCGTCTCTATCTCGGGACCGGTCAGCGCGCCCTCGGGGTCGAATCCCAACTCCGTGCCGATTGCCTTCGCCGTCTCCAAGTTGTCACCGGTCGCCATCACCGTCCGGATGCCCGCCCGTCGGCAGTCGGCCACCGCGTCGGCCACCTCGGGTCTGGGCGGGTCCATCAACCCCTGCAAGCCGACGAACGTCAGTCCGCGCTCCAACTCGCCGTCGCTGGCCTCGGTATCGACGCTCTCCCGGTAGGCGAACCCCAGCACTCGAAGCGCGTCCTCGGCGAACGCGTCGGTCACGTCGAGTACCTCGGCCCGGCGCTCGTCGGTCAGACTCACCGACTCGCCGTCTTCCAGCACCGCGTCACACCGGTCCAGCACCACCTCGGGCGCGCCCTTGACGTACGCCGTGGGAACGCCGTCTCCGACGGCGTTCCCGATTCCGTTTACGTTTTCGCTATCGGATTCGTTTCCGATTCTGTTTACGTTTTCGCTATCGTTTACGCCCTCGCTCGCGCCCGGTGCGACGACCGTCATGCGCTTTCGCTCCGCGGAGAACGGCACTTCCCGGAGTCGTTCGCGGGGCCAGTCGAGTCCGGCGTCCTCGGCCGCCCGGAGAAGCGCCACCTCGGTCGGGTCGCCGCGGTAGCCGTCGGGTCCGCGCTCGGCGTCGTTGCAAATCGCGCCGGTCCGAAGCAGGGTCGTGAGCGCGGCGGGGGTCGAACCGTCCGCGAGCGCCGCGGCGCTCTCGCCCTCTCGCTCGCCCGGCGGGAGTTCGTAGGTTTCGCCGCCCGCGTAGGCCCGCCGGACCGTCATCTCGTTCTCGGTCAGCGTTCCCGTCTTGTCGGTGACTATGGTGTCCACGGCCCCGAGGCTCTCGACCACCGGCAGTCGCCGTACCAGCGCGTTCCGCCGGAGAAGTCGCCGGGACCCGAGCGCCAGCGTCAGCGTCACCACCGCGGGCAACCCCTCGGGCACGGCGGCGACGGCCAGCGTCACCGCGACCAACAGGACCGAGATGGTCGACGTGTCGGTGAGCAGTAGTTGGACCGCCGCGACGAAGCCGATTATCGCCAGCGTCAGCCCCGCGATTCTCCTGCCGAGCGCGTCTACCTCCTCCTGAAACGGCGTCGGTGGCTCTTCGGTCTCGCCCAGTTGCTCGGCGATGGCCCCGACTTCGGTGTCCATGCCCGTCGCCACCGCGACGGCCGTCCCCCGCCCCTGCACCGCGTGGGTGTTCATGAAGACCATCCCCTCCCGGTCGGCCGGTGGTGCGTCAGAATCGACCGCTTCGGTACTCTTCTCGACGCTCGCGCTCTCGCCGGTCAGCGCCGACTCGTCGGTGGCGAGACTCTGGGCGTCCACGAGTCGCCCGTCGGCCGGAACCACGTCGCCCTGCGCCACGAAGAACACGTCGCCGGGGACCACCTCGCTGGCGTCCACGGTTCGCTTCTCGCCGCCGCGCAGAACCGTCGCGTCCGGCGTCGAGAGCGACCGGAGCGCCTGAATCGACTTCTCGGTCCGGTAGTCCTGCGCGAACCCGAACGCGCCGTTGGCGAGTAGAATGCCGAAGATGAGCGCGGCCTCCGCGTACTCGGGGGACTGACCCGGCAGGAACCCCACGCCGAGCGAGAGAAGAGCCGCGACGACGAGCAGATAGGTCAACCAGTTGCGAAACTGCGAGACGAACAGTCCGAGGACCGACACCCGGTGTTCGTCGTGAATCTCGTTCGGGCCGTACTTCTCGCGGCGCTTGCGGACCTCGTCGTCGGTCAGTCCGGACTCGTCGGTGTCGAGGGCGTCGTACACCTCGCTCGGTGGTTCGGCATGCCACTCCATCGAGGAAACCCACCGAAGCAACGCCGTCCAGCGCCGAAAGTGTACGGGGCCGGGACGACGCCGCGTTCCGGCCACGCCGAACTCCGGCGTCTCCGCCAGCGGCGGGCCGTCCTCGTCCGACCCTCGCGCCGGTGGTCGTCCTCGTGGCGGAATCGCTCGGTTCGTTTACGTTTTCGAAATCGTAAACGAATACGAATACGACGACGGTTCGGGGATAGACCGCCGCCGACGCTTCGAATACACCGATAGCTACCCGGTTGCGTCGAAAGAATATACCTCGCGTACCCCTACCCGAGGTATCTTTTGGGTCACACGCACCTCATAAATGCTTTGTGTTCCATCCCTCGCGCGATTACCCGTCGGACTCCACGGTCGGCGGCGCGCCCTCGAAGACGAGTTTCGTCCCCGAACCGACGCCGGTCCGGTTGGCGAACCCGCGCGGGAGTTCCACGACGTACTTCGCCTCGCCGTCGCTCGGGTACGTCTTCAGTTCGCCTGACGTGGCGTTGGGTTGTGGACTCGCGTGTTGGACGTTCAACACGGTACGGTCGGGACCGACGAATATCATGTCGAGCGGAATCAGGGTGTTCTTCATCCAGAACGAGACCGGTTGGGCACTCTCGTAGACGAAGACCATCCCGGTGTCGTTGGCGAGGGACTCGCGGTGCATCAGTCCCGTCCGGCGCTCTTCGCGTTCGTTGGCGACTTCGAGTTCGACCGTGACGTTCTCGCCGTCCTCGACCACGAACGTCGCGTTGACCGTTCGCTCTACGTCCGTCGTCGTCGGTGGCGTCGGCGAGTCGGTCTGTCTACTCGCGTCGTCCGAAGTCGTTCCGCCTACCCCGCCGATGCAACCCCCTAACAGGACCATCGCCCCGACGAGAAGCGCGGCGTGCGTTCGCATGGTACTCCTACTACTTCGCGGTCGGACAAAAAGGTTAGAGCGCGACGACCACGAATCCGACGAGTAGCGAGAGGGTGACGACCAACTGGACGAGCGCCGACCCGAGGACGCCGACTGCCGCGAACGCTCCGGCTCGCGCGCCGCGACCCGCGTCCTGCGTCCGGTAGAACTCCGCCGCGAACACCGTCACCGCCACGCCGACGACGAGTCCGACCGGCCCGGCGACGAACAGGAGCGGGATGCTGACGACAGTCGCCAGCGCCACCGTCTTCGTGGACGCGCCGCCCGCGCCCGCCGCGAGCGCACCGCCGAACTGGTCGGCGACGACGGCGGCGAGTCCGACCAGCGTGAACGCGACCAGCGCCCAGAGTCCGGGGGCCGCGTACCCGGTGGACCACCAGTAGAGGTAGATTCCGGCCAGCGACAGGCCCGCGCCGGGAACCAGCGGTACCACGCTTCCGACGACGCCCGCGAGAAGGATTGCTACCGCGACGAGAAACATCAGGTCCATGACCGTCCTTTCGAACTCCTGTCCGTTAGCGATTCCGGCTATCGTCCCGACGCGGGTTCGGAAACAGAAACGAAAACGGAAACGATACCGTAAACGCCATCGTAAATGTCGTTCTCGTCACACGCGTCTGACGAAGGATTAAGTACTACGTTTGCGTTTGCGCAAACGTAAACTATGTCTCGGTCCATCCGGGCCTGTACCTTCCTCGACAAGGGCGGTACGGGCAAGACGACCACGGCGGCCCACCTCGGGGTGGCGCTGGCCGAACGGGGAAACGACGTGTTGCTCATCGACCTCGCGGGCAAGCAGGGCGACCTCGTGAAGCACTTCGGCCGGTGGGAGACCGTAGAGCGCCAAATCGCGGCGGACGACGACTGGCCGAACATCTCGACGGTATTTCAGGACCAGTGGAGCGCCATCGCCGACAAGTTGGGTGACGCGGCGGTCGAAGACCTGATTCTCGAAACCGACGAGGGCGTGGACCTGATTCCGGCCCATCCGGGTCTCGACAGTCTCGACGCCGAACTCGGCAACATCGACGACGCCCACGACCGCTACTCCCGACTCGACACGTTCCTCGACGAGTACGTCGAACCGCTGGGCTACGATGCCGTACTCATCGACCTGCCGGGCCTGACGAACAACGTCAGCTACAACGGTCTCTGGGCCGCCCGGAACGTCATCGCGCCCGTCGAGATGGGACCGTTCGAGTCCGAACAGGCCGAGGCACTCCGCGCGGACCTCGACAAAATCGGCGCGAACTTCGACGTGGACGTGGAACTCGCCATGGTCCTCCCGAACAAGGTCGATACCCGGACGAAACTCGCCGAGGAGTACTTAGACGCTTTCGAGGAGGCCTACCCCGAAGCGTTCGTCTCCTCGCACGTCCCGGTCAGTCAGGACATCCGGAACGCCGCCGAGTCGGGCCGGACCGCGTTCGCACTCGAAGAGCCATCGACCACGGCCCAACGCGCACGCGAAGCATTCCTAGATAACGCCGAGACGCTGGTCGAGCGACTCGAACGCTCCGAGCGGGCGGCTCCCGCAGGAGGTGAGACGGCGTGAGCGACCCCGAACTCGAAGAACTCCGCCAGCAGACCCAGCGCACCGACCGTCTCGCCGAATCCGCCGGAGTCGAGGAGGGAACCGACGACTTGGTGGAGGACCTCGTGGACGCACTCGGTGCCATCGACTCGGGCGAGCAAGCCAAGACGTTCGCGGCGCGCGACGAGTCGGTGACGGCGCTCCTGACCACCTTGGACGACCGACAAGAGGACCTCGAAGCGGTCGGCACCTCGCTTCAGGGCGAACTCGGCCGCGAAATCGACACGTCGTCGCTCGACCGGAGCGAAATCGTCCGCCTCGCGGTTCGACTCGGCCTGCGCGAGGCGTCCCCGGAGTACCTCGACCTGCTCGCGGAAGCATCCGGCGAGTACGCCCGTCGAAACGTCTGAATCGGCTGTCAATCGGCGTTTTCGAAATCGTTTACAGAATCATTTCCGATTCCGTTTTCGAGTCTGAACGCTCTCCTCGGGACGCCAGCACGTCCAGATGGTAAACGAATTCGTAAACGAAAACGCAAACGATTTCGAAAACGGAATGGCGCGCTACTCCCAGAAAAGTACCATATTTGACATTATTCGCGGAGATTGATAAGCGATGGCGACGTACCACGGGTCGTGAGCGACGACGCGCCGACGTTCGACATCCCGCGTCGCCCCGAGCGCGTCTACCCGCGCGACGGCGGCGTGGAGTACGAGGGTGGAACGGTCTTCCGCCTCTCGCCCGATTCGGAGGTGCCCGAGCGAGAGCTATCCGCGCTGGTAGAGCGCGTCTTGGACGGTGACCGGTACACGTACGGTGACTGGTTCGAACTCCCAGCACCGGTGTATCTGGTCCACGACGAGTGCCACTCGACGGCCTTCCGAGTCGTGATTCGCTCGGGGTGCGTGGAGTTTCACGTCCTGCCGGATACCGCGGAGGCGGCCCTTCGCGGGATGTACTCGCGGCTCTGCGAGACCGGTGGATGCGGGTGGTGCGTCGATTGCGAGACGACTCGGCCCGAGTGACGATTCGGGACTCCCCCGGCGTCCGCCGAGCGCGGTAGCTTTTTATCGTCGCCGGGACACCCCAAACGTAATGACCCTCCCCACGACCGACGACGCCCAGTTACGAACGAGCGACACCGAGGAGGAGATGTGGGACCTCGTAGAAGGCGGCGACCCCGCCGAGGCCCGCCGGACCTACCCGAGCGGGTGGCTCTGGCTGACCGGCGAAGAATCGGTTCGGACGCTCCTCGTGGCGTTGCTCGACGCCGACACCGACGCTCGCTACGGCGTGGACGACCTCGCGTCTCGCTCGGACTTAGACGAGAGCGCCGTCGAGGAAGCCATCGACGCGCTCATCTCGCTCGGCGTGTTGGTCGCCGACGAGGGCGCGTATCGCATCAACGACCACGCAATCGTCTACCACGCGGCGGGCGAACTCTCGGCGGCGGTCGAAGCGACCGGCGCGCCGGACGACGAGACGGGACTGGAGTACCTCGCACGTCTCGAATCGGTGCGCCTGATGCTCGACGCGCTTTTGGAGGCCGACCCCGGCCAGTCGCTCACCCAAGAGGACGTGCATCTCCTGACCGGCGTCTCTCGCAAGCGCGTCTGGCTACACGTCGAGAAGTTAGTGGACCTCGGGGTGGTCGAAGAGTCGGGCGACGAGTACGTCGTCGGCGCGTCGAACTCCGTGATTCGGTTGGTACAGTCGCTCGACGCCGCGGTCGTCGGTGCGACGCTCGCGCCGTCGCACCCATGAGTGCCTCCGAAACCGGGGGTCGCGGTCCGCGGACGGACTACGCGGTCGCTTCCTGCGGGAGGTCCACGTACTGTGACTCCCATTCGCGGCGGGCCTCGATTTCGCGGGTGCCCCGCCGAGTCAGCGTGTAGTAGTTGGTCCGGCGGTCGCGCTGGCCCTTTTCCACGAAGCCTTTGTCAACCAAGGTGTCGAGGTTCGGGTAGAGTCGGCCGTGGTGAATCTCTTTTTCGTAGTACGATTCGAGTTCGTCTTTGATGGCGAGACCGTGCGGTTCGTCTAGCCCCGCGATGACGTACAGCAAGTCTCTCTGGAAGCCTGTCAGGTCGTACATCTTCTCCCCTTTTAGACTAAAATCTTCGTATCGGCAAAAGGATGGTGGCCGTTTCGAAGCCGAAAAAGTGTCACAAGTGAAAGATAGTGGAATCGTCCGACGTTATCGGTTCGAGTCCGTTAAGCATTCCATACTCACCGACTCGACCCACATGTCGGTTACCGCAGAGTCGTCGGTCCGGCTCGCTCGGGGAATGCCAACGATTCTCATTTCGTCGCCGTCCGACACTGTTCCGGTCAGGTCATGTTCGAGCAAGAGGGGCATCTCGTCGGAACCGGTCGGGTCCCGCACGCGCACCTCTTGGGCGTCTACGTACTCGCTGGCCTCTGGTTCGAAAGAGAGGTAGCCCACGGAACTGCACCGCGGGCACTTGGCGTGACTCCGGAACTCCCGGCCTGTCTGGGGGACGTGACGGGTGACATCCTCGCACTTCGCACACCGGAACGCCGCGCGCACGACCTTCGGGCGGGACGGTCCGGTGTCGGCGACGACGCCCCGAGTCGTGTAGAGCCCGTTGAGGTGGGTCGCTCGCAGGTCGGCCAGCGACACTTCGCTCTTGGCGGGAAGGTCGCTGACTCGGAGGTACACGTCCTGTAGTTCGCGGTCGGTCTCGGAGGCGAGGAACCGCGAGAGTGCGGCCTTTCCCGCACGCAGGGCCTCGTCGGGGTTCGACAGCAACGGCCGGACGAATCGGTAGTCGTGGCCGAACCGGTCGCAACTGACCGACAGCGCGCGCTCGTCGGGATAGTTGTCCACGAACCGGCGCACCGACTCGTCGCGGTCGCGGTACACGTACTCGTACCATTTTTCGGTGAGGTCGCCGTTTCGTACTGCCATGGCCCACCGTTCTGCCGCGTCGGTCTTTGTTACACGCCTCCTGCCGGTCGGACGACTGATTTAGCGTAGTCCTATAGTCGCGGCGGCGGGCGCTCGCGGATTCGTTTTCGTTTACGTATTCGTTTACGTATTCATTTTCGGAGACGGAACTGTGCCCGTCGCGGACCGTTCGAGACCGCGGCTGAGAAAGGATATTCGTTCTAAAAGAAATGTATACAGTTCCAAAGCAAATATTTCTCAACCTCTCCCGCGCGTCGAACGGTCGTTGACGACCGTTCGACGCGCGACCGCTGGCCATCCGACGCGAGAACCACTCGACGCGAGGTGACGGTCTCGCCCGCTCGCGCAGTCGCGCGAGCGGGCAGGACTTTTCGAGACGGGCGTCGTGCGAGGTAGGTGTCGTGCGCCCGTCCGAGGTGGCTCCGTTCAGTCGGGACCGTCGCCCGCAACCGAACCCCCAATTTATGGGCGTTGGCGTGGCATGGCGTACCATGTCTTCTCCCCCCGCAGACGCTTCCGACTTCGAGGACTACCGGGAGTCGCTCGGTATCGACGCGCCGGACGACCCGGCCCACGCCGACCTCGCGGCCGACCTCCGGCGGGCGTGCGAGGGCGAAGTCCGGTTCGACGAGTACAGCCAGATTCTGTACGCGACCGACGGGAGCATCTACGAGGCCCGTCCCGCGGGCGTCGTCTTCCCGACCGGCGCGGGAGACGTGCAGGCCGCGGTAGCGGTCGCCGCCGACCACGACGCGCCGGTCCTGCCCCGCGGGGCGGGGTCGTCGCTCGCGGGCCAGTCGGTCGGACCGGAGTGCATCGTCCTCGACCTGTCGCGCCATTTGGACGGGATTCTCGACGTGGACCCCGAGGCGAAGCGCGCGACGGTCCAACCCGGCGTCGTGCAGGACCACTTGGACGCCCACCTCGAAGAGTGGGGGCTGAAGTTCGCGCCCGACCCCGCGTCCTCGAACCGCGCGACGGTCGGGGGCGGCATCGGCAACAACTCGACGGGCGCGCACTCGGTCCGGTACGGCATCACCGACGCCTACGTCGAGGAGTGCGAGGCGGTCCTCGCCGACGGAAGTCGGATTCGCGCCCGCGAGGTCGAACTCGACGGTCCCGAGTGGGACGAGATTGTCGGGGACGACGGCCGGGAGGCCGACCTTTACCGGACGGTCCGCGGACTGGTCGAGGACAACGCCGAGGAAATCGAAGCCAAGTACCCGAACCTCAAGCGGTCGGTGTCGGGCTACAACCTCCACGAGTGCGTTTACGTAAACGAAAACGGCAACGAATGCGTAAATCTCGCTAAGCTGTTCGTCGGCGCGGAGGGGACGCTCGGCGTCGTGACCGAGGCGACCCTCTCGCTGGTGTCGAAACCCGACCGGACCGCGGTGGCGCTCTACTGCTTTCCGGACCTGCTGTCGGCGATGGAGGCGGTGCCGGTGGCGCTCGACTACGACCCGAGCGCGGTCGAACTCATGGACGAGGAGGTCTTCCGGTTGGCCCGCGACTCGGCCGAGTACGCCGAGTACGCCGACCCGATTCCCGACGACGCCGCGGCCGCGCTGATGCTGGAGTTCGACTCGGAGGTCCGCGACGACTTGGCCGACGCGATTGCCGAGACCAACGCCGAGTTCGTCCGCGCGGGCACGGCGTTCGACGTGCTGGAGGCCTACGACACCGACGCGCAGGCGAAGCTCTGGAAACTCCGGAAGGCCGCGATTCCGCTGTTGATGAGCATGGAGGGCGACCCCAAGCCCTACCCCTTCATCGAGGACGCCTCGGTTCCCCCCGCGGAACTCGCCGAGTACGTGCAGGGGTTCGAGGGGGTTCTGGAGGCCCACGACACCTCGGCGGCGTACTTCGCTCACGCCGGGAGCGGCACCCTCCACGTCAGGCCGATTTTGAACCTCAAAGAGTCGAAAGGCGTCGAGAAGATGCAGTCCATCGCCGAGGACGTGACCTCGCTGGTGTCGGACCACCGCGGGTCGTTCTCGGGCGAACACGGCGACGGACTCGCTCGGACCCAGTTCAACCCGAAGCTCTACGGTCCCGAGTTGTGGGACGCCTTCAAGGAACTCAAGACCGCGTTCGACCCCGACTGGCGGATGAACCCCGGGAAGGTCGTCTTCCGCGAGGACGACCCCACGGACATGCGCGAGAACCTGCGCTACGGCCCGGCCTACTCGTCGCTCGAACCCGCGACCACGCAGGACTTCGCCGACGAGGGCGGCTTCTCGCACCTCGTGGAACTCTGCAACGGGTGCGGCACCTGCCGCCAGACCGACTCGGAGGTGATGTGTCCGTCCTACCGGGGGATGGACGACGAGATGGCGACGACGCGGGGCCGGGCGAACATGCTCCGGGCCGCGATTTCGGGCGAACTCCCTCCCGAGGAGATGTACACCGAGCGGTTCCAGAAGGAGGTGCTGGACCTCTGTCTCGGATGCAAGGGGTGTCAGAGCGACTGCCCGACCGGGGTGGACCTCGCCAAACTCAAGGCCGAGGTCAAGCACCGCTACCACCGGCGAGAGGGCGCTGGCCTGCGCGAACGCCTCTTCGCCGAGGCGGACCGCCTCGCGGCGGTGGGGTCCGCGCTCGCGCCAGTCTCGAACTGGCTGGCGGACCTCCCCGGTGCGGGCCTGCTGGCCGAGAAGACGCTCGGGGTCGCGCGCGAACGCGACTTCCCGGAGTTCGCGGGCCAGTCGTTCGCGGCGTGGTTCGAGGCCCGCGGCGGCCCCCGGATTCCCGAATCCGGGGCCGCCGACAGGGTACTGCTCGTTCCGGACGCCTACACCAACTACGTCTACCCCGAGACTGGCCGGGCCGCGGTGCAGGTCCTCGAAGCGGCGGGCGTCCACGTCCGGGTGCCCGACGCCGACCCGAGCGGACGCCCGTCCTACTCCGAGGGCTTTCTCGACGCGGCGCGTTCGCGCGCCGCGTCGAACGTCGCCCGGTTCGCGCCGCGGGTCCGCGACGACTGGTCGGTCGTCTACCCGGAACCCTCCGACGCCGCGATGGTCCGTGACGAGTACCGGGACCTTCTTCCGGACTCGGCGGGGGCCGACCGCCTCGCGGCGAACGCCTACGGCGTCTGCGAGTACCTCGACCTGACGCGGGCCGACGACGCGGTGGACTTCGACGCGCCCGACCAGCGACTCGCGTACCACGGCCACTGCAACCAGAAGGCGCTGGGCACCGACGACCACGCCGCGGCGGTCCTCTCGCGGGCGGGCTACGAGGTGGCCACCCTCGACTCGGGGTGTTGCGGCATGGCCGGTAGCTTCGGCTACCACGCCGAACACTACGACCTCTCCCAGTCCATCGGCGACATCCTCCGGGACCAAATCGCGCAAGTGGACGCCGACGAGGTGGTCGCGCCCGGCGCGTCCTGCCGGTCGCAACTGGAGGCCGAGCGACCCGCCCATCCGGTCGAGAAACTGGCCCGTGCGCTCCCGACTGAGTGAGATTCCGAGTGCAACCGACTGAGCGACAAACTATCGGCGCTCGGACTGTACCATCTGACGGACAGTTCTGATTATCTCTCTTGATAACGACCGGCCGGGTTTAAATCTCCAGCATGTGATAACTCGGACGTAGCGAAATGCAACCGATGGAAGTTGCCTACGTCGTCTTGAGCCTCGCCCTCGTAGTCGCCGGTCTCACTCTCGTCGGTCTCGCGGGCCGCGCGTACCTCGAAACCAGAAGTCGGTCGATGTTCCTGCTCGCCGTCGGGTTCTCGGTGGTGGTCGCCGCGGCGGTGGCGACCACCTTCAGCGCCTTCTTCACCGGGTTCTCGCGGAGCAGACTCCTGTTGACAATCAACTACGCGGTCACGACGATTGGCTACGCCTTCATCGTGACCAGCGTCCGAGCGCAGTAGCGCGATTTCGGTTTTCGGTTTTCGGTTTTTTCGGTACGGGTCGGCGGCTTCGTCACTCCGAACCTACTTGCCGCGCGCCGCCCACGGTTCTCACATGACCGACACCCCGGAGTTCAAGCGACGGCTTCGAGACGGCGGCTCGGTCGTGGGCCACTGGCTCTCCATCGGCCACCCCGCAGTCGCCGAAATCTGCGCCCGCGACGCCGACTTCGCGGTCGTAGACACCGAACACGCGCCGACAGACCTCGAAAGCGTGGCGAACGTCGCCCGAGCAGTCGAGTCCGCAGGGGACGCCGCCGCGCTCGCTCGCGTGGCCGACGACGACCCCGTGCGAATCAAGCGCGTGCTGGACACCGGCGTTTCCGGTGTCTTGGTGCCGATGGTCGAATCGGCGGACGAGGCCCGGCGAGTCGTCGAAGCCGTGCGCTACCCGCCCGAGGGAATCCGAGGAATCGCGGGGTCGCGGGCCAACGACTACGGCCGGGACCTCGCCGAACAGGTCGAACGCGCGGGCGCGGACCTCGTGACGATAGTGCAGGTCGAGACCGAGCGCGCGGTCGAGAACGCCCGCGAAATCGCCGCGGTCGAAGGTATCGACGCTCTGCTCGTCGGTCCCGCAGACCTCTCGGGGTCGCTGGGCGTCTTCGGCGAGTACGACGCCGACGAGTTCCGCGAGGCGGTCGAGTCGGTCCTCGACGCGGCCCGCGCGTCCAACACCCCGGTCGGGACGCTGGCGACCACCGACGACGAGATTCGCCGGTGGGTCGACTACGGTTACGACTACCAACTCGTCGGCGTGGACGCTGGCTACCTAGCCTCGGGGGTCGAACGCGCCCGGAGCGCCTACGACGAAGCGACGGATGATTGACTCCGCTCCGCCGCTGACCTGCTACCGGTGCGGCGCGACGGCCGCGTTCCCCGACCGCAAGCGGTGCGCGTGCGGCGAACCCCTCTGGTTCGATACGGAGGGCGCGGCGGCCGACTTCGCGTGGCCCGACTCGGGAACCGGCGTCTGGCGCTACGCCGACCTCCTTCCGGTCGGGTCGCGCGCTCGTTCGGACTCGCGCGCGACCGAGAGCGCGAGCGCAAGCGAGCGCGAGAGCGCAGACCCGCGAGCGCCCGCGGGCGTCGGCGCGGCCGCGGGCGCGACCCCGCTCGTCCGGGTCCCGACCCTCGACGCCGACGCGGGGTGCCGACTCTGGGTGAAAGACGAGAGCGAGAACCCGACGGGAAGTTTCAAGGACCGCGGGAGCGCGGTCGGCGCGGCGTGGGCCGCCAGTGCGGGCCGCGAGTGGATTGGAACCGTCTCGCACGGGAACATGGCGATGAGCGTCGCCGCCAACGCCGCCGGGGTCGCCGACGGCCCGAACGCCGTCGTGTTGGTGCCCGACGACATCTCCGGCGAGCGACTCGCGGCCATCGCCCGGTACGACCCCACCGTCCTCCGGGTCGCGGGCGACTACGGCCGACTCTACCGCGAGACGCTCGCGTCCGACGCGCCGGTCGAGTTCGTCAACTCCGACACGCCGCTCCGAGTCGCGGGCCAGAAGACCACGGCGCTGGAGGTCTGTGAGGCGTTCGCGTCGGGGGCCGCGACCGAGAAGGAAGCGGAGACCACGGCCGAGGCGCGCGACCCGTCGGGTCGCGCGCCGGACGCAATCGTCCTCCCGGTCAGTAGCGGCGGCCACGCCAGCGCGACGTGGAAGGCCCTGCGCGAGTTGCAGGCCGCAAACCTGCTCGCCGACGACCTGCCGCGACTCTACTTCGTGCAGACGGCGGCCTGCGACCCCATCGCGGCGGCCTTCCGCGAGGGCGCTGACGAGGTGACACCCGACGGCGACCCCGGAGACACCGCGGCTTACTCCATCGCCAACGCCGACCCGCCGAGCGGAACCCGGACGCTCGCGGCGGCGCGCGCGACCGGCGGCGCGGTCCTGTCGGTCCCCGACGACGAGATTCTGGACGCGAAGGCCACCCTCGCACGCCAAGCGGGGTTCTGCGTCGAACCGGCCTCGGCGACCACGCTCGCGGGGATTCGGCGACTCTCGTCGTCGGGCGACCTCTCGGCGGACGACGAGGTAGTCGCGGTGCTGACCGGCACCGGATTCCGCGAACTCGACGCCGACGGACCGAACCCCGACACCGTGTCGCTCGGAGACCTGTCGGGACGACTCCGGGACCTCACCGGGTGACGAGCGACCCCTCGACTACTCGTCGGCGAAGTCGAACCCCTCGATTTCCCGGCGCTCGCCCTCGGGGTCGTCGCCCTCGTACTTGTAGCGCGCGCCGTCGTTCTCCTCCTCGGTGACGCGGTGGGACCCGTCACAGAAGGGGTAGTCCTCCGAGAGACCGCAGAGACACACCGCGATGTCGCCTTTCTCGTCGTCTAAATCGCTCTCGTCTAACTTGAGCGGGCCGGTCGCCTCGTGGGTGACTTCGCGGGACATGCCCGCAGGTAGGGAGTGGCGGCACGTAACGCTGGCGTCGGTCGCGGCGGTTGGCGAACTATTTACGCCGGGCGGTTCGACGGACGCTATGGACAGTCACGACCGCGGTGCAGTTCGAGACGAGGTTCGACGCCGTGCCGACGCAGTTCTCGCTGGCGTCGAGGAACGATGGGGTCCGGTCGAACGTCTCGACGCGCTTACGGTCTCGCCGCTCTCGGAGCGCGACGGCGGGTTTCCCGCGTCCGCCAACGACTTCGAAGACGAGTTCTACCCGTACGCGGCGGGTGCCACAGTCACCGACGACAGGAACCGACTCCTCTGCGTCTACAGTTCCGCGCGTGACGAGTGGGAGACCCCCGGCGGCGGTGGCGAATCGGGCGAGACGCCCGCCGAGACCGCCCGGCGCGAGACGCTCGAAGAGACCGGCGTCGAGTGCGAACTCACCGACGTTCTCTTCGTCAGGACGATGGCGCTCGAACTGGGCGCGCCGGAGACCCTCCCGATTCCGACCGTGGTGTTCGCCGGGCGGCCGGTCGGCGGCGACGAACTCGGCGACGGCGAACTCGCAGACCACGGGGAAGTCGCGGACCTCGCGTGGTTCGGGGCCGACGAACTCCCCGATATTCGGGAGTACGACCGCAAGCACGCCTATCTCCGCTCTCTGAGCGACTGACGGGTGGCCTACTCCCGGTCGTAGGCACCCTCCCGCACCAACTCGCCTCTCTCGGCCAGCACGTTGGGCGTCCGACAGACGCCGTTCGCGCCCGTCACCTGCGGGACGGTGCAGTTGTTGCAGTTCGCACAGACCGCCGCCGCGTCCTCGGCGTCGAGAATCCGGGCGGGAAGTCGCGGTTCGGCGTAGAACGGTCGGCCCATCCCCACCGCGTCGCAGGCGGGCGCGTTCCCGTCGTCCTCCTCTTCGCCGTCCTCGCTGTCCCCCAGTAGGGCGTCCATCTGCTCGCGGGTCCGGACGCCGCCCTCCAGTAGCACCGGCGCGGAAACCGCCTCGCGCACGCGGCGCGCGAGGTCGGCGTTCCACGTGGGTTCGAAGTCGTACTCGAACGCCTCGACTCGGTTGGCGGCCGCGACCAGTGCGGCCTTCCACCGACTGCCGAACGCCGCGACGTACCCCTCGCGGAAGTTCGGGTCGCGCCACGCCCGGTCGGGGAACCGCCCGCGGACGATACTCATGTCCCAGAACGTCGAGACCCGGACCGGGACGAGGGCGTCGTATCCGATGCGGTCGAGGCGGGCGCAGATGTCCACGGCGTCGTCGGCGGTGAGGTGGCGGCGGACGAACGGCGGGGTCTCGGTCTCTGCGGGCACTTTGGCGACGACGGGCAGGTCGCCCGCCCGCGCCCGAATCTCGTCGTACACCGCCTCGAAGAAGCGCACGCCGTCGGCGAACTCGTCGTCTCGGCGGTTGTAGAACGGCGAGAGGAACTGCTGGAGGATGCCCATGTTCGCGCCCGCGAGGTGGACGCCGTCGTAGCCAGCGTCGGCGGCGTTGGCCGCACACCGCCCGAAGTCCGCGGCGAGGTCGTACACCTCGTCGGTCGAGAGGACCCGCACGTCGAAGTCCAGAAACCCGAGGCGGTCGGCGAGACGGAGGGGCCACGGGGGTTCGGACACCGCGAGTTGGGTCGTCTCGGGGTTGGCCCGGCGGTACTCGGCGTGCCACGTCTCCATGCTCCGCAGGCCGCCGTGGTCCAACTGGACGAAGACGCGCCCGCCGTGGTCGTGGATTGCGTCGGTCAACTCCGAGAGACCCGCGGCGAACTCGGGGTCCGCGAGGCTCGTCATCGACGGTGCGACGCGGCCCCCGTCCATGCGGACGGGGGCCGCGCCCTGAAAGACGAGTCCGGCACCGGACGCCGCCGCGGGTTCGAGTTCGGCCGCCAGCGTCTCGGCGGCGTCGGGTCCCTCGCCCGCGCATTCGAGCAACGGCGCGCGATAGAGCCGATTCGGGAGTTCGACGCCGCCGATTTCGAGGGGGGCTTCGAGTTCGGGCACGTTGCGTGGGCGTTCGACGCGTCTCGGGTAAAGTGTTGGGCCGACCGGAAGAGGCGTATTTTTCTATGCTTTAGCAATGTTTCTATTTCTTTAGGAAACCTATAGTTTTCTCGTTCGGGCGTCGGTCCCGTCCTCGGTCGGTCGCTTCGCTCCCTCCCTCGACGCGGTGGCGGTGCGGGAGCGGTTCGATAGCGGTGAGCGAGTCACGTCGCGGCGCGTGCGACGACGTTTACGTTTTCGTTTTCGAAAACGCAAACGTTTTCGCAAACAGCATTTCAGGCGGTCTCTCCGGTTCGCTCTCTCCGCTCACGACCCGACCGAGGCGTCCCGAGCGCACGAGTACCGGAGGAGTTCGACCCGGCGGCGGAGACGCGGGAGCGAAGCGTTCGCGTCGATTGGTCGGCCGAGCGTTCGCGGGGTCGAGTCGGATTTCGGTATTAAGTATTGATTGTTTCCCGCGTCCCCTCGCGCTCTCGCGGGTGCGCGCTCGCAAGCGAGCGCGCACCCGCGAACCCCTCCGGAGCGTCGGACCCGGAGGGTCGGCCTGCACTGGACTCCCGACACACGTTTATGGTCGTCTCCGACGTATCGTGGGGCATGACCGTCTACGAGACGGACGTTCCGGGTGTGGGTCGGAAGTTCGAGTACGAACTCGACGGCGACGACCGTCTCGTCCTCGTCGTCCACCACGACGGCAAGCGCGAGGTGTTCCGGCGTCGGTCCGCCGAGGCCGACAGCGAGAAACTCTTCGAACTCGACGACCAGCAGGCCCGCGAGTTCGGCACCCTGCTGGAGGGCGCGTACTTCCAACCCCTCGATTTAGAGCGCGTGCAGGTCCCCCTCGGCGAGGAAATCATCGAGTGGCACGACGTGACCGCGGACTCCTCGCTGGTCGGCCGGTCGCTGAGCGAGTCGAACGTCCGACGCGAGACCGGCACCTCGATACTCGCGGTCCAGCGCGACGGCGAGACGATTGCCAACCCCGAACCGGACTTCGAGTTCGGCGCGGGCGACGTGGTTGTCGCACTCGGCACTCGCGCGCAACACGGAACGCTCGCGGACCTCGCGTCGAACTGATGGCCGAAATCCTCGTGGAGTTGGGCATCACGTTCACCGCGCTGGCCGTCGCTGGCGCGCTCGCGACCCGCGCGAACCAGTCGGTCATCCCGGCGTACATCCTCGCTGGCGTGGTCGTCGGTCCGAACCCGCCGCTGTCGCTCGGCCCGATAGACCTGACGCTGGTCGCTCACCGGCCGATACTCGACGTGGGCGCGGAACTCGGCGTGGTCTTTCTCCTCTTCTTCCTCGGTCTGGAGTTCAGTCCCGACCGCCTGCTGGCCCGGCCGACCCGACTGTTCGGCGTCGGCGCGACCGACTTCCTCGTCAACTTCGGCGCGGGACTGGCGCTGGCCGCGGCGTTCGGCTTTCCGTTGCTGACAGCGATGTTTCTCGCCAGCATCGTCTACATCTCTTCGAGCGCCGTCGTCACGAAGTCGCTGGTCGAACGCGGGTGGATTGCCGACCCCGAGAGCGACGTGATTCTGGGTACGCTCGTCTTCGAGGACCTGCTCATCGCGGTGGTCCTCGCTATCCTGACCGCGGTGGCCCTCGGCGGTGGCGGCGTCGGTGCCGTCCTCGTCTCGGTCGGGAGGTCCGGGGCGTTCTTGGCGGCGCTGGCGGCCGTCGCGGTCTACGGTACCCCCTACGTCGAGCGACTGCTCTCGGTGGAGGCAGACGAGTTGTTCCTGCTGTTCGCGGTCGGCATCACCACGCTGGTCGCTGGCGAGGCCCTCGTCCTCGGAGTCAGCGAGGCTGTCGCCGCCTTCTTCGTGGGAACCGCCTTCGGCCAGACCGACCACGACGAACGCCTCGAACTCGTGGTGGGTCCCACCCGCGACCTGTTCGCCGCGGTGTTCTTCTTCTCCATCGGCCTAACGACCGACGTGACCGCGTTCCTCGACGTGTGGGTCCTACTCGCCGTCGCCGTGGTCGTGACTTCACTCTCGAAACTCGCCAGCGGCGTCCTCGGCGGTCGGGTCTACGGTCTCAGCAGGCGGCGGTCGCTCCGGGTCGGCGTCGGACTGGTCCCCCGCGGCGAGTTCTCGCTGGTCATCGCGGCGCTGGCGACTACCGCAGGCGCGTCCATCCCGCGGACCGACGAACTCGCGTCGTTCACCGTAGGCTACGTCCTCGTGATGAGCGTTCTCGGAACGGTAGCGATGCAGTACGCCGACGGGGTGACGGCGTTCCGGAGCAGAGAACACTGACGACGCGGCGCTCACTTCCACTTGATGGAGCAACCCCGCGAGGGCATGAAGTCCAAATCGACTTCCTCGCCCGCCAGCACCGCGTCGATGGCGTCTCGGACGTAGATTTCGGTGGGTTCGTCGTCGGGGTTCAACGCGTCGTCGAGTCGGCCGTGGTACGCCAGCGTGAACTCCTCGCCCTCGTTGCGCAGGAGGAACGGGTCGGGCGTACACTCCGCGCCGTAGTCCTCCGCGACTGCTTGGGTGTCGTCCCGGAGGTAGGCGTCGTAGCGAATCCGGCCGTCTTCGACGTACTCGACCATCGCTTCGTAGGAGTCGTCGGGATACTCCTCGGCGTCGTTGGGGTTGATGCCGACGACTGCGGCGTCGTCGTACTCGTCGGCAACGTCGTTCAACAGGTCGAACTTCGCCTGCGCGTACGGGCAGTGGTTGCAGGTGAACACCAGCAGAACGGCGTCGTAGTCGGCGAAGTCCGCGAGGGTGTGGGTCTCGCCATCGGTACCTTTCAACTCGAAGTTCGGGACCGGTTCGTCGCGTTCGATTTTCTCTTGGGACTCTTTCATCACCATGCGCGTGAGTTGGGTCCTGCCGGAAAAATAGGTTCGGGAGTGAAGACGCGGTGTTTCGGGGTCGGACCTCACGCCTGCACGACCACGAAGAACGTCTCGGGTCGCTCGTCGGCCCGCAAGACCTCGAAACCCGCATTTTCGAGGAGTTCGACCGCCTCGTCGCGGTCGTATCGCTCGCCGACCGGGGGACCGCTCTCGCCCTCGCCGGTCGCCGACCAGTCGGCGACGACGAAGCGCCCGCCGTCGGCGAGGACGCGCGCGACTTCGGTCTCAGCGCCGCTTTCGTCCCCCGCGCTCTCGCCGTGGCCGTCGCCCGCGAACTCGTGGAACGTCATGGTCGAGAAGGCGGCGTCGAGTTCGCCGTCGCCGAAGGGCAAGTCGCCGATGTCCGCGGTCACGAGTTCGACGTTCTCGGGCACGCCCTTCTCGCGGTACAGCTCGTGCATCTCGTCCTGTACGTCCACGGCCCGGACCTCGGCGGCGAACGGGGCCACGTCGTCGGTGTAAAAGCCGGTTCCGCTCCCGAGGTCCGCGACGGCCCCGGTTCGGTCGGACCCGAGGGCTAGCGCGACGACCAGTTCCTCGCGCGAGAGGTAGCGATACCGCGAGTCGTCTTCGAGTTTGTCGGCCGACTCGGGGTCGAACGTGTGAAAACCCATCGTCACCGACTCGGTGGCCGACCGCCTTAACGTCTGCGGGATGTGTGCGGACGTTACAAGAGCGCCGGTATCCGTCGTTACTGGGCGTCTTCGCCGTATCGCTCCACGAGGTTCGTCAGGGTTCCCTCGTCCTGCACGCCCACGAGTTGTTCGACCTGTTCGCCGTCGGCGAACAGCACCATCGTCGGGACGCCCCGGACGCCGTACTGCGAAGCGAGTCCCTGATGCTGGTCAACGTCCACTTTCGCTACCGCGGCGTCTGTTTCGGCGGCGACGGACGCCACGATTGGTTCGAGCATATTGCACGGTCCACACCAGTCCGCGTAGAAGTCCACCAGCACGACGCCGTAGTCGGTGGTCACGTCAGAGAACTGTTCGACGCTCTCTACGTGGATGGGTTCGTCCGGCGCGTCCGCACTCTCGCCGTCCCCGGCGTCGGTCTCGTCGTCGCCGAGCATCTGTTCGCGCTTCCGTTCGCGGATGGATTCGAGTTCGTCTTCGCTCATCACCTACGTCTTCTCGTTCTACGGCTTTAACTGTTTTGCACGAGAGGTACAATACTACTGGCTCGTTCGCGTCCGGCGCACACGTGGTGTGCGACCGAGGGCGCGGACGCGTCCGACGACGGAAATCCGGCTCTCCCCGGTCTTCGGCTACTTGATAGAAACGGGGTCAGTAACGCCGGGTTTCCGGCCGCGAACGCCGGGGATAACCGGCGGTAGGGGACTTTCCCTGCCAATAACAATGAGTCGGTCGGTGGTCGTCGGGGTATGGTAGGAATCGCCGCCAGCACCGCCGGGCAGGACTCGCTCGACGCGATGGTCCGGTCGCTCGACGCCGAGGAGTGGTACCGAGTCGAACTGCTCTCGGCGGGCGAGACCGGCCGAGCGAGCGACGTGGGTCTGGCGCTGGTCCACCACGGCGAGAAAGACCCCGGCGGACACGCGACGTGGGAGGGCGCAACCGTCGGCGTCCTCCACGGCGCGATTTCGAATCGCGCCGACCTCGGTCTCTCCCACGCCGAGGTGTTCCGGCGCGTGTTGGACCGGCCGACCGTGACGCTCCCGCGACTCAGCGGCCCGTTCCTGCTCGCGGCGGCCGACCGCGACGGGACGCTCGTGGTCGCCAGCGACAAACTCGGCACGCGGGAGTGTTACCTCGCCGAGACGCCCGACGGCGTGGTGGCGGCCTCGGACCTCTCGGCGGTCGCCGAGCGACTCGACGACCCCGAAATTGACGCCCGGACCGCCGCCGACCTGCTGTCGTTCGGGTTCGCGCTCGGCGACGAGACGCTCGTTTCGGGCGTCGAGGCGTTCTCTCCGGCGAGTTTCCTCCGCGTCAGCGAGGGCGATTCCGCTCCGTCGGTCCGGCGCTACCGGGAACCGTCGTTCTCGCGCCTCCCCGAGGAAGGCTACGTAGAGCGCACGCTGTCGGCCTACCGGCGGGCGTCCTCCGCGAGGAGTTCGGACCGTTCCGGACGTTCACCTACGACTCGAACCCGCCCGACGCCTCGAATCTGGCCCCGGCCCGGCGGGTCGCCGAGACGCTGGGGGTGGACAACGACGTGGTGGTCGAGACGCCCGACGACTTCGCCGAGTCGTACGCCGCGGCGGTCCGGGCCTGCGACGGGATGGTGCCCCACCAGAATCTGTTCGCGCCGTCGTTCGTCTTCGGGGACCTCCACGCGAAAGTTGACGTGATGATGGAGGCCGCGCCGCAGGGCGAGTTCCTCGGCGAGGAGATTTGGACCGCCCACCTCGACGCGCCCTCGGCGGCCGACGCCTTCCGGTCGATGCTCGCCTTTCGCCGGGAGTCGCCGAGCGCGTCCGGTCGGTCCTCGACGCGCCGGTGGACCCCGACCGTTCCATCCGCGAGATGGTCGCCGAGAGTTCCAAATCGAGCGTCCGAAATCGCGTGCTGGACGCGTGGTTCCGCAACTTCCCGAGGAACTCTCACTTCCGGGGCAACGAGGCGGTCCGGAGTCAGGTCGGGATGCGCGTACCCTTCGCCGACGGCGCGTTTCTGGACGCCGTGGCGGGGATGGACCACCGGCGACTCCGCCGAGGGACCGTGCCGCTGACGGGCGGGCGAATCCCGCGTTCGATGTCGCCGCTGAAGCGCGAGGCGGTGTGTCGCCTCGGCGCGGGTCTCGACCGGATTCCCTACGAGCGGACCGGACTCGCGCCGAAACGCCCGCTGGCGCTCCACGACGCCGGGTACGTCGGCAAGCAACTCCGGTGGCAGGTCGCGGGCCGACCCTCCCGGTGGAACGACTGGTACCGCGAGGTGCCGAGGGTCCGGCGGACGGTCAACCGCTGGTTAGACTCGGCCCGAGACCGCCCGCTGTTCGACGGCGACTTCGTGGAACGCTCCGCCGACGGCACCTCGCGGGCGATGCGGACCACTGGGGCCTGCTCTCGGGCGTCCTGAATCTGGGGGTGTGGATGGAGCAGACGGTGGACCGGGGCACCGTTTCGCCGCGTCTGAGCGGTCGGGAGTAGAAATCTTTGGTGTTATTTTAGATATAGATATATTTTCTTTAACTATATTTTTCTTTCTGAAAGGCGGGTTTCGATTTGTTTGCTGTCCGGCGCGCGCTGGCGCGACCGCGTGAGCGTGTCGCGCCGACGGCGCGCGAGGGATGAGCATCGGAGCGACCGGAGGGAGCGAGACGCGCAATCGGTTGGGGAGGGTGTGGCCCGCGGTGGCGGTGCGGTTGCGGTCTGATTGGCTCAAGCCTGTAGCTAGCTCTCCGTTGTTTCCTCGCTCTATCGTGTCTCCATTCTCTCTCGTCTCCCCTGCTCCGGAGTACGACGAGAAGTCACTAGTTTCAGGCTTGAGCCAATCAGACCGCAACCGCACCGCATAGCACCGCAACCTCGAACCTCCCCAACCTCCTCCCTCACTCTCTCCGGTCGTTCAGTCGTCCACCGGCAGACGAACCGCGTCTACCGAGCCTTCCGTCGCTTCGCTCCGGAAAACCTCGCGCGCGTTGCTCGCGCGCGCCGGGATGGATTGCATTTCCGCGTTGCCTCGGTCGTCTATTTCCGCGTTGCCTCGGTCGTCTGCTCCACGCCGGACTGCTTCGTCCCGTCGTCCCACCAATCCCCCACGCTCAAGACGCCGGCGCGCCACGGTGTCACCGTGACCCAATCGCTCGAACTCGACGACTTCTACGACCTGACGCTCCCGACCGACCTCGCCGTCTCGCCGGGCGGCGAGCGCGTGGCTTTCGTCGCCGACCAGTTCGACCGGCGGGACGACGAGCGCCGGAGTTCGCTGTTCGTCGCGCCCACCGACGGCTCTCGGGAGCCTCACCGCCTCTCGCGGGCGTCCGACGCCAGCTCCCCGGCGTGGAGTCCCGACGGGTCGAGACTCGCGTTCGCCGCCGCGCGTGGCACCGACGCCGAAATCGCCGTCTCGCGCGCGGACGAGGACGAGGAGTCCGACGCGGACGAAGAGGGTACGGACGCCGACGACGAACCCAAACCGCAAATCTGGGCGTTCGACCTCGAACGTGGCGGGGACGCACGCCAACTCACCGACTTCGAGGAGGGCGCGAAGGGGTTCGACTGGGGACCCGACGGCGACCGACTCGTGGTCGCGGCCCGCGACCCGACCGACGACCAGCGCGCGTACCTGCGGGACCGCCGCGAGGACGACGGCCCGGTCGTCACCGAGCGACTCCAGCACAAGTACGACGGCGAGGGGTGGTTAGACGACGTGCGGACCTACCTCTTCGTCGTGGACTACGACACCCGCGAGACTCGTCGCCTCGACGACGCCTACGGCGGCGGCGCGCGCGAACCCGCGACCGGTCTGAGTCCCGCGTGGTCGCCCTCGGACGGGACCGACGAGGGCCGCATCGCGTTCCTCTCGAACCGGACCGACCGCCCGGACGACAACTACGTGATGGACCTCTACACCGTCGCGCCCGACGGCACCGACTGCCGAAAGCTGACCGACTCCGACCTGACCGCCACCAGACCCCGCTGGCACCCCGACGGCGACCGCCTCGCGTTCGTCGGGAGCGACCCCGAAAACGCCTACCGGCCCTCGGAGGTGTTCGTCGCGGACGTGTCGGGCGACGCCGCTCACGAGTCGTGGTCGGGCGACTTCGACCGGACCGTCGCCAGACACGGCGAACTCGGGTGGGACGGCGACGACGTACTCGCGGCCGTCGGCGACGAGGGCCTGACCCGCCTCGCGCGCTTCCGCGCGGACGCCGCCCCCGAGCGAACCTTCGACGCGCAGGGCCGAGACCGGACGATAGAGGCGTTCGACTTGCGGGGCGACACGGCAGTCGTCACCCTCTCGGACCCCCGCGAGGGCACGGACCTCTTCGCCGCCGACGCGGACCACCTCGCCGACGCCGACCCCACCCGGCTCACCGCGCTCAACGACGACCTGCTGGCCGACCGCCACACGCCCGAGGTGCGCCGATTTACCGTCGAGTCCGGCGGCGAGGAAGTCGAGGCCGTCGCTTACTTCCCAGCGGACTTCGACCCCGACGACCCGGACCCGCGACCGCTGGTCGCTTCCATCCACGGCGGCCCAATCGCCTACGACGCCCCGACGTTCTCGTTCGACTTCTCCTACTGGACCGGGCGGGGCTACGTCGTCGTCCGGACCAACTACCGCGGGAGTTCCTCCTACGGCCGGGCGTTCAGCGAACAGATTCGCGGCGAGTGGGGACCCCGCGAGACCGAAGACGTGTTGGCCGCGGTCGAGGGGGCCGTCTCCCGCGGGTGGGCCGACGACGACCGATGCTTCGCCACCGGGTTCTCCTACGGCGGCATCACCACGGGCTATCTAGTCGCCGAGTCCGACCGCTTCGCCGCGGGGGCGGCCGAACACGGCGTCTACGACTTCCGGTCGGCGTTCGGCACCGACGACAGTCACGTCTGGTGGGAGAACGACTTCGGCCTGCCGTGGGAGAACCCGGAGGGCTACGAGGCGTCGTCGAGCATCGCCGACGTGGGCGAGGTGGACACGCCGCTTCTCGTGACTGCGGGCGGTGAGGACTGGCGGTGTCCGCCCTCCCAGAGCGAACAACTTTACGTCAGCGTCAAGAAACAGGGCGTTCCCGCCAGACTAGTCGTCTACCCCGACGAGAATCACAGTATCGGCGACCCCGACCGGGCGGTTCACCGACTCGAAGAACTGGCCGACTGGTTCGACAGGTTCGACTCCGAGACGTGAGGCTCCGAACGGACGTGCCGCTCACTCGTCGCCCAGAAACTCCCGCTGGAGGTTCCGACGGTGGTACTGCACGAGGTGGTGCTGTGTCACTAGCACGGCCGCGAGGACGATTCCGGCGGTGAACCCGACGACCCGAACTATCGGTACCCCGTGGACGTAGCCGTTGAGTAACTGCGCCAGACCGAGGAAGACCGGAACGACGGTGGCAACCGTCGTGCGGACGGGCAACTCGCGGTACATCTCCCAAAACGAAACGTTGTTCGAGGCGGCCATTCGGTAATCGTTCCTTGAGAGAGGCTTCGGGTACACCCTGATTACCTTTTCGTATGTCGATTTTGACCGTTTCGCTCCCGCCGCTCGGCGTTCCGCGGCGTCCGAACGGTAGTCGAATCTTACGCGGACTGTGCGGCCGACGCTGGCGACTCGTCGCGTTCCGTGGGTTCGTAGACGACGTGTTCGCCGTCGGCGCGGACTTCGACGCGACACCCTTGCAGGTCGAAGACGACCCGTCCGACCGTCTCGCCGACTCCGCCCCGGTCGGCGAACAGGCGGTCCAACGCGTCGGGGTCCACCACGTCGTACAGGACGCCCTCCTCGGGCAGGAGGTCACAACCCGAAATCTCGGTGACGGCTCTGACGACGGCCGTGCTGACGCTCCAGTCGGTCGATGCTATCCGATACGCCGCGCGTCCGTCTCGGTCGAGTGACGGCGCACGCTCCGTGAGGTCTGTATCCCGGCTCATAGTTTCGAGGTGAGTGTCACCGACTGTCACTATCGGCGTACCGATTCAATCGGACTCATCTATAAAAAGATGCACGATTTGCCCCCGGAAAACCATCGAGTGATAGCATCAAATAATCGTCTGGCTTGGATTCGCTCTTTTTCTCGGGTTCCGGAAATGTCACTCCGCGTCGTAGTTCGGCAACGTGTCGTCCTGCATGACCGCGGTCCGCCCGCCGTCCACGACCAGACTCGTTCCCGTCACGAAGTCGGCGTCGTCGCTGGCGAGGAAGGCCACCGCGCCCGCCACGTCCTCGGGGTCGCCGATGCGCCCGACGGGGTGGATGGACTCCAGATGTTCGCGTTCGTCCTCCGAGAGGTCCGACTCCGTGCGTTCGACGGCGACCCATCCGGGATTGACGGTGTTGACCCGAATCTCCGGTCCCAAGTCGAGCGCCATCGCGCGGGTCATCCCGTTTATCCCGGCCTTGACCGCGTTGTACGGGAACATCTCGGGCATCGTCACGAAGGCGTGGTTCGAAGAGACGTTGACGATGGCTCCCTCCTCGATGTACTCGACGGCGCGCTTGGCGGTCAGCCAGTAGGCCCGGAAGTCGGTTTCGAGGACCAACTCCCAGTCGTCCGTCGTCGCGTCGGTGACGGAGGTGTTCGTCTCGACGCCCGCGTTGTTCACCAGCACGTCGATACCGCCGTACTCCTCGGCCGTCGCCTCGACCAGCGCCGCGATTTCGTCCGGGTCGCGCATGTTCGCCTGCACGAAGATGGCGTCACCGCCCGCGTCCCGGATTTCCTCGGCGGTGGTCTCACCGTCTTCGACGGTTCGGCCTGTCACGACGACGGACGCACCTTCGCGCGCGAATCGTTTCGAAGTATATTCTCCAATTCCTCTCGTAGAGCCAGTGACGAGAACTGTTTGGCCCTCGAAGCGGTTCATGGAGGTACGTCGGTGGCGAAACGCTTGATTGCTTCGTCGCTGAACTATGTGTAACAGAATGCGGATAGCATCTTCCGTTTCTCGTGGAGGATTTAAATGATATAGTGGAAAATGCATTCGTAGAAGCTCGCACCGGAAGAGTTACGCAGTTGGCGTTACAATCTACGCGACAACGACAGCACTCATGCACCGTAGACAGATTCTTCCGCTCGCAATCTTGGACGAGGCAGGTGGGGAGGTTGATGGCCGAACGCGGTTTATTAAATTAATATTTTTGGCGCAGGAGAAGGCTGGAGAATCGTTTCCGGTGGAATATGATTTCGAGGCTTACGATTATGGGCCATTCGACAAGAACATCCTGCACGACTTAGACGATTTAGAAGACGAAGGGATAATTTCGTCGCAAGAAACTGATATCGGCAACAATAAAAAGTACACCTATAGACTGAACAACCAATACCGCGGGAATTTAAGAGACGAACTCCCCGAAGACCTCGATATTACCGACGAAGAGTGGGACCAAATCGAGTCGCAAGCCGAGAGAGTCGCTCGACAGTTTAATTCAGTCCCTATTTCACGCCTTCTCGAACACGTGTACAACAAGTATCCCGGTTACACCTCCGAAAGCGTTATTTAATCCGTTTCAATCTTCGGGACCGTCGTCGGGAAGTTCTACGTCGCCTTTCGGTAGCATATCTGCATACTCGTCGTCGGCCTCTCTGTTTATAAACGTGATATGGGAGATGTCCGCATCGTGGACGTAGATGGAGTTAGCTTCCGTGTTCTCTCGTCCGATTTTCTCTTGGTTTTCCGGTTCTATCGGGGATAAGACGAGGCTTCGCTTGTCGGGGGTAGAACTGAATCTGGCGACGTATCCAACTAACTTCTGTCCTTCGGCAGTCACTACCTCGATTTCTTGGTCACGGACGTTATCGACAACTAACTCCCACGGTTCTTCGCGGTCGTCGAATTTCCGGCCTACTTCACCGGACCAGTTTCTAATCGTCTCCTCCATTCTATCAGACAAATCGTCTCCGCGTTTGTATCTTAGTATCCCGACTCCTAAACCTACTCCGGCCGCTATGAGTGACTGAATGCTTACGCCGATAAGCATCGCCAATATGGTGACCTCTCCTACGTTGCTTCCTTTGAGTTTCGGACCGTCCGACAAGAGCCGAAAAACTCCGACGAGAACGAGAGCCGACAAAACGCCGCCGACGAGGACGTATCCGAGCTTATCCCAACGGTCTAGCGTGTCTAACCTCCGTTCGGCATAAATGAACGCCTTCGCAAAAGCTAGCCCCGGTAGCACGAGGAAAAGTAAGTAGAGCGGAACGGCACCTAAACCGCCAGCTGTACCGGGTGGCATTTCGAGTGTCAGTGTCGAAGCCGTCCTATTTAGGTGCCACGATACCGAGTCAAAATTAACTATTCCCGTTTCGAATGCTCACTCCTTCGTCAGAACCATCGCCTCGTCACTAGCCTCTTCGCCGACGCTCGCGCGGAATTGCGCGGCGTGTGCCTCCCTCAAGCGCGCCAACTCGTCGGCGTCCAACCTCATGCGCTCGCCGAACTCGTTCCAGACGTGGTCCCGGACCGAGAGGTAGTACGCCGTCTCGGTCTGGGTCACGAGGGGGTCCCGGTGGAACTGGGTCCGGTACTCGTAGACGAGTCCGTCCACGCCGACGCCCTCCAACTCCCGGATTGCTTGCTGGTGGCGCGCGACGAGTTCGCGGTCGGTCTCGGTCTCCACGTCGGGAAACGCCGCGAGTGGGTCCGCCATCTCACCACTCCGCGACGCTCCCGTCGTCGTGTCGCCAGACGGGGTTGTGCCAGTTCACGTCGCCCGCGCGCTCGCGGACGACCGACTCGTCTATCTCGACGCCGAGACCCGGCCCGTCGGGGAGTTCGACGTAACCCTCGTCGTACTCGAAGACGCTCGGGTCCGCGAGGTAGTCCAGCACGTCGCTGGTCTCGTTGTAGTGGATGTCGAGGCTCTGCTCTTGAATCAGGGCGTTGGGCGTGCAGGCGTCCACTTGGACGCAGGCGGCCAGCGCGAGGGGTCCGAGCGGACAGTGGGGCGCGAGCGCAACGTCGTAGGCCTCGGCCATCGACGCGATTTTCTTGACCTCGGTAATCCCCCCGGCGTGGCTCAGGTCGGGTTGAATCACGTCCACGGTCCCGTCTTCGAGAACCTGCTTGAAGTCCCACCGGGAGTACATGCGTTCGCCCGTGGCGATTGGCGTGGTGGTGTGGGCCGCGATTTCCGGCAGTGCGTCGTTGTGTTCGGGCAGGACGGGTTCCTCGACGAACATCGGTTCGTAGGGTTCGAGCGCGGCGGCGAGTCGCTTGGCCATCGACTTGGCGACCCGGCCGTGGAAGTCCACGCCCACGTCAACCTCGTCGCCGACTTCCTCGCGGACCTCGGCCAGTCGCTCTTCGGCCTCCCGGACCTTCGCGGGCGAATCGACGCGCTCCATCTCGGGCGTGGCGTTCATCTTCAGAGCGGTGAATCCCGCTTCGACCTTCTCGCGGGCCGCCTCGCCCACGTCCGCGGGTCGGTCGCCGCCGACCCACTGGTAGACCCGAACTCGGTCGCGCGCCCTGCCGCCCAGCAGTTCGTACACCGGCGCGTCGAAGTGCTTGCCTTTGATGTCCCAGAGGGCTTGGTCGATGCCCGCGATGGCCGACATCAGAACCGGGCCGCCGCGGTAGAACCCGCCGCGGTAGAGCGTCTGCCAGTGGTCCTCGATTCGGAGGGGGTCCTCGCCGAGCAGGTAACCTTCGAGCAGTTCCTCGACGGCTGCCCGGACGGTGTGAGCGCGGCCCTCTACGACGGGTTCACCCCACCCGACCGTGCCGTCGCTGGTTTCGAGGCGCAGGAACAACCATCTCGGGGGCACCTCGAACAACTCGTAGTCGGTGACTTCCATGCCCCGAGGTACGCGAGCGACGGCCTAAATCCTCGGGAAGCGGTCGCCGCCGGAAACCGGCGGCGACCGGTAGGACCGAGAGTGCAGATTCCGGGTCGTCGAGGATAGCGACCACGCTCCGACAATATCGTATTTTCGGGTATTGAATAAAAATAGATAGAATTAAAAACCAGAAATATGAAAATTCGTTTTGATGGACAAACTCGACGGCGTACCGCTCTCGGCACTACAGGACCACCTCGACGCGGCCGAGAGCGCGAAGGCGACGAAGCGACTCATGGTCGCCATCGCGTACAAGGACGGCGTGTCGGTCTCTGAACTCTCGGAGCGATACGGCGTCCCCGAGTCCACGCTCTACTACTGGCTAGACCGCATTGCCGACAAACCGCTCTCGGACGCGGTGCAAGACGACGAACGGCCCGGCCGACCCTCGGAACTCGACGACACCGACCGCGAGGCGCTGTTCGACGCACTCGCGGACTCCCCGGAGTCCTACGGCTTCGAGGCGGTGTCGTGGACGCCCCACCTCGTCCGGGAGTTCATCGAACGCGAGTTCGGCGTCTCCTACTCGCTCGGTCACGTCCGGCGACTCGTCCGCGAGTCCGACGAGTCGGTGTGAGTCGTCTCGTTTTCATGCCGACCGACTTGCGAGGTGGTCCACGATTCCGGACGCCACGCGAAAGGCGTTCTCCAGTCCGAGTTCGAGCGCCAGACCGCCGTCGTCCATGCTCTCGCGCGGCGTCTCGCCGGGCGCTGGCCGGTCGAAGTTGACCACGCCGCGGACGCTCAGATAGCGGTCCAGCGCGCCGAACCGCGCCAGCGCGCTCGCGGTTCCGAAGTCCTCCATCTCGGAGGTGACGTAGACGCCCGCGTCGTACCGCTCGACCAGCCATTCGACCTGTTCGGCCAGCGCCCGCCCGTGCCAGAACTCGTCGCCGCAGACCGTCGCGCCGACGCCGACGAACGGCGACGAGCGTGCGGTCGCCTCGTCGTACCGCTGGCAGTACGCCGAGGCTTCCTCGTCTGCGGCGAGTTCGACGCCCTCGGCGACGTTCAGGGCCGACTCCACGAGGTCGTCGTTCAAGCGGTAGACGTAATCTCGGGGCCGGTACTTGAGCAGGTCGATGGGCCGGGTCTCGTCTGCTCCCGGGCCTCCGCCGTCGCTCCAGCGGTGCTTGAGGTCCCAATCGACCACCGCGTCGGCGAGGAAGACGGCCCCCAACGTGGCGACGTTCGGCGGTGCCCCGGCGACCCCGGCAGTCACGAAGTAGGCGTCCGAGAGGTCCAACTCGGGCGCGGCGAGCAGAGCCGTGAGCGTGGTCGCGGCCTCGACTTTCCCCATCCCGGTCGGGGTGACGCCGACGCCGTGGTCGGTGACGTAGACCGGCGCGTTCGCGCCGGGGACCCGGACCTCGCGCTCGAAGTCGTAGGCGTCCACCCAGTAGTCGAGTTCGCTCGGCGCGTCCTCGTCGTCGGGCAACGCGAAGTCCTCGGCGGCGAACGCTGGCAGAATCAACACGTCGAGGGACCGCGGGGAGTCGCGCTCGGCGGACGACTGCTTCATGGCCGTGGGGTCGCGGCGTCGGCAAATCAGGGTTCTGGTCGCGCTCGGTGGATTTCACGGGCAAAAGTACGTGGAGGGCGTCCGTCACCGCCGACCCCTGCTCGGCCGTGAACCCGAGGAGAACTACGACGGTAATCCACGTGAGGTTCCCGTCGCCGGTTCGCTCGCCGGTCATTCCACGTCGGATACGCCGGTGCGACCGAAAACAGTGTGTGCCGAGAAAAGTCCTCGGGCGCGGAGAGACGCGACTCAGACCCGCATCCGCGCCACCAGCACCGCCGCCAGAAGCGCGACTACCGTCGCGCCGACGCCGAATCCGGGGACGTTCGGCGCGGGGTCGCCGAATCCGCCGCCGTCGCCTTCGCTCGTCACGCCGAGGGTCGCGGTGCGGTCCGCCACCTCGACCGTGTAGTTTCCGGCGGCGTTCACCCGCCTGACGAAGGTGACTTCGGTCGTCTCGCCTGCGGGAACCGTCACGTTCTTGGTCGCCAACTCGTCGCCGAACATGGTCAGCGCGACCGGTCGCTCGCCCGCCTCGCCGCCGGTGTTCTCGACCGTCGCGGTGATTTCGACCGCTTCGCCAGCCGAGATGGTCGAACTGTTCAGCGACACGTCCACGACCGACGTGTTCGCCGGAATCGTCTCCTTCACCGCGAGCGTCCCGGCCGCGGTGCCCTCGACCGCGACTTCGTACTCGCCGGGCGAGGGGGCCGTCCCCGAGAGCGTCACGTCGGCCGACTCGCCAGCGGCCACCTCGACCGTCTTCGAGGCAATCGCGCTCCCGTCGAGCGTGAGGTTCACCGTGGCGCTCCGGGCCGCAGTCCCCGTGTTTTCGACCGTCACGTTCGCGGTCACGTCGTCACCGGTCGCCACGACTTCGCGCTCCAGTCGGGTGTCGGCGACCGAGAGGGGTCGGTTCGCGCCGACCGCGAGCGTCCCGAGTTCGTCGGTCGTCGCCGCAATCCGGTAAGTGTCGTCGGTCGCTTCCACGACCCTCGCGTCGAGTCGCTCCCACTCGGTGGCGTTTCGGTAGACCGCCACGTCGTCGCCGGAAGTCAGCGCGCCGAGCGCGGACCGCCGGACCGCGAACTCGACCGTCGCGTTCTCGACGCCGGTGTCGAGGGCGCTCGCGCCGAGGTCGAGGTAAGCCAGCGTCCGACCGGCCGAGTCGAGCGCCGGGGCACCCTCCGGCGGGTCGGCGCTCGCAGAACTCTCGAAGACGACGTGGGTGTCGTCGCTCCGGAGGTCGACCGCTATCGCTCGGAACCGAACTCCGGTCTCGTCGGCGACGGCGCTGGCGGGGAGGTCGGCCTTCACCGCCTCGTCGCCGCGGGCGTTGCGCACGTCGATGGCGAACGCGTTCGGGCCGGTCCGTTCTGTCTCGGTGACGACCGGCGGCGGGCCGAGACTGGTCGAACCGCCTCCGCCACCGCCCCCGCCGCCGGTCGCGGCCTTGCGCTCGGACTCGACTTCGATTCGGGCCGACGCCTCGTCGGCGTTCCCGTCGTCGTCCACGACGGTCACGACGGGTTCGTAGGTGCCGGAACTCCCGTACTCGTGGGTCACCGTCGCGTTCGCCGTCGTGGTGGCGTCAATCGTTCCGTTGCCGTCGAAGTCCCAGCGGTACTCGACGATTTCGCCGATTGAGTCGGTCGAGTTGCTCGCGTCGAGCGTCACCGTCTTCCCGGTTCGGGTCCGGTTGGGCACCGAGAGTCGCGCGCTCGGCGCGTCGGTGACTTCGACCGGAATCCGTTCGGTCGCCGCGGTTCGTCCCGCGGCGTCCTCGACCACGAGTTGGACCGTGGCGTCTCCGATTCCGTCGAAGGCGTAGGTCGCGTTCGCGCCCTCGCGCCGGTCGGCGTCCCCGCCCTGCCGGAACGTCCACGCGTAGGTCAGCGCTCTGTCGCTGTTGTCGGTCGCGTTCGCCGACACGTCGAAGGTCTCGCCCGCCGACACCTCGCTCGGGACGGTGTAGTTCTCGATGGCGGGGTCGCTCGCGTTCGTGACGGTGACGGCCACCCCGTCGGTGCCGGTGTTGCCGTTGTTGTCGGTGACGGTCAGGTTGACTCGATACTCGCCCGGCGAGGGGAAGGTGACGCTCGCGCCGGGGGTGTTCTGGTCGGCGTCGGTCACGTCGCCACCGGGGGCCGACCACTCGTAGGTCTCGACGCTCCCGCGTTCGTCACTGCTCGCGCTTCCGTTCAGGGTGATGGGTGCGCCCGCCTCGACTTCCGCGGGGGACGCCGCGGCCCTCGCTGTCGGGTCGTCGCCCGCGACGATTCGGACCGTCTTCGTGACGTTGGCGGTCTTGCCCGACCGGTCGGCAACCGTCAGCGTCACCTCGTAGGTGCCCGGCGAACCGAACGCGCGGGAGACGCGCTGGCCGGTCTCGGGGGTCCCGTCGATACGCCACTCGTAGCTATCGGCCAGCGCCACGTTGTCGGAACTCGCTGACCCGTCGAAGGTGATGGTCTCGCCGACGACGTGGTACTCGCTGTCGCCCGCGTCGTCCTCGACGGTGAAGTCGGCGGTCGGTGGCTCTCCGGCCCTCACTTCGACTGTTGTGGAAGCCGTCACCGTCTGGCCGTCCGCGACCATCGTCACGGCGGCCTGCTGGTTCCCGGCGCTCTCGTAGGTGTGGGAGACCTGCGCTCGCGGGGTCGTGTCGTCGGTCTCGCCGTCGCCGTCGAAGTCCCAGCGGTACTCCTCGGCGCTGTCGTCGGCGGTGAACGTCACGCTCTGTCCGGCCTCGACGGTTCCGGGGTCCGCCTCGACGCGAGCGTCGAGGCAGTTCGCGCCGCGTTCGATGACGACCGGTTCGCCCATCCGGAGGTCGAGCATCTCGCCGTCCATGTCGTCGTGGCCGACGTTGTTGCGCACGGCCCAGCGTTCGATGTCGCCGGTGAACTCGGCGTCGATGGTGACGCTCTCGCCCTCGGCGAGGTTGTGGAACCCGCGGTACGCGCCGCCGTCGGTGCCGCCCGGTCCCCACTGCCAGTGAATATCGAAGTATCCACCGTCGAACGCCCGGAGAGGAGCGAACTCGTCGCTCTTCTCCGCGAGGTTCCGGTGGCCGTACCGGGTTCCGGACCCGTCGGTGTACACGTCGTCGATGTTCTCGCGGGGGTACATGTCGTCGATGTACGCCCACTCGCCCGACGGCAGGTTTTCGAAGGTCCAGTCGGCCGTGCCCCCGCCGGGCGACGGTTCGAAGAACCCGTCGCCCGGCCCGTGAATCCCGTTGTAGGGATTGTGCGACGAGATGGCGGTCTCCTCGTAGAGTCGGTCGTGGCGGACGACGAGGCTGACCTCGCCGTTCGGGTTCTCGTAGAAGAACAGGTGGCTCTCGCCGTCGGCCGACCAGTTGTACTTGCCGTAGGTGCCGTACTCCCACGGTTCCCAGCGAAACTGGTCGTTGAGGTACGGCGCGTACTCGCGTATCTGGCCCCGCATCGAGACGTTCTCCTCGCCGGGCCGGGGGTCGGTGTCGTTGCGGTAGCGGTAGTCCATCTGGGACTCGATGGACTCGAACCCGTTCCAGTCGGGATTCTCGAAGTCGCCGTACACGTCGGCGGGTTCGCCCGGCCCGTCGTATGGTTCGACTTCCCGGAGTTCGACCTCCGGCACCATCTTCGGGTGGGAGGCGGTGTAGGGGTTCACTTCGTAGCAGACCGACGTGCCGGGTTGGGTAATCGTGTACACCGGCGACCCGTCGTGGTCTGCGCGTGCGGTTCCGACTACTCCCGCGATACCGGACGGGAGCGCCGACGTGACTAACAGCACCGTCAGCGCGATGCTCGCAATCGTGGTTCTATCGACGTTCATCTCGCTACTTATCGTCCGTATTCCGGTATTTCCCTTTGTTATGGACTCTCTGCCGGGTATCTTGGCGGACGCTATCCGAGTGTAGCGGCGGCGTAACCGTCGGACGACTAACTTTTAATCTCTGATGAAGACTGCATAATTATTTCTAAAAGAAATAGAAACATTTCTTAAACAATCCTTTTCCTATCTTCCTCTCCGACCTCGACACGCTGTTGTTCGCGCTCCCGCGAGCGACCACGAAGTCCCGCCGGTTGCCCCGTATCTCGTTGGCCCGCAAGCGGTTGTCGTCGGACGCCAGCAGGGAGACGCCGCGGCGGTTGTCCACGACCCGGTTGCCCGCGACCAGATTCCGGTCGCTCTCTACGAACAGGAGTCCGTCCCGGTTGCCCGACGCGACGTTGCGCCGGAGGCGGTTGCCGTCGGCGTTCCGGAGGCGGACGCCGACCGCGTTGTCGGTCGCGCGGTTGCCCGCGAGCGCGTTGTTCGACGCGCCGTCGGCGAGGAAGACGCCGTAGAACCGATTCGTGAGTCGGAGGTCCGCGATTCGGTTACCGTCGGCGGCCGAGAGCCAGACCCCCGCGACGCGGTTGCCGGTGGCCGACCCGCCGACGACGCTGTTTCCGTCCACACCAACCGCGACGACGCCGTACTCGTTTTCCCGCGCGGTCACGTTCCGGACCGCGTTGCCCGACGAGTCCGCGCCGAGGTGGACGCCGAACAGCGAGTTCCCGGCGGCGGTGACGTTCGCCGCGACGTTCCGGTCGCTGTCGTCGAGGAGCGAGAGACCGTGGACCGCGTTGCCGGTCGCGCGCACGCCCGCAAGTCGGTTTCGGCTCGCGCCGTAGAGTCGGACCCCGACCCTGCTCCGAGTCGCTGTCACGTCCGCGAGGACGCCGCGGTCCGCTTCGGTCAGGCGCACGGCGTCGTCCCAGTCGGCCACCGTGAGGTTCCGGACGGTGACGTTCGAGACGCCGCTTCCCCACGCGCCGACCGCCACCCCCGCGGTGCCGAAGGCACCGCGGCCGTCCACGAGGTGGTCTCGGCCCGACAGTACCACGTCGCTCGCCCGAACCCGGATGCACTGGTCCGCCGAGACGTTCCGGAGGTCGGTCGTCAGCGCGTAGCGCCCCGACTCGCGGATGGTCGTACAGGAGTCGATGGGCGCGGGCGCGCGAGAGTCGGCGCTCGTCCGCGAGTCGAATCCGGCCTCGCCCGCGTCGTCGCCGACCGCTTCGGTCGGCGACGACGCGACTGGTCCGACCGATGTGAGCAGAGTTCCCAGTACCGCGAGGGCGACGAGCGTTCGGCGCACGCTCGCGCTTCGCGTGCCACCGCCCTCGTTATTCGGCCGGTTCCGCGGACGTAACGCGGATTTCGACCGGCGAGTCCGACGACGGTTCGGGAGTCGGACCCGCGACTCCCGCTACGGCCTGCGGTCCTCTACCGCCTCGGCGCTTTGCTCGGTCACGCGCACGCCCTTCGCCGAGAGGTGTTGCATCCGCCGCCGGGCGAAGTCCTCTTCGGTCGTCCCGCGCGTGGCGAGGACGTACATCCGGGCGTTCCCGGTCGGGCGCATCGTCCGGCCCGCGCGCTGTGCGCCCTGCCGCCGAGACCCGCCCAGTCCCGAGGCCACGATTGCGAGTTCGGCGTCGGGCAGGTCAATGCCCTCGTCGCCGACCCGCGAGACGACGAGGGTGTCGCGCTCGCCCGACGTGAACTCCTGTAGCAGGTGCTGGCGGCGGGCGTGGCGCATCTCGCCCGAGATGAACGGGACGTTGAGCGCCTCGGCCAACTCCTCGCCTTGGTCGAGATACTCAACGAAAATCAGGGCCTTCGCGTGGGGGTGTTCGGTCCGGAGATGGCGGATTTCCTCGACCTTCGCGGGGTTGCTCGCGGCGATTTGGCGCTTCTCGTGGCCGTCGGCGCTCCCGTACTCGTGGCGGTAGGTCTCGTCGTCCCACGGGACGTACCGAATCTGGACCTCGGGTTCTTGGACGTATCCGGCCTCGAAGAGGGCGTCCCAGTCGGTGCCGATGGGCGGGCCGATGAGGGTGAAGATTTCCTCTTCGTCGTCAGATTCCCGTACCGGGGTCGCGCTCAGGCCGAGGCGGTGCTTGCTCTGGAGTTCCGCCGACCTTCGGAAGACCCGGCTTGGTATGTGGTGGCAGTTGTGAGTCAAGAAGCCATCGGCGAGGAACGTGTGCGATTCCGTCTCGAAGTCGTAGACAGTTTTCGTACCGATGGATTCTACATCGGTGACTTCCACGAACGTAAGTCCTTGTAGCTTTTCGAGACGGTCGGCGTGCTTTCGAGCGACATTTCGTCGTCGTTTGGCGATGTCCACCGTCGTTTGAATCGTCGCCTCCTCCTCACGTTGAAATCGTTTGTACACCGTCGCTTGCGGTGAATCCGCTACTTCTGCTAGCTCCGAGTACGTGATATTATGACGCTCCCGGATTTCTTTCGGGGCGCCCATGTCTTCGTCTGCGTACCTTCGGAGTGACGTGGCTAAGGTATGTATGTGGCGCTGACCGAGCCGGTACTTCCCGTTTATCACGTCGGAAATAGTGACACTTGCCACGCCACACATCTCCGCAATCTGGTCGTTGGTTAAATTTATTTCCTCTTTTAGTTGCTGAAGATACGGGCCGACTGGAAGTCCGGTGGCTGGTGATTCTCCGCCGCAGACTCGTTCGGCCTTATGACGTAATTGGAAGCCAATCTGCTCCTCAAAGCGGTCTCCGTAGTACGAGGGAATTGTCACTCGGTAGATGTCGTTATGTGCCTCGTTATCCCGTTCGATTTCGAACGTTCGAGAGAGGATTCCAAGTTTTTGAAGCAGGAGTGTTACGTCCATCGCTAGTCGCTCAGACACTGAATTGAACTGAATACGACCTTTCTTATCGACGGACCCCTCAGCGTCAAAGAGGCCTCGGAGAAGAGCACCGATTTTCTCTTGTGACCAACAGTAGCTCTCCTTCGGTACCGTAACTGAGCTTGCTTTATCACCGCTCGCTCCAGTCCAGTTCAGTTCGTCTTGTAGTTTCGGTGCCCAGAGGTTCAAATCGCCCCGAGAATTGTCGAAAACGGAATACCCTGTATCGAGACGCTCACAGAGGCTCTTAAGAATCTCCACCTGTCTCTCGGCGCGCCGGGCAAACGCGAATTTCACATCCCCGTACTCGTTTAGGTGTCCGTCACCGATGAACCAACCCATTAACTCGGCACGGGCTTCCTGTTTCGTGAAATCAGCCGCATCAGAAGTCGAACCCGATGTTTCGGTCTGTTTGTGAGGCTGAACGAGGAAATCTCCCTGCTCGATGTGTTTTCGTTCCTTGACTTCTCCCGTTTTAGGGTCGAAGACGAGATGCGTATGGTTCGGAGTTGCTTCGAGTGTACGACCTGTGTTCGTCTCTATACGTCGAACTGATGATTCGGTCTTGTATACGCCCTGTACGTCGGTCCAACCGTAGTTTCCATCTTCCGGTAGGTACGTCCGAACTGAGAGGTCTATGTCTCGGTTCCAACCTTGGTCGAACCCAAAGTTCTCATCTAATTCGGAGAACGTCGTCCGTCCGGACCGAGTTTCGATTATAGTATCGCCACTCAAGCATTCGTCGTAGATAATCAACCCCCACTCGCGCTGGTCGAACAACTGCCGGTGTCGGTCCATCCCGGCGGTCTGGTAGGTCGCTATCGTCACCGGCCGCACGTCCTTCGTCCCGCCGTGGTACTCGCCGATTTGGTCGGGCGCGAGCGTGGTGTGGGCGAGCAGTTCCTCGCGCCACTGGACGGCGAGTTCCCGGCCCGGGACCAGAATCAGGGTCTCGCCGCCGACCGCCTCTATCGCGCCCATCCCCGCGACGGTTTTCCCGCTCCCCGGCGGGCCGACGAGGACGCCCGATTTGGTCTCGGCGAACTCGGCGACCCACTCCCGCTGGTAGTCCCGCAGGTCGAGGTGGAGGCTCACGTCCAACTCCTCGCCGGTCTCCAAGTCTCGCTCGTCGCGGACGGGATAGCCCGCCTCGTAGAGGATGCGCTTGACCTCGGCGACCGATTCCTCAGCGACCCAACTCTCGGTGTCCGAGAGCGGCGCGCGCAACTGGCCGTCGTCCAACCGCTGGCGGGCGACGTTGCCCATCAGGTCCTCGCTCGCGGCTTCGAGGACGACGTAACCGTCCTCGTGAGTCGTCAGGACGAACTGGCGGGCGCGCTTCCACTGGCTCTCTATCCACTCTTCGAGGTGGGGCGACCGTTCGGGAAGCACGTCGCGGACCGTCCCGAGCAAGTCCTCTAACTCGTCGAACGGCGCGGCCCACACGTCCTCTTGGCGAATCTCGTACATGTAGCCGCCGTCGCGGGTGGTGTCTACGAGGTGGGCGAACTGCGAGAGTTGCGCGCGGGTGAACTGGGTGGGTTGGTCCACGACCAACTCGCGGCGCTTGGGAAACACGACCACGCGCTCGCGGTCGGCCAACTTCCCCCAGTCGGTCGGGTACCACACCACGGGGTCGTTGGACACGTCGAGTCGTTCGACGCCCTCGCCCTCCGCGAGACCCGACAGGGCGTCGTCGGTCCCGGACTGCGAGCGGTCGAGCGCGCGCGCCACCTCCTCGGCGGTGACGACGGGCCGTCCGAACTGCTCGATGGCGTCGTGGAACGCCTCCACGTCCAGACGCTTGGTCCCGTCGTCAGCGGACTCGCCCGGCGAGTCGTCGCCGGACGAGTCCGCGACTGTCGGGCCGCCGCTTTCCCGGCAGTCGTTGGCCGGGCCGTCCGCCGAGTCGGTTTCCGGGCCGTCGCTCTCGGTGCCACCCACGCGGTCCTCGGAGTCGGTCATCGGACCGTCTTAGGCGGGTAGTAAATAAACGGCTTTTGTTACAAACGCTGTTTAACTCCTGCCTAATACGACCTTGTTTTTCCGACAGATGGCCACAAGATTTATTTCTATACATTGACAATCAGAGTAAACTTTGAGTAGTGGGGGTTTGAGGTGGCAGGTATGGACACGGGAATCGCGGCCATCGAACGCTGTGCGTACTGCCGGGAGTACGTTCCGATTACGGTCTTACCAGTCGCCCCTGACGACGGGCCGATTTCGGCTGAGGTGGCTGTCTGCGAGGAGTGCAGAACCGACGGACGCTGACGACGCGGGCGGCGCGGCCGACGCGCACGCGCCTCGGCCGGAGACCGGCCGAGGCGGGTCTCGTTCGCGGACGAGTAGCCCCTGCCAGAGTCGCTCTGGACCGGTGGCGTCGGTCACCGCCGACGCGGACACGCTTCGGGCGGGGTCGTCCCACCGCCGCTACCGGCCGGTTAACTCTCGCTTACCGTTTCGTTTTCGGCCCTTGGCGGTCGAACCGCACCGTGGGTATAACTACCCGTCCGTCGTGGCCGGAACCGTGACTCCTCGAGACGTTCGCACGCTCGGCGTTCTCGTCGTCGCGTTCGGACTCGCGGGCGGCGGGGTACTCGCAACCGCGGCCCCGTTCGGCGCGGTGACGGACGCGGCGGCGACGGACGCCGCCCCGACCGAAATCGACTCGTGTACGACTATCGACGACTCCGGTACCTACGTCCTGACCAGCGACATCGAGAACGGCGGCAAGACCGCCATCTCGAAGGCCTGCATCGAAATCACCGCCGACGGCGTGACCTTCGACGGCGGCGGCCACCTTGTGGACGGTCGGGGCGTAAGCCACACCAAAGGCGTCGCCGTCGCGGGCGCTGAGGGCGTCACGATTCGGAACGTCTCGGTGGCCGACTGGCACTCGGGCGTCCTCGTCACCGAGGGGTCGTCGGCGACGGTCCGGAACGTAGAGACGTTCTCGAACGCTTACGGCGTCCGACTGGAGAACGCGACCGGCGCGACGGTCGAGAACAGCACCATCTCGGACAACCTCGTCGGCGTCTCGGCCGCGGGCGAGAACGTGACGCTCACGGAAAACGACTTCTCGGGTAACGCAATCGAGGTCCAGCGCGACTGATTCGGCTTCCCTGACGGTTTTCGCGGATATTTTTATTTAGAAACGAGCCACGACCCACCGGAACGTAGCACTCGGCGTTTAAGTCCGCCGACCGCGTAGGTCCGCGACATGTCCGACAGTCCCTTCGAGACGACCTTTTGCGTCGGCGAAGTCGTGGACGCCGAGTCGTTCCCCGAGACGAACAAGCCCGAGATGGCGATTCTGCGAATCGACCTCGGCGACGAGGAAGTCCAGTCGGTCGCTCAGACCGGGTACAACTACGACCCCGGCGAGTTGGTGGGTCGGCAGGTTCTCTGCGCGACGAATCTCGGGTCGGTCCGAATCGCGGGCGAGAAGAGCGAAGTGCTGACCGTCGGCGTCCCCGACGAGGAGGGCCACCCGGTGTTGGTGGGTCCCGACGAGGACGTTCCCCTCGGCGGGGCGCTCTACTGACCCTCGCCGGGCGTCCCCGCTACTGACTTCCGAAGGCGTGGCGCTTGACCTTCGTCGCCCACTCGGGCCACTCGCGGCGTTGTTCGAGGTCCACCACGGGGTCGCCCGACATCGCCTTGATTGCCTTCGCGTCGGCCTCGTTCCACACCGCGCCGTCCTCGTGGAACAGGCCGTTGATGATGCCGCGCTTGCGCATGTACCGGACGTAGGCCGGTTTGACCATCAGCGACCAGAAGAAGTTGCCGACGCCGTGCTGGTGGATGACCGGCGCGATGGAGGCGTAGTCGGGTTGCCACTCTTCTACCGTTTCGTTGCTACCCCACCCGTAGTTGGCGATGCGTTGCCACTCGGTCAGGTAGACCGGCATGTCCAAGTCCTCGCCGAGTCGCTTGGCGTCCGGGAGCAGGTCGTGGTAGATGTCGCGGTTGCTCGGGAAGTTGTAGTGAAACTGGAGTACGTCGGCCCCCCAATCGACGTAATCGGCGTTGTTGGCGAGACTGGTCGAACCGACGGTCAGCGGGACCGACCCCCGGTTCTCGGCCAGCGTCTCGAACATCCCCTTCGAGAACTGCTTTATCTTCGGGAGCCATCCGGGTTCGTTCATCGCTTCGATGGCGAGCAGTCGGTCGTCGTCCTTCCAGCGGTCCATGAACCACCTGACGAACTCCCGCGGTTCGTCCCACTTGTCGGGGTTCTGAATCACGGGACTCGACGGCGACTGGACCGGCGGCGCGGTCAGCGGGTCGGTGTCGTGGAGGTTCTTCTCGGTGGGTTCCTTGCCGACGCTCTCGAACAGGCCGAACAGCACTTCGATTCCCCTGTCGTCGGCCGCGGTCAGGAAGTGGTCGATGGACCGCTCCAGTTTCTCCGGGTTCTCTAACCACTGCTCGTAACTGACCCACGTCCGGATGGCGTTGATGTTTATCTGCTCGGCGTACCCGAGGTCACGCTCTATGACCTTCTCGTCGTAGCCGTGCCACATCTGGAACGTGTTCCACGCCCGCGCGGGGACGTAGAGCGCGCCGCGAACGTCCACCGGTTCGACGTTGGCCTGCGCCATCCTCTCGGTCGTGTCCGGGGTGGTCGAGGCCGGGTTTCCGTTCCCCTCGGCGGAGCCACTTCGCTGGCGGCGGTCCCCAGTCGGTGCGGCGCACCCCGCAATCCCCACGAGTCCGGCCGATACGCTCGCTCCCAGAAACTGCCGACGAGTCTGCCGACGGTTCATTGACACCTGCCACGACACCATCCGGTGTAAAAGTGTGCTTACGTTGCGCGATAGGTCCCGCCTTACGAACCGTATAACGCCGTATTTCCCCGGAGACGGGGGTTGGGACTATCGCGTCCCCCGGAAGACGATTTCGGCGTCGCACTCCGGACAGACGCCGCGGTCGGCGTCGAACTCGGCCTGACAGAACGAGCAGACGTGTTCGTCGTCCCGGTCCGGGTCGGTGGCGTCGTCGCTCGCGGAGTCGGTTCGATTCGTCGTCGCCTCGGCGGGGTCGCTCGTGGACGATTGGGCCGCGCCGGGTCGAGCGTCCGCCGTCGTCCGCGATTGGTCGCCTTTGCGCGTTTCGTCGCCGCCTCGCAGTCCGCGCGTGATGTCTTTCAGGTCCATGCCACGTATCTCTCTGCACCACGATTCCATTGTTATGGCGCGCCTTACCCGGCGTAACAAGAGCCTATCGGCCCGCAAGTCGAACTTAGCGGCCGGACGAGGCAAGCCGGGCCGACCGAAATCGGTCGGCCCGGCGAGACCGGGCTAACGGCGTCCGGTAGTCGGCGGGGTCGATTCGCCCCGTCAGTCGAACCGCCGGAGGACCGCGCGGGCCGAGTAGAGCGCCAGCAGGGGGAGCGCGGCGGGCGCGACGACGGCCGTCGCACCGACCGCGAGCAGAGCGGCGGGGTGAGCGTGCAGGGTCGTCAAGACCAGAGCGAGCGAGAGGGTGATGGCCGTCGCCGCCGCCGCGAACGTCGCGGCGGCGGCGAGGGCGACTGCCGCCGTCGGGACGTAGCCCTCGGCGGCGTCGAGCGGTCGGGTGGCGGCGTCTCGCAGGGTCGTTCTGGTGAGTCGTTCGGGCGTGTACTGCGTGTATCGCATGGGTGTGAGTTCGGCAGGGTTGGTCGGTGTTCGATGCGTCGTGCGCGCCGGGTCCGTCGGCAGTCGTGCCGACCGGTCTGGGCGTCCTCTGCCGCCGCGAGGCCCGAGTCCGGCCGATTCCGGCCGGACTCAGGCCGACTGGTCGGTCTCGACGGCGGTGACGGCCCGGACGCCGAACTGGTCGGCGACGGTCTCCCGGACCGCCGCCCGTTCGTCCTCGACCGAATCGTCGAGGTGGACGTGCAGGCGGACCGAGGCGTCCACTCGGAGGTCGTTGAGCGTCGGTGTGACGCCCGAGATGTCCACGACCTCCGTGCGGTCTACCGCGGCGCTCCGGCCGAGGACGGTGACGATGCCGTCCTGTAGCGTGCCGTCGTCGCCGCGGGGAACTTGGATTTCGAGGTCTGCTGTCGCGTCGATGGTGGGTGCGGTCATGGTGATTCGTGTCGGTGTGGTTGGGTGTGTTCGGTCGCGGCCGGTGCGGTCGGTGTCTCCCGTCGAGTGTTCGCTCGCGGCCGCGAGACGCGGCGCTATCGGGAGCGCAGATGTGTCTGGTTGGTGGGAACCGACTCGCGGAGGCGACTCGCGGCTACCGGGTCGGTGCGCCGGAGAAAGACGTGGCCGAACGGACCACGCTCCCGACGCACGCCGCTCGCTTCCGAGTCGTGAGTTCGAGAGGAAGCGAGTCGACCCGGCGTCACGCGGCCGACGGGAGTGAACTCCCGTCGGCGTCCGCGAACGCCTTACGCGGTCGGGGTGGTCCGTTCGAGGCGATACCCACTCTCGCCCGTATTACCCACCCGACCGGCGTGCTTGCCCCAAGCCGGAATCGCTCCGGCAGAGGGACCCGACGCCGCGGAGACGGACCTAACGCTGTCGGCCGAAGTGCCGAAAGCGTCGGTCGGGGTGGGTAGGCAGTTCATGGGTGTCACCTCGCGCGCCCGGTCGTTCCGGGCGGCTGATGTATCTCTTGCTATAACCGGTTATCTATTAAAACTGATTGAGCTACGTTGGCACGCGTCACGCGATTGGCGGGTGCGCTCTCTCGCAGGGTGAACGCTTATGCGTGATACTCTCTAACAATACCGTACGGACCGATTCACATGGCTCGCACGGCCTATCTGACGAGCGCTCTCGTGACCGGGGTGGTACTGCTCGCGGTCTGGGTGGCCGTCGCTCGGATGGAGGAGTGGCGACACTACGACCGGTCGGCGTCCGAGACGCCCGCCCGACCCGGCGAAACCGGCGCGTCCGAGTCGGTCGGCGCGTGGGTCGCTGGCTTCCTCCTGTTGGTCCTCGTCGCGGGCGGCGGCGCGGTGTTACTGGTCAGCGACCCCGCCGTGGCGTCCGCCGTCGGGAGTTGGGTCGCACTGGCGGTGGTTTTCGCCGTCGTCCTCGTCGGGTTCCTGCTGTGGGGAACCTACAGTTCCGCGCGCTTTCGGGGCCTCCGGAGCGCGCAGGCCGCACTCCTGAGCGCGTGGCTGTTCGGGTCGCTGTTCGTCGCGGCCGTCGCAGTCAAACTCGTTCTCGCGGGGTGACGACGTGATGGTCGTCTCTGACTCCGAGGTTCGCGTCCCCGACGCCGAGACGCCCGCCCGGTGCCCCCACTGTCGCCGCCCGTTCCGGACCGAGCGACTGCGCGCGCTCCACGTCGGCGACTCCCACGCCGAGGACTGCTCGGCCGACCAGCGCGAGGCCTACGACGCGGCGCTGGAAGCCGAACGCGAAGACCTGTTCGTCTACCATCTGAAGGTGGTCGCGGGACTGGTCGCGGTGTACGCCTTCTTCTTCTTCACGTATCTGGCGGTGTCGATGGTACAGGCTTCGGGGTGAACCGGCCGTCGCTCGCCTCGGGGGTTCCGACCGGTACTGTTATACGTTAACCTATCTCACTACGGGTACGGCAGATTCCAGATGTCGCACAAACGAGGTCGAATTCGGAGCGCGGACGAAGAGATTCTCGAAGGCTTCCACCGCACGCAACCGGACTACGTTCCGTTCGTGGCGAATCGGCTCGGCCTCCACCTCGACTACGCCGACGAGCGGTGCGCCCGACTCACGGAGTTCGGACTGTTAGAGCGCGTGACGGGCGAGGCCGTCTACCGCGTGACGGAACTCGGGGAGCGGTATCTCGCTGGCGAGGTGGACGCCGCCGACTTCGCGGCCGACGGCGGGCGAGCGACGGGCGACTGACCGAGGGGCGACTCCGGTGACGACGCCGACTACAGTATCGAGTACGCCGCCGCAGTCGTGAGCGCCAGCGCCGCCAGCAGACCGACGAACATCGTGAACGACACCGACCGGGGTTCCCACTTGAGGTGCTGGTAGTACCACGCCACCAAAAGCGCCTTCACGAACGACAGGGCGATGATGACCCAGAACGCTCTCCAGTAGGGCAGGCCGCCCGACTGCTCGACGAGAACCTGCGCGGTTGCGAACGCGAACAACACGACGTAAATCGCGGTGTAGAGTTTGATTCTGGTCATGATTACAGGATGTAGAACAGGGGGAACAGGAACAGCCACACGATGTCCACGAAGTGCCAGTACAACCCGAAGTACTCGACGGGCCTGTCGTCGTCGAGGTACGCGCCGTTCCACGCGCGCACAATCAAATACAAAGTAACGACGAGACCGGCGACGACGTGCAGACCGTGCAGTCCGGTCGTCAGGTAGAACGTCGAGGACGCGACGTTCGTGCCGATGTCCCACCCCTGCGGGAACGCCTCGGTGTGGACGTGAAACAGGTGGAGCCATTCGAGCGCCTTGTTGACGAGGAACGCGACACCGAGGACGAACGTCGTCGTCAGCGACCCGACAAGTCCCCACCGACTCCCCTTCTCGGCGGCGACCAGTGCGAGGACGACGGTGAAACTGCTCGTCAGCAGGAGGTAGGTGTTTATCAGTCCCGGAAGCGGGACGTGGGCCTCCGGAATCAGGTGGTGCCAGTCGGTCCATCCCTCCGCGACTCGGATGAAGGCGTAGGAGCCGATAAACGCGCCGAACAGCACCACGTCGCTGGCGAGGAATATCCAGACGCCGAGCTTGGTGTTCTCGACGCCCTCGAACGGCCAACTCTCGCCGAACGGCCCGGTCAGCGCGTGGAACTCCTCGCTGGCCATCCGGACCAGCGTCCAGAGTCCGCCGCCGAGTCCCCCGAGCGTCGCCGCAACGTAGAACCCGCCTTCGAGACCGGCGGGATAGCTCGCGTCCTGCATCCCCGACAGGCCGAGTAGGAGGACGAACGACGCGACGCCGGTGGCGAACGGCCAGATGCTGGCGTGACTCTCGGATTCCTCGGGGGCGTCGGCGTCCAGCGCCGCGCCGCCGTCTGCTTCGAGTTCGCCGCCGTCCGCGGCCCGGCCCGGTCCCCGCCGGAACTCCAGCGTCCCGCTGGTGAACGAGGGCCGACCGGGGAAGTTTTCGAGGGGCGGCGGCGAGGGAATCGCCCACTCGGTGGTGGTCGAGTACTCCCACGGGTTGTCGTCGGCGTCGTCGCCGGTCCAGAGGCTGACCGCGAGGTTGTAGAACATCACGAGGAACGACGCGCCCAGCACGAACCCGCCGACGGTGGCGAGTTGGTGCCACCCGACGAACGCCTCGGGGTACACGAAGTCCCGTCTGGGGGTCTCCCACGCGACGAACATCGGGAAGTACAGCAGGTTGAACCCGACGAAGTAGAGCGCGAAGTGGACTTTCCCCAAGAACTCGTCGTACATCTTGCCGGTCATCTTGGGGTACCAGTAGTAGAGACCCCCGACCAGCGCGGTGACGCCGCCGACCATCACGTAGTGGAAGTGCGCGACCACCCAGTAGGTGCCCCGGAACTCGTAGTCTAGCACCACTGCGCCGAGGAAGACGCCGGTGATGCCTCCGAGGATGAACAGTATCAGCGCGCCAAAGGAGAACAGGAACGGCGTGGTGAATCGCACCCGGCCTTTGACGGTGGTGTAGATGAGCGCGAACACCATCAGGTCGAAGGGAAGCGAGATGCCGATGGTGGTCGCCATGAACAGCGTCTTTATCTGGAGGTTGATGCTCGTCAGGAACATGTGGTGCATCCAGACGAGGAAGCTCTGGAGGGCCACCAGCACCATCGCCGCGATGAACCACTTGCGGCCGACGAGTCGCCGACCAGTGAACGTCTGGAAGCACTCGGCCATCACGCCCAGCGCCGGGAAGAAGACGATGTACACCTCCGGATGGCCGAAGAACCAGAACAGATGCGCCCACAGGAGCGACCCGGCGTGACCCGTCGCCGCGAAGTACTGGGTGCCGAGCAGTCGGTCCGCGGAGAGAATCATCAGCGCCGCGAGCAGGGCGGCGAACGCGAACAGCATCATCCACGTCGTGAGCAGGATGGTCCACGTAAACAGCGGCATCCGGCGCAGGGTCAGACCCTCCGCGCGCATCCGGTGCATCGTTGTCAGGAAGTTGACCGACCCGATGGTGACGGAGGCGGTGAACATAACCAGCGCCAGCACCGCGGTACTCGCACCGATGTTCGGGGTGTACACCGGGAGGTTCAGCGGCGCGTACATCGTCCACCCGCCCGCGAAGGTGCCGCCTTGGAAGAAGGAGACGCCGAGCAGGATTCCGGAGAACAGATACAGCCAGTACGAAAGCGCGTTGAGTCGGGGAAACGCCAAATCCTTCGCGCCGATTTGAAGCGGGACGACGTAGTTGGCGAACCCGAACGCGAACGGCGAGAGGAACCAGAAAATCATGATGAGACCGTGGGCGGAGACGGCCTGATTGTACTGGAGCGGTTCGAGCAGGTTCGCGCCGGGCGTCCAGAGTTGCAGGCGCATCAACAGCGCCAGCACGCCGCCGAACACGAGGAAGAACAGCGCCGTGACGGTGTAGAGAACGCCAACGTCCTTGTGGTTGGTCGTGACCAGCCATCGCTTGACGCTCCCGGGGTCGGGCAGGTCGTGGTGGTGGTCGGCCCCGTGGGTGGTCTCGGCGTACCCGCCGTCCGCTTGCGCGTCGGTTTCTCCGTCGGTCATGCGCTCACCCCCGCGCGAGCGCACCCGCTGGTGCGCTCGCGCGGACTCCGGCGCTTGCACCAACGCCTGCGTTACGTGCGCCGACGCCTGCTTCGACGCCTGCGCTCGCCGCGCCCGCGGGCGCGGCGAGCGCGGAGTTATTTGTGGCGCTCGACGCCGTTTCGTTCGACCCCGTGGTGTTGGCGTACCACGACTCGTACTCGTCGGGTTCCACGACCACCACGTCCGCGGTCATGTATGAGTGGCCCGCCCCGCAGAGTTCGAAGCATCTGGCCTCGTAGGTGGCCGTCTCGTTGGCGACGAACCACGTGTCGGTCCGCTGGCCCGGAATCGCGTCGGTCTTCACCCGCAACTCCGGGACTCCGAAGGTGTGAAACACGTCGTCGGAGGTGACGCTGAGGTGGACTGTCTCGCCCTCGGGGACGCGCAGGGTACTCGACGTGTGGCCGTTGGGATAGACGAACTCCCACCCGAACCGGAAGCCGACGACTTCGATTCGCACGTCCTCCTCGGCGTCGCCGGGCGGGTTCTCCTCGACGTACAACAGGGTTCCGTAGGTCCAGACGATGAGCGAGACGACGATGATGGTACTCAGTCCGAACGAGAGGAACAGTTTCCGGCCGCCGCCGCCGCCCGTGGGGAGTTCGCCGAGTCTGGGCGCTTCGTCGTCGCCCGACCGGTCGTCCCGGTCGCGGTACTTGTAGGCGTTGTACACCATGTAACCCACGACCACGACCCCCACCAGCGTCCCCAGCGCCAGAAACACCGTGAATATCTGTCGAAACACCTCCACTCGGGTTCCCTTCGGTACTATCCCGGACTGCGCCGGGAGCAACTCACCGACGGGGAGGAGTATCGCTCCGACCGACGGAATCATGATAGTTGATAACACTCTACGCGTACTTATCGGTTTCCCACGAACTTTCGTGAGAAACGCTTTTCCCTCGCTGAGTGTTACCAGTCGTCATGGATGGGGAAGAAACAGAAGTCTCGCCCGAGTTTCGTGACGACGTAAACGAGGGGACCGAACCGGACTTCGACCACCTGTGGGGTATCGTCACCGACGGACTCATCGGGGCCGTCGGGGGTCTCGTCGGCACCGGGTCGCTGACCGTGGGACTGCTCATCGCGGCGTCTCTCGGCGTCTTCGACATCAACGAGTTCGCTACGCTGGCCGAACTCACCGGACTCAACGTCCTGTTCGAGTCGAACCCCGCGGCGGTCGGATACGTCCTGTTCCTGCTGACTGGGATGGTGATGTGGCCGCTCCTGTTCGCGTCCATCGGGTCGTACCTGCCGGGCGAGAAGTACGCGGTCAAGGGCATCCCGTTCGGGTTCGTCCTCTGGACCGGGTTCGCGCCCGCCTTCTACGCGGACTACACCGGACTGGCGCTGGTGCTGTACCTCGTGTTGACGCTCGGCGCGCACTTCTCGTACGGGTTCACGCTCGGCGCGGTGTTCGACTACCTCGGCGACCGTCCGGAGACGTTAGTGTAGGGTCGAAAGAACGATTTTCGTTTCTTAGAAGATTTCACATATTGCTTTTAGGTGGGTAGAGATTGCCGAACGCCTCGGAGCGACGCCGACCACGACGGAAAATTTGATATAGCAGGATATAATTTACGAGCTTGACGCCGTTTCGCGTCCGATAGTTCGTGGGCTTAACAGACTCCACCAGTCTGTTATTTCCACAAAAATATATGCAAAGAGTGAGAAAAGCTCTACGACCCGAATATGCCGGTCTTCAAGTCGAGGAGTCCGAAGCGTTCGACGTTCACCGCCCAAGCGTCACTGCCGGGAGGGACAGACCTGTGACCAAATCGCCGAGTCCCGCGGAGGAAGACCCGTTCGCGGACGTTCGCTGGACGACCTGCTCGCTCGACGACTTCCGGGACCTCTACTGGGAAGTCGTCGCCCCGCGCCTCGACGCGGAGGGCCGCGACCCCGAGACCCACCGGCCGACCCATCAGTGGTTCCGCGACGAGGGTCTGCGGGGGTTCCTCGCGGCGCTTCGCCGTCACCACGACCGTTCGTTCGGCGAGTTCTGGCGCGAGGACCTCGCGCTCGGCGACGACGAGGGATACGACTGGGCCACCGACGACCCCGACACCCGCGAGGCGCTGGAGACGTTCCTCGACCGGCGGCGAACCCGGCACTCACTCCAGCAGTCGTCAATCGACGCTAAACGCCGCCGACTGAACTGCTACGTCGAGGCCTACCGTGAAGCTAACGACGCTGACGACCTGCTCTCGCCTGTCGCCAGCGACTCCGCGACGCCGACCCACGAGGCGGTGAATCGCTGTTACGCCGCGTTCGACTGGCTGAACGAACAGTCCTACAGCGCCCGGACGAAGATTCGCGTCCGCGGCGTCGTGGACGACTGGTACCAGCACCTCGTCGGCCGCCGCCTCGCCGCGGTCAACCCCGCGACGGGCCTCTACGACGAGTTCAAGTGGCAGACCGAGGACTCGAACCCGTCGAGTCTCGCCGCGCGCCACGTCCGCGCCCTCGCTCGCGCGGCCGAGTCCCCGCGCGAGCGCCTGCTGGTGGTCGCGCTGGCGGCGTGGGGCCTCCGAGCGAACGAAGTCGCCAGCCTCCACGTCTCCCAAATCGTCCGCGACGTGGGCGACGACGAGGTACCCTACGTCACTTTCGCGGAGCGAAAGAACGGACCGGGCGAGGTTAACCTCGTCTACGGACTCGACGCCTTAGACGCCCGAACCGACCGACTCGCGGGTGGCGACTGGTCCGGCTACCTCTTCCCCTCCGGGCGAGGCGAAACTCCCCACGCGACCCGTGAAACCGTCTGGTCGTGGTTCCGCGAGTTGGCCGAGCGCGCGGGTCTCCCCGAGAAAATCGACGGCGAGCGCCCGAGTCCGCAACTCTGCCGTCGGTACTGGTACGACACCTACACTTCCGTTCTCGAAGGCGTCTTGGAGGGCGTCGAGGACATCGCGGCCGAACAGGGAAGCGACGACCCGCGCGTCGTCCTCTCGAACTACCTCTCCGAGGAGCGCGCTCGCCGAGTTCGCCGGGAGTTCATGCGGTCGGAACTGGCCGAGGCGTTCGAGATGCGGTAAACTCTATTTTGCTATACGAAAATCCGACAGTGGATGCTACTCGGTGTTCGGAAACGGGTGCGTCGTGACGACGCAAAAAACTAGCTTACGCGTTGTTCATCCGCTTGCTCGTCGTCTCCCCGCACTCCAGACATTCGGTGACTCGGTACGGTTCGCGCGAGAACTCGGTGTTCTCGGACTTCTTGCTCTCGGTCTGAATCTCGATACTTACGTCGTGTGGCGTCGATTCGCCACAGTCGTCACAGATTTCTGTCGTCTCGGAAAACGCCGAGTTTTGTGTTGCCATCGAGTTTCCCCCGATTGACTTCTCGGGTTACAGCCCCATGAAGTGGTAACTCGGTTGAACGACGTTTCACCGGTTCGACCGGTTTCACGCCGGGACAACGTGTGTTTGAAGCGGTAGTTCTCCGTTTCACGGATAGTTCACGAATCGTTCAAACACTTCACGCGCCCGAAATCGCCCGGTTCACGCGTCGACCGGGAGTAACCACCTACTAACACTCCCGGAAGGCTCTACGTTTTTACGCTCGCCACCCGTACTCCGGAGGGTGTCCGGGGGGACGGAAATCGCGGACGGCATCGTCGCTCGGCGGCGGAACGCGCTCGTCGCGTGGGCGCTGGTCGCGGTTCTCGGGGTCGCCGTGGCCGCGAGCGCGAGCGACGGTGACTTGCTCTGGGTCGGTCTCGGACTCTCGGCGGTCGGTGTCGCGCTGGTCCCGGTCGCGGCCTACCGGCGCTGGACCGCGATGCTCCCGTGGGAGGTGGCGCTGTTCGTCGCGGTCCCGTACGCGCTCCAGTCGTTCGACCTCCTCCTGCCGCGGTCGGTCGCGGCGTTCCTCGTCGTCCCGTCGCTGGCGCTGGCCGCCGCCGTCGAGTTCGACGCCTTCACTCCGGTCGAGATGTCGCCCGAGTTCGCCGTCGCGTTCGTCGTCACGATGACGATGGCCGCCGCGGGCGCGTGGGCAGTCGTCCAGTGGGTCTCGGACCTCGCGCTCGGCACGCGGACGCTACGCGGTCTCCAGCGGACGATGTGGTCGCTGACCGCCGCGACCGGCGTCGGCGTCGTCGCGGGCGTGGCCTTCGCCGCGTACTTCCGGCGGGTGGACCGCGAGCGCCTCGGGTTCTGGTCGGCCGACGCCAGCGCGCGGAGCGGGTCGAGCGCTCGCGGGGCGAGTCGGACCAGTCCGACTCGCCCCGCGAGGTGGCCCGAAGCGAATCGGGCGATGGGTTTCGCCTCTCGGACCGCCGCCAGCGACAGGTCGTCCGCGGGTTCCAACTCGCGCTGGTGGTCGTCTTCCTCGCGGGCCTCTACCAGCGGCGCGTCGGCGTCCTCGTCAACGTCGGGGTCGCGCTCGCGGTGATGGAACTGCCGGGTCTGCTCGAACGCGACTACGGCCTGCCCATCGACACCCGACTCACGCTCTGGATAGTGATTCCCGTGTTCCTCCACGCCCTCGGGTCGTTCGGACTCTACGGCGCTATCGGTCTCTGGGACAATCTCACTCACGCCCTGTCGTCGTCGCTGGTCGCGGCCGCGGGGTACGCGACGGTCCGGGCGTTCGACGTTCACGACCCCGACGTGTACCTTCCCCGGAAGTTCGTGGCCGCGTTCATCCTCGTGTTCACGCTCGCGTTCGGCGTCCTCTGGGAACTGCTGGAGTTCGGTCTCGACGGACTCGCCTCGTGGACCGGCACCGCGAGCGTCCTCGCCCAGCACAGTCTCGCCAACACGATGACCGACCTCGTGTTCGACCTGTTCGGGGCACTCCTCGTCGCGGTCTGGGGCGGCGCGTACCTCGCGGGGGTGTCCCGGTCGCTGGCCGACAAGTTGGCCGCCGGACGCGAGTCGGACTGACTCTCCAGCTCGGACTCTCCAGCGGCGATGCTCGCCGCGAGCGACGACTTCCCGCCGGTCGGACTGGCGGGTCTCGCGGTGAACGGAGCCAATCCGCGCTCCCGTCTACTCGTCTTCTTCGTCTGGCAGGTCGCTCAGACTCGGCACGTCCGCCGGCGTGTCGAAGTCGTGGAAGTGTTCGCCCTTCTCTTCGCTCAGGATGTCGAGCGCCGCCGCGCCGCCGTCGCCCGCCGAGATGACGGCCTGCCACTCCTGATTGCGAATCATCGCGCCGGTGGCGTAGGCGTTCCCGACGCTGGTCTCCATCGAGAGGTCCACGTCCACGAGACCCTCGTCGTCCATCTCGCACCCCAGCGACTCGGGCAGGTCGGTATCGGTTCCGGTGGCGAAGACGACGTACCGGGCGTCGTACTCGCCCTCTTCGGTCGTGACGGTGAAGCCTCCGCCGTCCTCTTCGACTCCGGTGACCGCCTCGCCCATCCGGAGGTCAACGCCGCGGTCCTCGGCCTGCCCGCGGGCGACGGCTTGGAACTCGTCGCCCGCGATGGACCGGATGCCGAGGTAGTTGAAGAGGTGGGCCTTGTGCATCCACGTCTCGTCGGTGTCGAACACGACGGTTTCGAGGCCGTTCTTCGCGGTGAACAGTCCGGCGCTGAGTCCGGCGGGGCCGCCGCCGACGATTGCGACTGTTGGCATACACCTCGTGGACGACGTTCATCGACGTAAACGTTGTCGCGGTCGGGGTCGGGCGAGTTCGGAACGCCGCGCTCAGAACTGGTCCAGTCGCGTCTGGTCGCCGAGCAAAGGTCGGGCGTCGTAGTCGTGGTGGACGGCGAGGTGGTCGGCGAACGCCGCCGCGGACCCGTGGTGGGTGTAGACGACTTCGGGGTCCACGGCTCGGACGACTTCGACCAACTCGTCGAAGTCGCAGTGGTCGGTCAGCGGGAAGGTGGCGTCGTAGCCCCCGCGGTAGCGGAACGACTCTTCGACCGCCCACCCGGAGAATCCGGCCTTCAGCGCGTCGTGGCGCTCGGCGAGATTCGTTACCCAGTCGCTCCGGGCGAGGTTGGTCGGGAGGACCACGATTTCGTCGCCTGCGATTTCGTCACCGCTGTCGGCTTCTACCGACAGCGGTGACGGAATCGACTCGGCCGGAAATTCGAGGTTCGTCGCGTCCTCGATGGCGTCGTTGACGGTCCGAATCGCGTCGTGGACGACGATTCGGCGGTTCGTCGCCTGTCGCGCGAGTCGCTGGAGTTTCTGGGCGCGGCCCAGCGAGTAGCCGAACAGCACGAGCGGTCGGTCGTCGTTGTCGGCCATCCAGTCCCGAATCCGGCCCTGAAGCTCTTCCTCGGGTGGGAACCGATATGCCGGGTCGCCGTAGGTCGTCTCCGTCACCAGCACGTCGGCGTCAACCGGGTCGAACCCCTCCAAGTAGAGGCGGTCCCGGACCGAGAAGTCGCCGGTGTAGAGGTACCGGCGCGCGGCCCCGTCCGGCCGGTCCGCGCCGTCTGCCTCCACCAGCGCGGCCCGCGACCCGACGACGTGGCCCGAGGGGTGGAGCGTCACCCTTTCGGTGCCCTCGCGGAACTCGGGCACCGACGCGCCGGTTCGGGCCTCGACCAGCGCCGCGGTCGGGGCCGAACAGACCACCGTTTCCGGAGTCTTCCGGAAGGTGTGGTCGGCGTGAGCGTGGCTCACGATGTTCACGTCGCCGACGGCGCTCGCGGCGTCGGCGACGTAGGTCCGCCCGGCGTCGATTCGGATGCCGTCGTCGCGTCGGACCGTCATCGCCGGAGGTGGGTGCCGGAGGGTAATCAGTCTCGCGCTCCGACTCGCCGATAGGACTGAAAAAGTGAGTGAAAAGACGTGTATTTCGTTGCTATCCAACTATTTTCGATGCTCCGAGTCGTGCGCTCGCCCCGCGACTCCGGCGTTTCCGCTGTCTTTCCGTCGGCGACACCTCGGCTAGTCACACCGGTCTTTCCGCTGTTTTTCCCGTCGCCGAGCGACGGTGTGCCGTCGCTCGGCGACTCACTTTTGGGCGGTCGGCCCGTCCGTTCGGACGTGCTTCGACTCCCGATTCGGCGGTGTCCGAACTGCCGGTACGTCGGTCCGACCCGGAAGTTCGTCGCGGACGACGGCGCGCGCTACCGGTGTCCGCGGTGCGACCACGAAGTCGAGGCTCTCGACCCCCGACTCGCCTGACACCGGCGTTTCCGTTGTTTCGAATCGTCCGCCGCGCGTCTGACTCCCCACTGGAGCGTTCGAGACGCCCGTCTCCGAACGTGACCCGCGCTTTCGACCCTAATTCGTAAGTCCCTTCGATGAGTACGGGGGAGCATGAACTTCACACCTACGACGTGGACGCTTCTCGACGCGGGGCACGTCGAGAGCGTGGACCTCGCGTTCGTCGGTCTGCTCGCGTTGGCGGGGGTCGGGTCGGTCGTCCTCCTCGGTCTCGCGCTGGCGGCGTTGGTCCGGCGACCCTCCCGGTCGTACCTGTTGGTGACGCTGGCGCTGGCGACCCTGCTCGCTCGAACCGCCGTCGCAGTGCTGACGCTCACCAGTTCGGTCGCCGCGGGACCGCACCACTTGCTCGAACACGCACTCGACGCGGTGATGGCCTCGCTGGTCGTCGCGGCCGTCTACGACGCCCGCTCTGCCCGCCAGTCCGCGGCCGATGATAGTCCGCCGATTCGGAGCGACGGCGGGTCCGAACCGGTCGAATCCGAGCGCGTGCCGTCGCGCGAGAGCGCGACGGCGCGCGAACGCGGGAGCGCAGACGAACGCGGCCGTGAGTCCGCGCACGGCGCGCACGAACGCGGACGCGACGACTTGCGGGAGGGCGAGCGATGAACGAGACCCGCCGGTCCATCGCCGACCACGTTCGGTCGAACCCCGGCGTTCACTTCAACGGCGTCGTCCGGGCGCTGGACCTCGCGCCGGGGCAGGTCCAGTACCACCTCCGGCGACTCTCGGCCGACGAGCGAGTCGTGACCGACGAGGTGCAGGGCCGGACCCACCTCTACCCGCCGGAGTACGACGACTGGGAGCGGTCGGCGCTCGCCATGTTCCGGCGCGAAACCGCCCGCGACGTGCTGGCCTTCCTGCTCGACGCCGGGGAGACGACGCCCGCCGAACTCACCGACGAGTTGGGTCTCGCCCGGAGTACCGTCGAGTGGCACCTCGACAACCTGACCGATTACGACCTCGTGGACAAGCGCCGCGAGGGGAACCGCGTCTACCTCGAACCCGCCCGCCCGAAGGCCACCGCCGACCTGCTCGGCGAGATTACGCCGTCGCTCCCCGAGCGCATGGTGGACCGATTCACGACGCTCGTGGACAGTCTGGTCGAAGAGTAGGGTCGGCGGAGCGGCAGTCGCCGTTTCACCGCGTGACCCTCCGCCGCGTCGGTCCCTCGGTCGCTACTCGTTTTACCCTGCCCGTGGTAGTTCGATGACATGACCGGAGACTCGAAACGCCGCGTGGCCGTCCTCCTCGACAGTTCGGGCGAGAGTTCGGCCAGCAGAGCGACGAACGCTTTCGTCGGGGCGCTGATTCTGCTGAACGTCGTCGCCGTCGTCTTGGAGACCATAGACCCGGTGTACGCTCGCTATCGGACGGTGTTTCGGTTGTTCGAGCTACTTTCGATTGTGGTGTTCGTCGTCGAGTTCGCGCTTCGGTTCTGGGCATCGACTGCCAGACCGGGCTACGAGGGTCCCGTTCTCGGGCGTCTCAGGTTCCTCGTCAATCCCTACGCCGTCGCCGACCTGCTGGCGATTCTCCCGTTCGTCCTCGGAGTCGCGGCGCTCGACCTTCGGTTTATCCGCGTCGTCAGGGCGTTCTGGTTCCTGCGCCTGTTCCGCGAGTCGGCCGTCTGGCAGTCGCGCCAGCGGTTCGTCCGGGTCGTCCGCGCGCGGCGCGCCGACCTCTCGATAGCCGTGATGCTCGCCGTCCTCGTGTTCTTCGTCTCGTCGGGCCTGCTGTACTACGCCGAACGACCCGCCGGTACCTTCGCCAGCATCCCGGACGCGATGTGGTGGGCGGTCATCACGCTGACGACGGTGGGCTACGGCGACGTGGTTCCCGTCACGCTTCTCGGCCGCCTCTTCGCCGGACTGACCGCGCTCGGGGGTATCGGATTGTTCGCGCTTCCCGCGAGCATCCTCGCGGCCGGGTACGAGGACGTATCGGAACCGACGCGCTCCGCCGACGCGGACGCCGAGTGCCCGAACTGCGGGTATCGCCTCGACGATTCGGAGTGACGCCGCCGGTTTCCGGTCCCGGCACGCGCTCGCGTCGGAACCGTTTTGTCTCGCTCCGTCGTCGTCCCGCCATGCGACACGAAGTCGAATCCGGCCCGGCGTACTCGCTTCTGAACGTCACGCTCGAAGACGGCGAGCAGATTCAGGCCGAGGGCGGCGCGATGGTGAGTCACGGCGAGAACGTCTCGATGGACACCAACGCGACCGGCGGGTTCCTCCGGTCGCTTCGCCGGAGCGTCTTCGGCGGCGAGAGTTTCTTCCAGAACACCTTCACCGCGACGGGTGGCGAGGGCACGGTGACGCTCGCGCCGCCGTTGCCGGGCGACGTGACTCACGAGGAACTGTCGGACGAGACAGTCTACGTCCAGTCGGGGTCGTACGTCGCGGGCGACACCGACCTCGACGTGGACACGGAGTTCGGCGGAGCGAAGACGTTCTTCGGGAGCGAGGGCCTGTTCCTGCTGAAAGTCTCGGGGTCGGGTCCGCTGTTCGCGTCGAGTTACGGGGCCATCAAGTCCGTCGATTTGGACGACGGCGAGACGTACACCGTGGACACCGGCCACATCGTCGCGTTCGAGGCGTCGGCCGACTTCGCGGTCCGGCGCGTGGCGGGCCTGAAGTCCACGATACTCTCGGGCGAGGGACTGGTGTGTCGGTTCGAGGGACCGGGCCGGGTGTGGTTGCAGACCCGGAGTCCCGACGCCTTCCTGTCGTGGCTACTGCCCAAGATTTCCCGGACGACGTACGCGAACGACGGTTCGCCGTAACTCCGATTTCGACGCCCGAACCAAAACTTCCTTTCATACTGTCTTCTTAGTGAACACTAATGGACGATAGCGAACCAACCGAACCCGGACGACTCTCTCGACGACAGTTCGCCAAGGCCGCCGTCGCCATCGGCGGTGCCTCGGCGCTGTCGGCGTGCATGGGTCGCAACGGCGAACCGGACGTGTCGAACGGACCAGACGACCTCTCGACGCTCCCCGCGCGCCAGCACGCGTGGAACGAATTCCTGCCGACCGACGACCACGGCAACGATGTCGCGCCGCGCCACCGCGTCCTGCTCTTGCTGAACTACGCCAGCGACGGGACGCCGAGCGACGGCGACCGGAAAACCGTCGAGTCGGCGTTCGAGAGCCTCGAACGCGCCTACGAGCGAGGCAACGACGGCCTGCTCTTTACCGTGGGCTACTCGCCGTCGTACTTCGAGCGATTCGACGCCGACCTCCCCGAGTCGGTCGATTTACAGCAACCGAAGGCGCTCGCGCCGTTCGAGGACCCGGAACTCGACCAGCAGGACGCCGTGGTCCACCTCGCCAGCGACCACGCGTCGGTCGTGTTGGCCGCCGAGGAAGCTCTCCTCGGCGAGAAGTCGGAGGTCAACGGCGTCGAGATGGACGCCGACCTCACCGGCGTCTTCGAGAAGGCCGACCGCCGGACGGGATTCGTCGGTAGCGGTCTGCCCGCCGAGAATCAGGACGCGGAGGGCATCCCGGACGACGAACCGGTCTCGGAGGACTCGCCGCTGTTCATGGGTTTCAAGTCGGGATTCAAGAAGAATCAGGCCAGCGAGGACCGCGTGACGATTCAGGACGGGCCGTTCGCGGACGGGACGACCCACCAACTCTCGAAGATTCAGTTGAAACTCGAACAGTGGTACGAGCAGGACAGTCGGTCACAGCGCGTCTCGAAGATGTTCTGCCCGGTCCACGCCGAGGAGGACCTCGTGGAGGGCGTCGGCGAGAACCTCGGCGACTCCGCGAAGATGTCCGAGAAGGGGTGTCCGGCCCACACCGAGGACCACGCCCGAACGAAGGGGATGGTCGGCCACTCCCAGAAGTCGGCCCGCGCGCGGGACGACGACGACTCGCCGCTGATGATTCGCCGCGACTTCGACTCGACGGACGGCGGGCAAGCGGGTCTGCACTTCGTCTCGGTCCAGCGCACCATCTCTGACTTCGTGGACACCCGCGAAGCGATGAACGGCGAGGACGTGGCCGAGAAGTCGGCGGTCGGTCAGAAGAACAACAACGGCATCCTCCAGTACATGGAGGTCCTCCGGCGCGGGAACTTCCTGCTCCCGCCGCGGAAACACCGGTCGCTCCCGAAGCCGAATCCGTAATTGGCTTTGGGACTAATTTCGCTATTTCAGACGTGCTTTTCACTTTGCTTGACAATTGTTTATACGTCTTAGAACTGTCTATATATTGCTCGGGTTTCACGAGACTAACCTAATACGACTCAGCGCGCGCGGGCGCGACCCGCAAGTGGTCGCGCCCATCCGTGCGAGGTCGTCGGGACTCGCTTCCGACGGTGGACGACTGAACGAGTCCCCGAAGGGGACGAGTGAGGGAGTCGGTTGGGGAAGACGTGGCCCGCGGCGGCGGTGCTGTGCGGTATGATTGGTTCAAGCCTGTCGCTAGCTTCTCCGTCTCTGCTGTTCGTCTCGGCCGTCTTGCTCCGTACCGCTACCGCCGAAACTGCCGGAGAGAAGTCCTCGAAAGCCCCCGCCCGCTCGCTTCGTACAGTCATCGCAACCGCAGGAACCGTCGTAATAAACGCTCAGAAAGCCCCCGCCCGCTCGCGGTCGCTCAGCGACATATCCTCGCTCACTGTGTTCGCTCGGATAAGGGTCGCTGAGGCGACTGAACTGGACGCGAGCGGGCGGCCCCTTTATCCCCCCGGTGGATTGGTCAGCGGAGCGTTCGCTGTCGGTTGGTCGGCCGAGCGTTCGCTGTCGGTTGGTCGGCCGAGCGCGTCCCCTGCGGCCGGTCGCTTCCATTACTCTCGTCACCCCTCGCCGCGTCCCCGCCGCGAAGAACGCGAAGATTTCGCCGGACCGCGAACCTCTTTACCGCCCCGACGCGCACCTCGGACCATGCGAAAAGTCAGATTCCGCGACCCGGCGGGAAGCACCCGCGTCGGCGAGTGGACCGACGACGGCATCGAGTTCGCCGACCGGACCTACGACGAGTCCGAAGTCGAGGTCCTCCCGCCGAGCGACCCCACCAAAATCGTCTGCGTGGGCCTGAACTACGCCGACCACGCCGCCGAGCGAGACAAGGAACCCCCCGAGCGACCCCTGCTGTTTCTCAAACCCCCCAACGCGGTGTCGGGCCACGGCGACACCGTGTCGCTCCCCGCCGGAAAGGAGCGGGTGGACCACGAGGCCGAGTTAGCCGTCGTGATGGGCGAACAGGCCCGGCACGTCGCCGCGGACGAGGCGATGGAGTACGTCGCCGGATTCACCTGCATGGACGACGTGTCGAACCGCGACGACCAAGACCGCGAGCAGAACTGGGTCCGCGGGAAGGCCTTCGACAACTCCGCACCGCTCGGCCCGGTGCTGGCAACCCCCGACGAGGTACCGGACGACGCCAGCGTCGAGTTGCGCGTGAACGGCGAGACCCGCCAATCGTCTTCGCGCGAGGAGTTCATCTGGTCTGTCCCGGAACTCGTCGAGGAGATTACGACCTACCTCACGCTCGAACCCGGCGACGTGATTTCGACCGGCACGCCCGCGGGCGTGGCCCCACTCGAACCCGGCGACGAGGTGGCAGTCGAAGTCGAGGGCGTCGGCGTGCTTCGCCACGACGTGGCGTAGCTCGAAACATCTGATTTTTTATCAGAAAAGCGGCGCTCGGACGAGACGGCGCTGTCCGTCCGGATAGCGTCGCCGTTCGAACTACCGAACTCGTTACATCTGGCCGGAGTACCAACGTTGAAGTAACATAATTATATTACGTTACCTTACAGTAGTTGATAAAAATGAGCGAGATGTGGAATCCAATCCTCGAAACCATGGCGCTCGACGACCTTCGGGCGTATCAACTCGACCAGTTTCGAGAGCAGGTAGAACACGCGAAAGACGACTCCCCGTTCTACGCCGAGAAGCTATCGGGCATCTCTCCCGACGACATCACGTCGCTGGCGGACGTGCGCGAACTCCCGACGACGACGAAAGACGAACTCCGGGAGGCCCAACGCGAGGGCGACGGACTCTACGGGGACCTCCTCGCCGAGGACGCGGAGTCGGTCGTCTCGTACCACCAGACCTCCGGAACCACCGGCCGACCCGTCAGACAGGCCGACTCGCTCCCCGACTGGGAGTGGTGGACCGACTCGTGGGCGACGGTCCTCTGGGCGCAGGGCGTCCGACCCGACGACCGGGTGTTTCTCCCGTTCTCCTACAGCGTCTTCGTGGCGTTCTGGGCCGCCCACGCCGCCGCCGAGCGAATCGGCGCGGAGGTCATCCCCGGCGGCGGGATGTCCTCGGCACAGCGAGTCGAGAAAATCGAGACGCTGGACCCCACCGTCGTCGCGGTGACGCCGACCTACGCCTTCCGCCTCGCGGAAGTCGCCGAACAGGAGGGAATCGACCTCGCGGAGACGGCGATAGAGACCGTCGTCTGCGCGGGTGAACCGGGTGCCAGCGTCCCGAGTACGAAGGACGAACTCGAAGCGCTCTGGGGCGCAGACGTGTACGACCACGCCGGGGCGACGGAGGCGGGAGCGTGGGGATTCGCCTGCGACGGCGACACTCTCGGACTCCACTTCAACGAGGCCCGCTTCCTCGTGGAAGTCCTCGACGGGGACGACGAACCCGTCGGTCCCGGCGAGACGGGCCGTCTCGTCGTGACGCCGCTGAATCGCTCCGCCCAACCCTACGTCCGCTTCGAACTCAAAGACCGGATTCGACTCGCCGAGGAGTCCTGTGACTGCGGCCGGACGTTCCGGGTGACCGACGGCGGCGTTCTGGGCCGCGAAGACGAGTTCCGGACGATAAACGGCACGCTGTTGTCGCCCCGTGCCGTCGAGGACGTGGTTCACGGCTACGACCCCGTGACCAACGAGTTCCGCGTGCGCATCGAGGACCACCCCGAGAAGGACCTCGACACTCTCGAACTCCGGGTCGAGGCCGACGGGGAGTACGACTACGACGCCGACCGAATCGCGACCGAACTCGACAAGGAACTGAAAAAGCGGACCCACCTGAGCTTCGACGTGGACGTGTCGAGTCCCGGAACCTTGGACCGCAACGAACTGAAGAGCGACCGATTCACCGACGCCCGCACCCGCCGAACCCAGTACGAACAATGACCGACCGACAGCAATCGCTCGAACCCGAGGCAGAGAAACACGAACAGATGCGCGAACACGTAGAGACCATCGGCGAGGAACTCGCCTCGCTCGAACGACTCGCCGAGGACTGCGAGATTCCGGCCCTCGAACGGAACGCCGCGCAACTGCGCGGCGTTCTCCGCACCGTCGAGATGAACCTCCCGCCGCGCACGGACCGCGACGAAAACTGACGTGGCGGGCGACCCACATTAAATTTCTACTTCGAAAGAATATATTTTAAGAAAAATACAATCACTCAATAATAATTTATACGATACTACCATCGTGTTTACCATGTCGAACGATGACGACTCGCGGATTGGCGGACGGACTCGAAGAAGCGTTCTGAAAGGACTCGGCACTGCCGTCGCGTTCGGTGCGGCGACGGGAGTCGCCAGCGCGAGCGACGGCAGGGCGTCGCTGTTGGACGACCCCCAGACCGTGCTGGACGACTACGCCGACGAGTACTCCGTGGAACTCGGTAACGGCCGACTCACCACGTTCTCGTCGGTGGACTTCACCGGTCTGCCGAAGTTCGTCGGCGTCCACCTCAGCGACGGGGCGCTCTCGGGTCTCCCGTCGGCCGAAGAACTCCAAGAGAGCGGCGAGGGAACCGTGATTCACGGCGCGATGAGCAAGGAGTTCGCCGTGCCGTTCCCCGACACCGCGCCCGCGCCGTTCGAGTTCCTCGGATTCAACTGGAACCCCAACGGCCACCCGCCCAGCGGCGTTCACGACGTTCCCCACTTCGACGTTCACTTCCACTTCGAGGACGTTGAGACCGTCTACGGAATCGAGCAGTCGGTCGCTGACTACGAGATTCCCGCCGAACGGATGCCGCAGGGATTCGCCCGCGTTCCGAGTCCGAAGACCGGCGAGTACGTGACGGTCAAGCACATGGGCGAACACCTCATCGACCCGACGACGCCGGAACTCAACGGCGGCGAGTTCACCAACACCCTGCTCTGGGGTGCCTACGACCTGAACGGCGACGGCGCGGGCGAACTCAACTTCGTCGAGCCGATGCTCACCCGCGAGTACCTCTCGAACCTGAGCGGCGAGGACGCGCGACCGGTCGCCCAACCCACCGTCTACCCCTACGACGGGTGGTACCCGAACACGTATACGGTGTACGACCTTGGCACCGAAGGGTTGGCCGTCGTGCTGGAAGACCTCGAAGAACAGCAAGTTTAATCGACTCGCTCGCTTCTTTTTCGACCCGACGAACGCGGTTTCCTTATCCGAGGAAACCTGCGCTGTAGGAACTGACGACCAGTGCCAGCACGAACAGCGCCGCGGGCGGAACCATCTCCGAAGTGGCGTCTCCCGCTCGGGCGTGCGTGACGACGGCCCCGGCCATCACCGCGGCGACGACGAGACCCGCCGCGAGCGCCGCCGTCGATGTCGTGACGAAACTGGCGAACAGGGCGAGACCCGCCACCACTTCGATGCCGCCGGTCACGCTTCGGAACCACTGGGGATAGCCGAACCGGTCGAAGTCCTCGACGAGTTGTTCGGCCCCCGCGACTTTCATGCCTCCCGCGCCCAGC